>JBPCOQ010000108.1:0-9879 GCA_051000095.1 Bryobacteraceae bacterium | reverse complement strand
ACCGAAGAGACGCGCAAGGATGCAAAAACGAAGCAGTTTCTACCCGCTAACACCAAATCAGAAAGGAGTCCCAGCGCCGGACCGCTCCGCCTCTTATCCAGGCTCATTCTTCGATGAGAAAATGCTGATTCATACCGGGCGTCTTCAGACCAGTCCCGAATGATCTTCCAATTATATTCAAAGAAGCGATCAACTCGGGATTCTGCTTTGAACTCTTCTAAGCCGGATAGATCCAGCAGCCTGAGGAGATCATGTGTGTGACTTTGATTTGCCCGAAGCTTGTCCGGAAACTCAAACTCTCGCGTCCTTTTCGCGATGCACGCTTTCAAAGCACATTCAACCGCGTATCCCGCCAAATAATACGCCGCGCCGAATCTCTCGTTTGCGAAGAGCGCCTCGGCATCCTGCAACCGCTCGATGGCTAAGTGGTGAAGATCGCTTCGCGTCACACGATCTTACGCTTTCCGCTTCTCCGCCAGGCTGAACTTCTCGTACCACGTCGACGCGGCCCCGCCTCCGTACCGGGCGATATCCACGTCCAATAAATACGGCTTGCCATCGCGCGTAGCCTTCACGCCACGCTTCAGCGCCGCGTCGAGTTGGCCTGCATTCTCTACCTTTTCACCCGAGACGCCTTGGCTCCCGGCCAGCTTCACGTAGTCGATGTCCGGGTTGCCCAGGTACATGCCGGCATAATGATCGCTGGATGCCATGCGGCCTTTGTAGGCGTGGTAAGCGAGCCGCACCGTCTGATAGTTGCGATTGTTCCAGACCACGGTGAGCACCGGAATGCTGTAGCGCGCCTGTGTCCAGAAACCGGACGCGCTGTACATCACCGACCCATCCCCGATGCAGCACACCACCGGCCGTTTGGGCGCGGCAAGAGCGGCTCCCATCGAAGCTCCGATTCCCCAGCCGAGGGACAGTCCCGTGTTGCTGAGCCACATCAGCTCGTTCTCGCGGTAGCCGAACGGGAAGGAATCGTATTTGCCGGTGATGTTCTCGCTCACGATAATGCTGTTTGGTTCCACATTTTGCGCAAGACGGTATCCCAGTTCGTCGGCATGCATCGGATTGTGCCCGAGGTTCGCTTTCACGCCGTTGACCAGTCGTGAGCGCATGGCCTGAGAAGCCGCGCGGATCTCGGCCGAGCGGTCCTGCGGCGCGCGCTTGGTGTTGTCCAGCGCGCTCAAGACATCCTTCAACGCCTCCTTGACATCGCCCACCAGGGCCAGATCGGTCGGATAATTCCGTCCCATGGACGCCGTGTCGATTCCAATGCGCAGGATGCGCGCTCCGGGCGGAAGCTCCGCGGTGTCGGGCAGCACCTTGCCACCCAGGTCGCGGGCGCCGATGAAGATGACCAGGTCCGGACCCTTCGAGACGTAGCCGGAAGACATGCTGAACATGCCCAAATCGTGTGGATGATTCACCGGGAAATTACAAAACCCCAGCCTGCCCGCCGTAGTGATCGGCAAAGCGAGTTTCTCCGACAACGTGATTAACTCCGGCTGTGCGTCTGCCTTCCAGACGTCGTCGCCAACGATCGCAATCGGCCGCCGCGCTTCGGTCAGCCACTTGGCCGCCTGCTCTACCGACCGCGCATCGGGTCGAACCCTCGCGCGCAGCATAAAACGTTCCGCGGGCAGTATCTGCGCGCTGGCGTTCTTGGTTTCGAGCGCGTAATGCGCCATCGCCAGGTAAACGGGCCCGCCCGGTTCCGTCGCCGCCGTTTTGAACGCGCGCCGCAGCATCACCGGAATACTCTCGGCCTTTCGGGCTTCCCACGAGATCTTGGTAAACTGCCGTGGTATCTCTTTCTGGTCAAATCCAGGCCGGGGCGCGAGGATACTCTCGTCGCTGAACTGCTCGTTGTCGTTCAGTCCGGCCGTGATCACCAGCGCGGAGCCGTCCCGGCTCGCGTTGTAGAGTTGGCCGCCCATTTGCGCCGTACCGGCAATGGCGTGCACGTTGACGAATGCCGGCTTGCCGCTCACGCGATGATAACCGTCCGCCATGGAGATCACCACGCCCTCATGCAAGCCCATGATGAGCTGCATGCCCGGCGTATCAATGAACGCATCGAAGAAGCCGACCTCGAACGAGCCGGGATTAGTGAACAGGTACTCGACTCCGGCCGCCTTGGTCTGCGCGACGCACAACTCACCCCCTGTTCCGCGAACCATGCTTGAGCCTGGCGATCCTTCCACCTTGGACGCCGCTTCTTCCGAAGCCTCCAGCGGCTCAAGTACCGCTTCGGCCGCGGCCGCTGTGAATCCAAGGGCGGTCAGGCTCCCAACAAAACCACGCCGCGAGATACCCTTCTCCAGATAGCGCTGCACCAGATCTCTCATGTGGGGAATGGTAGCACCGGCGTGTGGGACATGCTTTAACTTGTCCCGGTGATCCGCTGTTATACTTCTCCAATGAGCAGTGCCAATGAATGAGATCCAAGTCATACTGACGGTGAGTGTGGCCACTCTCGCGGTGTTGATTGGAATTCTCGTTAACAACAGCCGGTTCACCGATCTGAATTCCAGATTCACCGAGCTCAGGTCCTACCTGGACAAACGGCTTAATGACCAACGGGACCTGATGCGAGCGGGGACCGGGAAGCTCGAACAAATGCTCACGATTATGATGGGCAAGATCGACGAGATTGATACCCGCGTTGCGCGGATTGAAGAACGCCGCTGACCGGGCTTATTTCTTGCCCTTCAATTCGTGCCAGCCGGTCTCGTTCAGTTCAACCTTAAACTTTTTTGCAGCCGTTTTGATGCGCTTCCAAGCATCGTCGCGCTCTGCGTCCGTCACACCCTCGACCTGATTGAATCGGGCGACCGCATTCCGCACGTGAGCAGCGTCTTTCAGCGGCTCTTTGCGCTGCTTCGGAAAGGCGTATTCGCCACTCGGCATCTCATCACGGTCACGCTCATCCAGTTTGCTCATTTGCCGGATCCTCCGGTATCATCTTACCCCCTCAGCCTGTCGCCCCAGGCTAAAAAGTTTCATCGTTGGTGCGTTTGAGGCAAAAACACACCGGGTAGCAAAGGGGGAGAAGATTACGATTACCAAGCATGGGATTCCTGCCGCTATGCTGGTTCCTTCCGGTGGGACAAACCGAGCAAGAGCTATCTCATCCCGAGATCGTGGAGGCTATGCGCGCCTTACGTCAGCGCGTGAAGCCGGGCAAAATGAGCATTCGCGAAATGGTAAGGGCGGGAAGACGACTTTGACGCGGGTTGTTGTTGACGCCTCATTGGCGCTTGCCTGGTGCTTTCCCGATGAAGCCAGCAACTATGCGGAAGGTGTTCTGGTGGCCCCTGAAGGCCGGAATATATCGGTTCCGGCTATATGGGGGCTGGAAATCGCCAATGCTCTTGTGGCCGGGGAACGGAGCAAACGTGTGCGCCAGCCCGAAATTGAGCGCTTCACGATTTTGCTGAAAAGCCTTTCTCCTATGCAGGATATGCAGCCGGCGGCGGCCCACGTAGGCAATGTTCTGCCCGTCGCGCATGAATACAGTCTTTCGGCGTACGATGCCGCAGAAAGCAGCGCGGAAGGCAGCTGTCGGAATCTTCGCGGGAGAAAGCCGTCGAGAAGGGTACTCCAGCGGCTCTTTGCGCCGCTTGCTACACTTCTATGTGGAAGTTTTCTTATGAATGACGCTCAGACAATACTCACTGCCGGCGTGCCCACTCTCGCGGTCGTGGTGGGAATTCTCGTCAACAACAGCCGATTGACCGATCTCAGGATCTACGTTGACAAGAGGCTCGACGATCAGCGGGATCTCTTGAAATCTGAGATCGGGAAGCTCGAACAAATGTTTACAATTCTCATAGGCAAGATCGATGAACTGGATACCCGCGTCGCCCGCCTGGAAGAACGCCGCTAGACGTCCAAATTCCGAACATCCAGCGCATTCTCTTCAATAAATTTACGCCGGCTTTCCACGTCCTCGCCCATCAGGGTGGAAAAAATCGCTTCCGCTTCGGCGATATCCTGCAGGTCCACTTTCAGCAGCGTCCGCTTTTCGGCATTCATGGTGGTGTCCCAAAGTTGCTCGGCGTTCATCTCGCCCAGACCCTTATAGCGCTGCACGTTCACTTCACGCGTGCCTTCGGCCTTCACGTGTTCCAGCAAATCGCGCCAGGAGGTTATTTCTTCATGACGCTCGTCTTTGATCACCGTAAACGGCGGCTTATTGTGCTTGGCCACCTGCTTGGCCATCACGCGCAGGCGCCGGAACTCCGGTTGATTCGCCAGCTCCACGCCGATGAACCGCTCTGCGTTGGTCGGATCGCGATATCCGGCCATCCAGGCCGAGTGCTCCTCTTCCTTGACCAGCCTGGCCTCGATCTTGGCTGCCAGTAGAGCAGCCAGCACAGGCTCAACGTTCTCCCGCTCGTGAAAATCGGCCTTAGTGTCGATGTGGTAGTCGACATTCGCCAGGATCTCGACCACGCGCGCGTCACGCATCCGGCGTTCCATTCGGCCGGAGATCTGCAGGAATTCATCCAGCGACATCAGAAAACTGCGCAACTCGCCACCTTCCAGGCGGTCCGGTTGGCCATTGGTCGAAGCTCCACCCGATTGGCCCCCGGTCTCCACGGCCAGGTTCTCAGTCGCGCGGCGAAGGATCTCACGGGTGAATTCCTTATCGTCCTTGATGTACTTCTCGGACTTACCCTTCTTGATCCGGTACAGCGGCGGCTGAGCAATAAACACATTGCCGCGCTTGATCAACTCCTGCATATGCCGGAAGAAGAACGTGAGCAGCAGCGTGCGGATGTGCGATCCATCCACGTCCGCGTCAGTCATGATGATGATCTTGTGATACCGTAGGCGCGCCGGGTCGAAGTCGTCTTTGCCGATCCCCGTCCCAATCGCCGTGATCAGCGACCGGATCTCCTCGTGGCCCAGCATCTTGTCATAACGGGCCTTCTCCACGTTCAGGATCTTGCCCTTCAATGGCAAGATGGCCTGATAACGACGGTCCCGCCCGGCTTTGGCCGTTCCGCCTGCCGACTCGCCTTCCACCAGGAATAACTCGCACCGCTCGGGGTCCTTCTCCTGGCAATCCGCCAGCTTCCCGGGCAGCCCCCCGGAATCGAGCGCGCCCTTGCGCCGGGTCAAATCGCGGGCCTTCCGGGCCGCTTCCCGAGCGCGCGCGGCATCAATCGCCTTGGAGACGATCTTGCGCATCACCGCCTGATTCTTGTCGAAATACTCACCCAGCTTGTCGTTCACAAACTGAACCACATAGCCCTGAATGTCGCTGTTCAGTTTTCCCTTGGTCTGCCCTTCAAACTGAGGCTGGGGTAGTTTTACGCTGATGACCGCGGTCAGGCCTTCGCGAACGTCGTCGCCGGTCAGGTTCTCTTTGACGTCTTTAAATAAATTGGCCTGCTGTCCGGAAGCGTTGATCGTGCGGGTGAGCGCGCTACGCAAGCCACTCAGGTGCGAGCCTCCATCCACCGTGTTGATGTTGTTCGCGAAGCTGAAGATATTCTCCGAATACGAGTCGTTGTACTGCAGCGCGACTTCCATCGCCAGAATGCCGCCGTTTGGCATCTCGCGCTCGCCTTCGAAATGAATGGGTTTCTCATGCAGGACGCTTTTGCCGCGATTCAGATGCTTAATGAACTCGGCAATCCCGCCGCTGTAGTGAAACTCGTGCTCCTTGGCCGGCTCAACGCGCTCGTCCGTCAGGGTAATCGTCAGGCCTTTGTTCAAAAACGCCAGCTCGCGCAACCGCTGCGACAATGTGTCGAAGTTGAACTCGACAGCGTCCATGATCGTGGCGTCGGGCTTGAAAGTGATTTTCGTGCCGGTCTTCTTCCCTGCCTTGCCGGCTCTGGTCAGAGGCCCTTTCGGAACCCCGCGCTGGTATTCCTGCTCCCAGGTGAACCCTTCACGCATGATCTCGAGCTGCAGCAGCTCCGACAACGCGTTGACGCAGCTCACGCCCACGCCATGCAGGCCGCCCGAGACTTTGTAGCTCTTGGAGTCGAACTTGCCGCCTGCGTGCAGTTTCGTCAACACCACTTCCGCCGCTGATACGCCTTCATCGGGGTGGAGATCGACGGGAATACCGCGCCCATTATCGACGACGGTAACGGAATTGTCGATGTGGATCGTCACATCCACACGATCACAATACCCGGCCAGCGCCTCGTCAACCGAATTATCCACCACCTCGTAAACCAGGTGATGCAGCCCGCCCTCACTGGTCGAGCCGATATACATCGCGGGACGCAGCCGGACAGCTTCTAAGCCTTCAAGTACTTTGATGCTACTGGAATCGTAAACTTCCAACGGAGGCATTTCTTTGGTTGCCATTCAAAAAACCTAAACTCCTAAACTCCTCAAATTCCTGTGGCACAGACTTTCCAGTCTGCCTGCCCGCAAGCGGGTGCTGGGTTTCCTATTCCAAATTCAACTCCTCAAATCCTCGCGGGCATCACAACCTGTGGCACAGACTTTCAGTCTGTGTTGGGTTTCCTATTCCAAATTCAATTCCTCAAATCCTCATGGGCATCACAACGTAGCGGTAGCTGTTGTTCCCGGATTCATCGCCTACGGGCCGCAACTCCCCGGCGCTGTGCGCATCTTTGAAGTGAATTTCTACCTTCTTCTGAGAGATGGCTCGCAGGAAATCCAACAGATATCCCGCATTGAAGCCAATCTCCACAGTCGGGCCGTCATACTCGACGGGAACACTTTCTTCGCTTTCTCCGGTGTCCGAAAGTGAGGAGTGAATCTTCACTTCTCCCTCGACAAACTGCACGCGGATCGCGCGCGACCGCTCATCCGAAAACTGCGCCACGCGCTCAATGGCGCCCCGCAGCTCATCCCGATCGAGCGCCACCGAATGGGAATGCTCTTTGGGCAGCACCCGCTCGAAATCCGGGAAGTTTCCAGTCAGTTTCCGGCTAAGCAACAGCCTGTCACCGAGCTGGAAGAATAGATGGTTCTCATCACCCGAAAACTTGACCGTGGAGTCGCCATTCGCCTCCTGGGCCAGCTTGAGAATCTCGCCCATCGCTTTGCGCGGAAGCAGCGCCCGGTAAGCTGTCGCCATACCTGGCAAACTCACCTCGGATTCCACCATTGCCAGCCGGTGGCCATCGGTCGCTACCATGATCAAGCCAGTCGTTTTCAGGATGAGCAAAGCGCCGTTTAGGGTGAAGCGAGACTCCTCGGCGGAAATCGCAAAGATGGTCTTGCCGATCATCGCAGCCAGCAAGCCAACCGGAATCTCGGCCAGTTGTTCCGGCATCTGCGGCAACTCGGGGAAGCTCTCGCGCGACATGCCGGCGATCCGCGTACGCGACCGGCCGCAAACCAAACTGGCCCACTGGTTCTCCTGCACCTTCACATCGATATTCGAATCGGGAAGCAGCCTTACATAGTCGAGCAGGCGCTTGGCCGGAATCGTGCCAGACCCCGGTTTTTTCACGCGCGCCGGACACGAGCAACGGATCCCTAACTCCAGATCCGTGGCGGTGAGTTGGATCCGGTCTCCGGTTGCTTCCACCAGCACATTCGACAGAATCGGAATCGTTGTTTTCCTCTCCACGACGCCCTGCGACAAATTGAGCTCGCGAACTAAATCGTTTTTGCTTACGGTGAATTCCATCGTTTGCTCCGCGCTGCTCGGCTCTTCCTCTACCTTGCCCCTAATCTCCTGATCGGGTCAAAAAATATCTATTCTAAGAACAGAATAAGTAGGGCCTGTGGAAATGTTGGTTTCTCTCTAAATTATACAAAATCCAGAAACTTTCCGCTACTGAGAGCTGTGCAAACCAGGGTGCGAAAAAGAGTAAAAATCGGCTCCCCGGAAGCTTTCCCACCGGACTCCTAATCAAACTAAAGGTCCCATGTGGAACACTTTTTCAAATCTAATGTAGTGAGTCAATTAGACTGTGGATCAACCTGTTTAAATCCGGGTCTTTCTGCCGCAGGTTGTCAATCTTCTGAATCGAGTGCAGCACCGTGGTGTGATGCTTGCCGCCAAACGCCCGGCCAATTTCAGGCAAGGAAGCGGCCGTTAATTCTTTCACAACGTACATCGCGATCTGCCGCGGATAGGCGATCTTGCGCTCGTTTGACTTCATCTTCAATTGCGCAGGCTGGAGATTGTGCTTCTCGGCTACGGCCTTGACGATAGCTTCAATTGTGATCTTGCGCTCCTGGCCATGCGTGAGGTGCTTCAGGATCTGCTGCGCCATATGCAGGTTCACAGGACTCCCGGTCACTGATGAATACGCCATCAACTTGACCAGCGCGCCCTCCAACTCGCGCACATTGGACTTGGTTTTGGTCGCGATGAAAATGCGTACATCTTCGGGCAGCACGAAGCCGTCCTGGTCCGCCTTCTTATCGAGAATCGCCATCTTGGTTTCGAGATCCGGCGGCTGAACGTCTACCATCAACCCCCACTCGAAGCGCGAGCGCAATCGTTCCACCAGCCCGGGAGTGTTCTTGGGCGGCGAATCGCTTGAAATCACGATCTGCTTCTGATGCTCGAACAGTTCGTTGAAGGTGTGGAAAAACTCTTCCTGCGTTCGCTCCTTCCCCCCAATGATCTGAATATCGTCTACCAGCAGAACGTCCGCCGAGCGGTAGTGCCGATGGAACGATTGCATCCGATCCAGCTTGATGCAGTTGATCATTTCGTTCATGAAACGTTCGCTGGAGGTGTACACGATTTTCATGCCGGCATAGAGATCCATTAGCGATCTCCCGATGGCATGCATCAAATGGGTCTTCCCCATCCCTACGCCGCCATAAATGAACAGCGGGTTGTAGCTCTTTGAAGGCACTGTAGCCACGGCCTGCGCAGCCGCGTGAGCGAACTGGTTGCAGGAGCCCACCACGAACGTGTCGAACGTAAACTTTGGATTTAAGCTGGCCGAGGGAGCGAACATCGGCTCATTCTGCTTCTCGGCTGGTGGCGCCGTTGAATTTTTCAGAGAGGAACCGGTCTCGTACACCACTTGCGATACAGGCAGTCCAATGTCGCGAATCGCCGACCATATCTCACCTGCATACTCCTGTTGCAGCCATTCCCTGGTAATCTCATCTGGGACTGTGACCCAGAGAACCCCTGCCTCTAAGCGGAGGAAGCCGGTCCTTGAAAGCCAATTCTCAAATGCAGCGCCGCTGACTTTCGTGGCCAGCAGTTTTTTGATGCGTTCCCAACAATCCATCTCTCTCCCAAGGCACAACTTTTGCACATGTTTTCCACACTCTGTGGAAAACGTACAAATCCAGTAATAGATTTCGGAGATTACCGAAAGCCCGTGAGGGCTGTCGCAGCAGTCGGCTGCCCCGTCCTAAGTATCCGCGGCAAAGTCAGTCTAGCATAATTTACGGGGCGCACAAGCAGATTGCTTTATTAATTGTAGTGCCTTGATTTTAAGGCACTTACTCTAAAACAGATCCACCTCGAAATGTCTGCGTAGGTGAATGTTTCAATTCCAAAAATGCCCTAAATGCCTGCTTTCGCGCGGGTTGACAGCGCTCCCTGCCAGGAGCGACAATGAGAATTCCGAGCGCGGGAGTAGCTCAGTTGGTAGAGTGCAACCTTGCCAAGGTTGATGTCGCGGGTTCGAATCCCGTCTCCCGCTCCATTTCTTCAGGAACCTTCCCTGGCACTTTTCCGTAATTTAATCCGGAGCCCAACATGATTGCGTTTCTGCTGTGGTGCCTGCTTCTGCTGGTGTGCTGGCCATTGGCCTTGCTGGCGCTAGTGCTGTATCCGTTGATTTGGTTGATCCTGCTCCCGTTCCGGATTGTGGGAATCGCGGTGGGCGGCGTGTTCGACCTGGTCCGCGCTCTATTTTTGTTGCCGGCCAAATTGGTGCGCAAGGT
>JBPCOQ010000159.1:0-8970 GCA_051000095.1 Bryobacteraceae bacterium | reverse complement strand
CGAAGAGACGCGCAAGGATGCAAAAACGAAGCAGTTTCTACCCGCTAACACCAAATCAGAAAGGAGTCCCAGCGCCGGACCGCTCCGCCTCTTATCCAGGCTCATTCTTCGATGAGAAAATGCTGGCTGCGCCAGCGCTCGGAAGCATACCGCTGACTTCAGCCGCCGAGGTATCCGTCCAGCAGATCACCAACTTTGCGTGAACAGAGGACTTCGTCGATGAGGTGGAACGAGTTGTTTGCAGCGCGCAAAATCGGCGGCCAAATCGGCAATAGATACGCGCTACCTCGAAAGGGCAGCGGCAGGCAGAATTACGGACCTCCGCACTACACTAAGGAGTGATGAACCCACTAATCGAGCTCCAGAAATTCGGCCAGGCGTTCTGGCTGGATTATATCCGTAGAAGCTTCCTCACAAGCGGGGAGCTCGACAAGTTAGTCACCGATGATGGGCTGCAAGGCGTTACTTCCAACCCATCCATTTTCGAAAAGGCCATCGCGGGCAGCACCGATTATGCGGCCCAGCTCGAAGGAGTTCGCTGCACGGACGCTGACAGTACCCAGGCCGCCTACGAGTCGCTAGCCATCCGCGACATCCAGAGCGCCACCGGCATCCTTCAGCCGGTTTATCAAAAGACCGGCAAGCGGGATGGCTATGTGAGCCTCGAAGTTTCTCCTGGTAATGCGCGCCATCGGCAGGGCACTATGGACGAGGCGCATCGCCTCTGGGACAAAGTCGGCCGTCCGAACCTCATGGTCAAAGTTCCGGCGACTGAGGAAGGGATCGCCGCGATGGAAGAACTGATCGCGAGCGGCATCAACGTAAACGTGACGCTGCTGTTCGACCAGGAAGTCTATCAGCGAGTTGCTGAAACCTACATCCGCGGAGTACAGCGCCTGGCGGACTCCGGCGGCGATCTGAGCGCCATCGCCAGCGTTGCCAGTTTCTTTGTCAGCCGCATCGATACGGCAGTCGACAATCTGCTCAACGAGAAAATCAAGTCGGCCGATCCAAAGCAAAAGGACCAGTTCCAGAATCTCGTTGGCAAAATCGCCATCGCGAATGCGAAGGGCGCGTACGTCCGCTATCGCAAGCTCTTCGAGAGCGACCAGTGGCAGAAGCTGGCCTCCAAAGGCGCGCATACACAACGATTGCTGTGGGCCAGCACCAGCACGAAGAATCCAAAGCTGTCGGATGTCCTCTACATTGAAGAACTGATCGGGCGCGACACTGTGAACACGATGCCGCAGGCAACCGCCGCGGCGTTCCGCGATCACGGGAAGCTGCGCGACGCATTGAGCGAAGACCCGGAAGCGGCTGCAAAACGAATCCAGGACCTCGAAGCTACCGGCATCTCACTTAAACAAGTCACAGCCAACCTGCTGACGGAAGGCCTGAAGCTTTTCAGTGATGCCTTCGACCAGTTATTGGCCGCCATCCAGAAGGCAGTCTCGGCGCCGAAGGACCCGGTTTCGGGTCTGACGAGGCAATTACCAAAAGCACTTGAACCGGCAGTCGAACAGGCCATAGAGGATTGGCAAGCCAACGGGAAGGTCAAGCGACTTTGGGAACACGATGCAACGCTCTGGACGGGCCAGGACGAAGCTCAGTGGCTCGGCTGGCTAACGGTCACAAATGGCCAACTTGCGCACTTGCAGCATCTACGGCAAATTGCCGCGGATGCCAAATCCGCGGGCTACCGCGATGCCGTCGTGCTCGGCATGGGCGGCTCCAGTTTGTGTCCCGGAGTGCTGTCGATCACGTTCGGAAAGCAGGACAGCTACCCCGAACTGCATGTGCTCGATTCCACAGACCCTGCACAAATCGCGGCGCTCGAGAAGAAGCTGGATCTCGCAAACACGCTGTTTATCGTTTCAAGCAAGTCCGGCACAACGCTCGAGCCCAACATTTACCAGGCGTACTTCTACGATCGAGTCAAACAGACCATCGGCGAGGACAAAGTGGGCAGCCGGTTCGTCGCGATCACCGACCCGGGCTCCAAGCTGGAGACCGTCGCTCACAGCCAGGGCTTCCGGCGCGTGTTCTTCGGGCTTCCCAGTATCGGCGGGCGTTATTCGGCCTTGTCCGACTTCGGCATGGTGCCCGGAGCAATCATGGGACTGGACATTCCCAGGCTCATCGATCGCGCCGAGATTATGGTCCATGCCTGCGCGTCGTGCGTGCCGGCCAAAGAGAACCCGGGCGTCGAACTGGGGGCCATTCTTGGCACGCTGGGCAATGCTGGCCGCAATAAAGTTACGCTGCTGACTTCGCCCGGCCTCGTGGACCTGGGGGCGTGGCTCGAGCAGTTGCTCGCGGAATCCACCGGCAAAGATGGAAAAGGACTCATCCCCATAGATCGCGAGCCTCTCGGACCTCCCGACGCCTACGGGGGCGATCGCGTCTTTGTATACACGCGTCTCGCCAGCGATTCGGACACCGATCAATCGCAAACAGTGGATTTGTTCGCGGCATACGGACATCCCGTCGTCAGGATCGTCGTCAAGGACGTCTATGATCTCGGTCAGGAGTTCTTCCGGTGGGAATTTGCGACGGCTGTGGCGGGCAGCATTCTGGGAATCAATGCTTTCAATCAGCCAGATGTGGAAGCGAGCAAAGTCGCGACTCGCCGGCTGACATCGGAATACGAAAAGACCGGCAAGCTGGCCGGCGAGCATCCGGTCCTCGATGAGAACGGTCTGTGGCTCTTCGCGGATGCCGGGAACGCGATCGTCATTGAACGAGCCCTGGCGGGACAAACTGGACTCACGGCCTGGTTGCGCTCCCATTTGAATCGGCTTCACGAGGGCGATTACTTCGCGCTGCTCGCTTATATCGAGATGAATCGCGAACACGAGAGAGCGCTCGAACAGATCCGGATCAAGGTGCGCGATCACAAGCGCGTGGCGACCTGTCTCGGTTTCGGTCCCCGTTTTCTGCACTCGACCGGGCAGGCTTACAAGGGTGGCCCAAACACCGGCGTGTTCCTTCAGATTACCTGCAACGACGCGGCGGACCTGGCGATACCAGCGCAGCAATTCACGTTCAGCGTGGTGAAAGCAGCCCAGGCCTTGGGCGATCTTCAAGTGTTGCAAGAACGCAACCGGCGAGCGCTGCGGCTGCACATTACCGGAGATGCCGGGCAGGGATTGCAGCGTTTGAGCGATGCGGTCCGGGACGCTCTGGCATGATTGCCGGCCGCCTCGCTACTCAAGAGCCTGCGCCGGTGCCGCCTCCCGCTCCGGCGGGGCCATGCGTGATGGTGATCTTCGGCGCAACCGGAGATCTGACCAAGCGCCTGCTGATGCCCTCGCTGTACAACCTGGCGAAACAGAAACTGCTGCCGGATAACTTCGCGATTATCGGATTTGCGCGTCCCGATTCCGGAGGCGACGACGGCTTTCGCAAGAAGATCCAAGACGATCTGCTGGAGTTCGGCTGCGAGCCTGCGCGCGATGCGGCCATGGATTGGCTGATTGAACGGCTCTATTACATGTCCGCCGGTTTCGATGAACCGGACGCTTACCAGCAACTGAAAACGCGTCTGGAAGAGATGGATGCACGCCACGCCACAGGCGGCAATTACCTCTTTTATTTCGCGATTGCGCCTGAGTTTTTTCTCGAAGTACCGCGCCAGTTGAGCCGCGCCGGGCTGCTTCGCGAAGAAGAAGGCAAGTGGCGGCGCATCATTATCGAAAAGCCCTTCGGGAGCGATGTGTCGAGCGCGCGCCAGTTGAACCGCCATCTGCTGGAGCTGCTCGCAGAGCGGCAGATTTACCGCATCGATCATTACCTGGGCAAAGAAACGGTCCAGAACATCATCGTGTTCCGCTTTGCCAACGGTATTTTCGAGCCGCTGTGGAACCGCCGCTACATCGATCATGTGCAGATCACAGTGGCTGAAACGGTGAGTGTCGAGCAGCGCGGCGGCTACTATGACAAGGCGGGCGCTTTGCGCGATATGATCCCGAATCATCTGCTGCAACTACTGTCGCTGACCGCCATGGAATCGCCTCTTTCTTTCTCGGCCGAGGCTTTGCGGCACAAGCAGGACGAGGCGCTGATGGCGCTTCAGCCCATAGCGCCCCAAGACATCGCGGCGCGCGTTGTCCGTGGACAATACGGCGCGGGCGAAGTGGATAGCAAGCCCGTGGTGGCGTACCGGGAAGCTCCACAAGTAGCGCCCGGCTCTTCCACGGAGACGTTCGTCGCGCTCAAGCTGGTTATCGACAACTGGCGCTGGGCCGGCGTCCCGTTTTATTTGCGGACCGGAAAAAGCATGGCGAAGCGGACCTCAGAAATCGTGATCCAATTCCGCCGCGCCCCCTACAGCCTTTTCCGCGACACTCCAGTCGATAAGCTGGACCCCAACCGCATGGTCCTCCAGATTCAACCAAACGACGGAATCCGTCTGAGCTTCGAAGCAAAAGTGCCCGGCCCTCATGTACAACTCGGCACTGTCGAAATGAAGTTCGCATACCTGGATTATTTCGGGAACCAATGCCGCACCGGCTATGAGACGCTGCTCTACGACGCGATGATCGGCGATGCAACCTTGTTCAAGAGCGGTCCGGCTATCGAAGAAGGATGGGCCATCGTACAGCCGATTCTGGACGCGTGGGCGGAAGCCAAGCCAACCGATCTCGCGAATTATGCGGCGGGAAGCTGGGGACCCGAAGCAAGCGAAGAGTTGCTACGCCGGGATGGACGGAGTTGGGTGAACAGTTGAGTGGAGCAGGCGGTTTCGCCTGCCCGTGTTTTTTTGGAGAACAGGCGAAAGCGCCTATTCCACTCTGCCTTTCAGAGGGTACGACTCGATCACCTTCGTTGGACGAAACCCCGGTCGCATACTGGCCGACCGAAGAAACCAACGAACCCACTTCCCGAGGCGTAGCTCGCTACATGAAGAGTATTTTCGAGGCAAAGAGGATCACGCCGAGAGGGAAACGCAAGCGACAAGATCGCCTGCTCCACGTGCTCCACCTAGTTTACAAAATACACCAGAGGAGTTTGAAAGTGGTGGAGCAGGATTGGCCATTGGCGCGCCACGAGTGGTGTAACGATGATTCCACAGTTCGCGGCCAATCCCGATGGTACATCCCCCAAAATAAGACTTGGCTGCCGCACTGACGATTGAAGCGATGACCGCTTCGGACTGGCACTCCGTCCGGCGCATCTATCGGGAAGGCTTAGAGACCGGCAACGCCACCTTTGAAACCACTTGTCCGGAGTGGGAAGACTGGAATGCCAGGCACCACCCGTTCGGCAGGTTGATCGCACGGCGCGGCGACGCGGTGGTTGGATGGGCCGCGCTCTCGCCCGTTTCGGCGCGCGCTGTTTACGCGGGGGTCGCTGAAGTGAGCATCTATGTTGCGGAGGCGGACCGAGGGAAAGGAACCGGCGCAGCGCTCCTGGATGCGCTGGCGAGCGCGTCCGAGCAGGCCGGAGTGTGGACTCTGCAGGCGTCTATCTTTCCGGAGAACACGGCCAGCATCGCGCTTCACCAAAAGCACGGATTTCGCGTCGTGGGCCGGCGGGAGCGCATTGGCCGCTTACATGGGCTCTGGAGAGATACAGTTCTGCTCGAGCGCCGCAGCGCGATTGCCGCTGATTAAGCCCGCGATTCGCGAACAGCGGCCGAAAGCGTCAGGCTCGCGTCCATCACCAACTGTTGAAGGCGTGCGATCTGCCGCCGGGCCTGGATCTGCTCGACGGGAATCGTCAGCTCCAAATAGTAAGCGATGGATTCGATTGCACTGAGAGGCTGCCGCAGCTCGTGAATTAGATCGTAGAGAGAGTTCCCGGGAGCCGGCGAAACCTGTTGTGAGCCAAACGACGTTGGCATTTCCTGAAGCGCTGAAACATTTTCGTGAAGCGATAACGCTGGCGTGGACATTCGGCTAAAATTCCTTCGCGCTGTCTTGCAGCGATGTGAATGAGAAAATCCCGGGGGAAGAAAAGTTATACCTCCAAATCGGCCGAGGGTCAAGTAAAATTTTTCAGTTGCAGCGCCAGCCCTGCATACAGTACCGTTGAATGATCGTAACGCAATCAATGGAAGCGCGGTACGCCAGAACGGGCGCGGCCCGTCGGATCATGTGAGGGCAACGAATTGAATCTTTTTGCAGTGAAGCCGTTGGACCGCATCATCGCCGAGAGTGAAGGCGAGCACTCGCTAAAGCGATCCCTGAGCGCATCGGCTCTGATCGCTTTGGGGATCGGCGCGATCATCGGGGCGGGCATCTTTACGCTGACGGGGGTGGCCGCGGCCACCAATGCCGGCCCCGCGCTGGTGATCTCTTTCATCTTCTCGGCGATCGGCTGTGCTTTCGCCGGGATTTGTTATAGCGAATTTGCAACCATGATCCCCATAGCAGGCAGCGCCTACACGTACGCGTATGCCACGATGGGCGAGCTGCTGGCGTGGATTATCGGATGGGATCTGGTGCTGGAGTATGCGGTGGGCGCAGCCACGGTGTCAATCGGCTGGTCGCAAACCGTGGTCTCGCTGCTGCAAAGCTTCGGCATTCACCTTCCACCCAGCCTGATTGCTTCCCCGTTTCAACCGGTAGTGCTCGCGGATGGCACTCAAATCAACGGCATCATCAATCTCCCCGCGGTGGTCATCGTGGTGCTGATCTCCGTGCTGCTGATGATCGGCATCCAGGAATCCGCGAGTGTGAACACCGTCATCGTATTTCTGAAGGTGTCGGTAGTCGTGGTTTTTATTGCGATTGGCTGGTTCTACATGCACCCTGCCAATCACACGCCCTTTATTCCCCCCAACACCGGCGAGTTCGGCCACTTCGGCTGGAGCGGCATCCTGGCGGGAGCGGGAACAATCTTCTTCGCCTATATCGGATTCGATGCAGTTTCCACGGCGGCGCAAGAAGCGAAGAAGCCACAGCGTGATATGCCGATCGGCATCATCGGCTCGCTCGTGATCTGTACCATTCTCTTCATTTTGTATGCCTACGTTCTCACCGGTATCGTGAATTATAAGAACCTGAATGTGGCCGCGCCGCTCGCGCTCGCTTTAAATCAGATCCCATTTGCGTGGCTTGGCCTGCTCATGAACCTGGCGGTGATTGCGGGCCTCACTTCGGTGATGCTGGTGATGCTGCTCGGACAATCCCGCGTGTTCTATTCCATGTCAACCGACGGCCTTCTACCCAAGTTGTTCAGCGACGTGCATCCCAAGTTCCGGACGCCATGGCGATCGAATTTGCTGCTGATGGTGTTCGTCTCGCTGTTTTCCGCGTTTGCCCCAATCTCGGTGGTCGGCAAGATGACGAGCATCGGCACGCTGTTCGCCTTCATCCTGGTGTGCGGCGGGATCATTATCATGCGCAGGACCCATGCTGAGCTGCCCCGGCCGTTCAAAACGCCGCTGGTACCGCTTGTGCCGATACTCGGAATCATCTGCAATCTGTTGCTGATGGCGGGTCTCGGCTGGTCGAACTGGGCGCGTCTGTTCATTTGGCTCGCGATTGGGCTGGCAGTGTACTTTGGCTATAGCCGGTATCACAGCCACCTTCGGACAGAGTGACCTGCGACAGGTGGACTCGCCCGCTCACGGCAGAGTAATTACGATTGGCAGGGGCACCGGCGCTCCGTTGCTGTCCTGTACGTTGACCGGCCCAAACGAAAGTGGCATTACCCGCATAGTCTTGCCCTCGATTTCCACCGCCAGAAAGTGATTCTGAGGCGCCCACGCGGCTATGTTGGCCCGCTGCATGTTTCCTCGCACGCTTCCGCTTCTGAGCTCGCCGCCGGCGCCGCTGGTGATGAAGCGAATCCCGCTGCTGGCGTCATTGGCTTCGCTCATTTGGAAATTGTGCTCATGGCCGTTGAATACCACCTTTACTCCACTCGCGGCAAACAGACGGACCCAATGCGCCAGGTCACGCATGCTAGGCGCGTGCAGAGGACCCGCATTGAACACCGGGTGGTGGTAATACGGAATCACCCACAAAGGCTTCGGTTTTGCGAACTCCTGCTGCATCCACCGGAATTGGGCGCCGTTCTCCAGATACGAAGGGCGCGGTGGACCCTTCTCGGTATTCCTGGTGCTATCGAGGCCGAAGAATTCAGCCAGGTTTCCATACGTGAAGCTGTAGTAACGGCCCGGCTTGTCGCCCGGAAAAGGAAAGTTATCCAGGAATGCCGGGAGGTCTGCGTGGTGCTCGGTCTCATTTCCATCATGGTTGCCCAGCGTCCCGAAGAAGGGAATGCGAGCGATCAGAGGCTGGTAGGGCTCGAAAAACTTCTGGGCCCAGTCGAAGTCGTCCTTCCCGGTGTGCCCGACGCCGAAAATGAAGCTCGATAGGCTGCCGTAGATGTTGTCACCCGTGCTGAGCATAAAGCGCGCGGGATAGCCGGT
The DNA here is from genome assembly GCA_051000095.1 of Bryobacteraceae bacterium. GTDB lineage: Bacteria > Acidobacteriota > Terriglobia > Bryobacterales > Bryobacteraceae > JBBSHP01. Next base: position 587 of record JBPCOQ010000159.1, on the reverse strand, counting down.
TTTCATGCGGCGCTGGAACTCCTGCCACATCGCCTGAGCGACGTCATACTGCACTTTGGTTCCGGTTCCGTAGTCCCCGATCACGAAAAACGCCAGCTTATCGGCCTGTGCGGCCCAGGTTCGAACCTGCCCGTTGCCGACCGGAGTCTTTCCTATCGTGATCTCGTAGGTATACTCATGGTCCGGCTGCAGGTTGCCAATTGTGGCGAAATTGAGTTTGGAAGAGATCGTCTGTCCGGCGATTTTGATGATCGCCGTGCCGTGAGAAGGCGAAGTCCGGCCAATGGTGTTGATTCCGTCCGCGGTTCCCCAGGCCAGCTCGACATACGTGGGGCCCAAGTCTTCGACGTAGGTGTAAAATTTCTGCCCGTAGGCGGTTGCGGCACAAAGGGCTACGAGCGAAAGGCGACAGGCAAACGCTGCAATCAATCTCTACTCTATCGCGACTACCGGCCACGATTAGTCTTGTCTCATACAAGATGAGCCTGGAGCGGGAGCGAGTTTCTCATACAAGATGAGCCTGGAGGGGCGGTTCGGCATGCTGGGAGTTGATCGTCAGCATGCAAGCAGCAGAAGCTTTGAGCCTG
>JBPCOQ010000121.1:0-7090 GCA_051000095.1 Bryobacteraceae bacterium | reverse complement strand
AAACACCGCCTTCGGCGAGCAGGTCGGGGACCTGCTCCACGCTGGCAAACCGAACGTAAGCCGCTGATAAATCGGACCTTACCACAAAGTAAGTGGCATTGGGCATGCCTGCCTGTATTACTAATCTTTGTTTCTTTGTGCGGCGATTTCGCAATTGTAACTGTACAGTCTCGCTGTCTGCGCCCAGACGCGGTTGCAGGCGACCCAAAAACCGGGTCGCCCGGCAGGTGACAAGATGACCTGCCCCACGGTTTGCGGCGAAGCCGCGCTGTGCTGCAGGCGGTTTTGTCTGCCAACTACAAATGCACCCACGAGCGTACTACGCGATTCCCCCGATCGACGATCGCTGACGCGCCAAACGAAAACCTCTCGTCCCAGACCTCGACCAGCGAAGCGCCTTCCGGATCGGGCGCGGGCGAGACGCTCCACACCGGATAGATCGAAAACTGCAGAAATTTCTGGAACACCAGCGTCTGGCGTGCCGCGTCCAGAGCCGGGCTGGGCTCCGGCTTATAGAAAGTCCGGCCCGAAGCCGGATCAAAATCGCCCGTTAGGTTGAGATCGAAGCGCGTCGCGAAGTTGCTGCCTTCCACCCAGCCGGTCCAGCGCAGCGGATTCATCAGCGAGAAGGCGGCGACGCGTGTTGGAGCAGCGCCGTTGTAAATGCGCGCGTTTAGAGTCGCCAGCGCCCTGTCGTGCAATAGGCTCCGGCCGAAGCAAACGGCGGCGAAGCAGAGCAGAGCGAAGATCGCGAGTCCTCGTCCCGATCCAGGCTTGGCGCCGATTTCAGAGCTAACCAGCCGCCCCAGCAGCGGCCCGAAAACGGCCAACAGCAGCACGGCCCAGATCAAGGGATCGAGTACAAACATCCAGTCGAGGTGAAACCACTCGCCCGAGAATGGAAGCAGCAATCGGATAGCGTAAGAGTTCGTCCAGTCGAGCAGCAGATGGCTCGCTACGCCGATCAAAGCGAGCACGTACGCAGCCCGCCATCCCGCCCACGAACGGCTGAACAACGAGACGACGGCGACGGTTATCGCTGCCAGCACGGGCAGGAAAGCGAGGGAGTGCGTGAGGCCGCGATGGTATTCGAGATAGCTGAGCGGGCCGCCCAGCAAGCTCACTACGTCCACATCGGGAGCATTGGCGGACAGGATCAAAATCAAGCTAGCGCGCCTATCAAAGCGGTTCAGCCCCGCACGGCTGAGCATCAACCCCGTCAGCGAATGGGTAAGGTTGTCCATGCCTGGTCGGCAGCGGTGATCTTCCGGCGGGAAGCGACAAACTTTGGCGGCATGAGCAGGGTAAGCGACCTGGGGACGATTTCGAGGCAGGCAGGTAGCCGTCCGGCATACTCGCCGTCCACCTGGGTGTAGATGCGGCGATTCTCCGCCGCGCTCAGAAACGCTTTCGTAGTCTGGAGAATTGTGATGCCTGGAGTTTCATGCAAGCCTCCGCGCACTACCCCGAGCATGTACCGCAGATAGCGGAAGGAGTTTTGACCCGTGAACAGTACCAGCTCGAAGTGGTCATCGAGCAGCGATACGGATGGGGCGATTTCGAGATCGCCGCCGTAGTTGCGGACGCGGCTGACCAGCGCAAAACTGGCCCGATGCTCCACTCCGCCGGCCTCCACTCGAAACTCCGGGAAACGTCTGCCGAGTTGCGAGAAGCCGCCCACCCAGTAAGAGAGTTTGCCCAGAGTGTTCTTCACTGAGGCGCTGATGTTGTAGACAATGTGCGCGTCGAGACCGGCGCCGCACATCAGCAGGAAATAGCGGGGCTCCGATCCGGCGCTGGAGCGCAGACCCAGGGCAACGCGCTCCGGCGTCCAGTTCTCGACTTCATGGGCGGCTGGGAGAATCTTGTTGCCGATGCCTAGTTCCATGGACAGCACGTTAGCGGTTCCGCCGGGCAGCAGTCCGACGGGCACTTCGGAGTGAACGATACCGTTCACCACTTCATTGATGGTGCCGTCCCCGCCGGCTACCAGGATCAGATCCGCGCCGCGGTCAATGGCGCGAAGGGCAATGCCGCCGGCCGAAGCCGGACCCGCGGTGGCGATCGCTTCAATGCCGTGACCCGCGCCGCGAAGCACGGCGACAGCATCTTCGACGGCACTCTTGCTACGCCGGAGGCGGCCAGCAAAGGGATTGTATATGAGACAAACTTGGCGGTAGATCGCGATAGTAACCTAATTATAGTAAACGCCCATGACCACGCCTGCCGTCCAGCAAATTGAGCAATTGCGAGATGAGCTGCGGCGTCATGAGCACCTCTACTACGTGCTCGATCAGCCGGCCATCACGGACGCTGAATACGATGCGTTGATGCGGCGGCTGCAGGAATTGGAGTCCGCGCATCCGGAGCTGGTCACACCCGATTCCCCAACGCAGCGGGTGGGCGGCAAGGCGCGCGAAGGCTTTGTCAAGGTGCCGCACAGCTCGCCGATGCTCAGCCTGGACAATGCTCTGAATGAAGCCGAACTGCGGGAGTTTGACGTCCGAGTTCGAGAGCTGCTCGGCAATGCGACATTTGAGTATGTCGCCGAGTTGAAGATGGATGGGCTGTCCATGGCCGTTCACTACCATGATGGAGCTTTCCGGCAGGCTATCACGCGTGGCGACGGACGCGTTGGCGAAGACGTTAGCGAGAACGCGCGGACCATCCGCTCGGTGCCGTTGCGTGTGAAGCACCCGCCCGCCGAGGCGTGGGAAGCGCGTGGTGAGACAATCATGACCCGGCGATCGTTTGAGCGGATGAATGCCGGCCGTATTGCGCATGAGTTGCCGGCGTTCGCCAACCCGCGGAATGCGGCGGCGGGCGCGCTGCGGGCGCTCGAGCCGTCGGTGACGGCAGCGCGGCAACTGGATTTTTACAGCTACTTCTTGTTAGTCAACGGCGCTCCGCACTTCGACAGTCATTGGGAGTCGCTCGAAACGCTGGCGGGCATGGGCTTCAAAGTGAATCCGCAGCGCCGCAAATGCGCCTCGCTCGACGCCTTGCTTGCCTTCTTCCACGAGTGGGAAGGCAAGCGGGACACATTGCCGTATGAGATTGACGGCGTGGTCGCGAAGGTGGACTCGATTGCGCAACAGAACATTCTCGGCTGGAGGGCCAAAGCGCCGCGCTGGGCAATTGCGATCAAATTCCCGGCCCGGCAGGAGCAGACCATCATCGAAGGCATCGGCGTTCAGGTGGGCCGCACTGGCGCGCTAACTCCGGTGGCGCATCTGAAGCCCGTGAATCTCAGCGGCGTCACCGTAACGCGAGCTACGCTGCACAACGAGGATGAGATCGAGCGCCTGGGAGTGCAGATCGGCGACACCGTGCTGGTGGAGCGCAGCGGCGATGTGATCCCGAAAGTGCTTCGGGTGGTCCAGCAAGGCGCGGACCGGACGTCTTTTCAGATGCCGAAGCACTGCCCGGTGTGCGGAGGCGACATCGTCCGCGAGCCTGGTGAAGCGGCCAGCCGGTGCATCAACACCAACTGCCCGGCGCGGCTGAAGGAATCGATCCTGCACTTTGCGTCGCGAGGCGTGATGGATATCGATGGCATGGGCTACGCGCTGGTGGACCAGCTTGTGGACCGGAAGTTCGTGACCAGCGTCGCCGATATCTACGATCTCAGGATCGAGACGCTGCTGGAGCTGGAGCGGATGGGCAAGAAGTCGGCCGAGAAGATTCTGCAGAACATCGCGGAATCGAAGAGCAAGCCTCTACCGCGCGTGCTGAACGGCTTGGGCATTCCGTTCGTCGGCGAGCGCACGGCGCAGATTCTGGGCGCCACCTTTGGGACCATGGACGCGATCGCGGGCGCAGACCAGGAGATGCTGCGGCAGGCTGAAGAGGTCGGGCCGAAGGTGGCGCACAGTATCCGCCAGTTCTTCGATGAGCCACGCAACCGGGAGCTTGTCGATCGACTCCGCAAAGCGGGGCTGCAGTTCGAGCAGGCGATTCAGCGCAAAGCAACGGGCCCGCTCCACGGCAAAACGTTTGTCCTCACCGGGACCTTGCCGACCCTGGCGCGCGAAGACGCGAAGGAGCGGATCGAAGCAGCCGGCGGCAAGGTGACCGGCTCGGTGAGTAAGAAGACCGATTACGTGGTGGCGGGCGAAGACGCCGGTTCCAAGCTCACCAAAGCGCGGACGCTTGGCATTCCGGTATTGGGAGAGCAAGAACTTCTAGGCATGTTGCCGTGAGGCATTTGCTGGAGGCGTTCCGGGACCTGGGTCCGACCGGCGTCTTCATCCTGTCCACCTTGGATTCCGCCGGATTTCCGGTCATCAGCGGGGTGGATGCGCTGTTGGTGTGGGTTGCAATCAGCAATCCCCAAGCTGCTTATGTGGCGGCGGGAATGGCCGTATTAGGATCGCTAATCGGGAGCCTGGTTCTATTCTTCATTGCGCGCAAAGGCGGTGATGCTTACCTGGAGCGGCATACTGTTAGCCGCAGAGGCGCCCGGCTGAAGCGCTGGTTTCTGGAGTACGGTCTGCTGACGATTCTGGTTCCGGCGCTGGTGCCGATACCGATGCCGCTCAAGGTGTTTATTCTGTCGGCGGGAGCTCTAGGTGTCAGTCCGCTGGTCTTCACGCTGGTGCTGCTGGCCGCCCGTATTCCCCGATATTTCGGACTCGCCTGGCTAGGACTGCAGCTTGGGGATCAAACATTGCCCTATCTCACGCACCATATCTGGCAACTGACAGCTATAGCCGCTGGGTTATTTCTGGGTCTGTACTTACTCATAAAATTACTGGATCGAAGGCGCAAACTAAGACAACTGGTTACTGACTCGGAGTGAACGCAGCATTGTACACTCCTCTATATGGCAAAAACTTTGGCCGTGCTTCTGCTCGCCCTTCCGCTCTTCGCCGCGACACCGCAAGAAGACATCCACCGGGTGTTGGATAACCAAGTGGCGGCATGGAGTCGCGGAGATGTGGCGGATTTTATGACAGGTTATGAAGACTCGCCTTTCACGACATTCGTCGGCTCAACCATCACGAAGGGTCACGCCCAGGTTCTGGCGAATTATCTGAAGCGGTATCCGACCAGAGAGAAAATGGGAAAGCTGGTCTTCGAAGACCTGGAGATCCACGTACTCGATGCGGATTACGCCTCGGTGATTGGCCACTTTCGTCTGACGCGGACCCAGGAGGCGGGAGGCAACGCCGCCGGAATATTCACCCTGTTATTTCGAAGGACCCCGCAAGGCTGGAAAATTATTTTGGATCACACCAGCTAACGGGAGTTTACTCGAAGCTATAAGCGGGCTGATAACCAGCCAGGAAGGCAGTCGTAAGAATCGAATGCAGCAGATAAGACGGTGCCTGCGCATGCGTGTTTGGGCGCTCATGACCTCTACCGCTTGGTATTCGTCAACCTCGCGTCAAGCCTCGACAGTGCCGAAATCGATCACGCCGACCACGAATGGAAGCGCGATCATTATCGCTTCAATCTGGGAGGGTCAGAGCGCCTGCCTTTAAGCGGGCGGCTTCAGCGAGTGCGCCGCGGCTGCTTCATTGGTAACCATCTGCGGGTTGAGCACAACCGTCTGCCGCGGTCTCAGATGCTAGACCTCGGAGTCTATCGCCTTGCACGTTCGCCTGTATGCCGAGATTTTCCATTCACCGTGGTCCTTGACAAGGACCAACATCTGTTGCGAGCTTCCTCTTATTAGGCCGGATTGATACCACGTCGCGGTGGTGTCCACCAGGGCAACGTCGTCGTGTATAGCGCGGATTCCGTCCACTCGAAATCGCATCGGGCTTTTTTCGGTCCAAACACCGCCTTCGGACGCAATGCGCTTAGCGACCGGCTCCCGGTCGGGGGAGTCGGAGAGAAACAGACGGGCGATCGCCTGGCCGTCATGCTTGTTCTCGCCCTCTTCAAAGGCGGAAATCAACTTGCGGATGGCCGCGCCATCACCGGGCGCAACGTCCGCCGCCATCAGCAGGCCAATTGTCAGGACGCAAATGGCCGCGCGCTTGAGCGATATCGGAAACATCGAGTTCTCCCTTCGAGAGTATATGCCGCGCCGCGGCCGTTCCTTGCCAGGCAAGACCGAGCTGAGGGTCTTGGTGCGCCAGGATCCGTCATAGACACAGCGCCAACTCTTCTACCGGGTCGCGGCGGTCATCCCTCCATCCACAATCATCGAATGTCCGACCACGAACGAAGCCGCATCGGAGCAAAGCCACAGCACGGCTTCCGCCGCCTCCTCGGGCTTGCCAATCCGGCCCAACGGGCTGATCTGCGCATAGCGCCGCTCCGTGGCCTCGAGCGCGGCCGGATCGTCTCCCGAGACCCGTTGCATGATCCCTTCGAGCATGGGCGTGCGAAACGGCCCGGGTACCAGCGCATTGACGCGAATGCCGCGGCCGCCATACTCGAGGGCGGCGGATTTCGTAAGCCCGAGCACGCCTGCCTTCGCCGCGGCGTAAAGAGAGGCCTGCGGCGCTCCGCCGAGCCCGTTGACCGAGGACGTGTTGACGATGGCTCCGCCCGCCGGCTCCTGCTTCAGCATTTGTTGGATCTCATGTTTCATGCAGAGCCAGATGCCCTTCAGATTGACTGCCATGGCACGATCAAACTGTTCCTCCGTAACATCGGCCAGTAAGCTCAAGACACCTTCACCGGTAGCGGCATTGTTTACCGCACAGTCAAGCCGGCCATAGGTTGCAACGGCCTGTTCTATGAGACCGCGGATCTCGGCGGGGTGGCCCATGTCTCCCGGAATGAAAGTGCACTCACCGCCATCGGCCCTGATGCTATCCGAGGTCTGCCGGCCCCGCGCCTGATCGCGCCCCGCGATGACGACTTTAGCACCCTCGCGCGCGAACGCAATTGCCGCCGCCCGTCCGATTCCGGAATTCCCGCCGGTAATCAGGACGACTCGGTTTTCGAACCTGGCCATGAGTCTAATAGTACAGCCTGAATGCTGTGCTGGCTACGATACGGCAGGGGTGCGCGACATGGAAGTGGAGGTTTTGCGGGAATCTTTTTCTGGCACGCTATTCCTAACGTAGTGATACGGTAGGAATAGGAGGTGCCCTTGTGGCCGAAACTTTGCCTTCATTGGAGCGGCAAC
>JBPCOQ010000045.1:0-2961 GCA_051000095.1 Bryobacteraceae bacterium | reverse complement strand
TAGTACTACTGTGTTATAAAGTATCGAGGCGTTTAGGGATCGAGGCACGGTGTAGGTATCCTGGGAAAACATGGCTGTTCGACCCACCAAGATCGAGACACCAGAGGGGATCTACGGCTTGTTGCGGACTGCGGTGACGGGTAGGAGTCCGATCGCGGCCATTTACCATGGCTGCTACCGCTTACTATGCCCGCACCGGCTGGGCTGGAACCGGCGGACACAGCCGCGGGTGTTGTGTTACCAATACGGCGGGGAAAGCGAGAGTGGGCTGGAACCGCCGGGCTCTCCAGCGAACTGGCGCTGTACCTGGTCCAGATCGGATGCCAGGAGCTGCTGCCCGCGCTGTACGAGCGGATCTTGGTTCCCGGAGCGGTGATCGAAGAACTCACGCATTCGGAAACTCCTTCGGTCGTGCGGGAATGGCTGAGCGGCAAACCGAAATGGCTGGAAGTCCGGACAATCCGGGGAGCGAAATCCCCCGCCCTGTCCGGACTCGATGCGGGCGAAGCCGAGGCGATTCAGCTCGCCGAGAAAGAACACGCCGATCTCTTGCTCATCGATGAACGAAAAGGCGTGAGGATCGCCCAACTGCAAGGATTGGAAGTCACCGGTACGCTCGGTGTTCTTCTCCAGGCTGCCCGCAGGGAACTGGTGGATCTCGATCGCGCTCTGCTCGCATTGCAGTCCACTGATTTTCGCTACACCCCGGAATTGTTAGCGCAGGTACGCCGGGCGCTGGGAGAAACCTCATGAGTCAAACGGCAGCGCTGGCGCGTTCCTCTGATGCCCACTTCCCTGCCCTGTTCGTCGCCGATCCCAAGGCCCGCACCCGCGTGAGGGATTTTTTCACGGCGCACATCCGGAATCCGAACACCCGGCGGGCCTACCGCAATGCCGCGCTCCGCTTTTCGGAATGGTGCCAGGCCCGCGGCATCGGCGAGCTGGCCCAAGTCGAGACCATCCATGTTTCGGCGTACATCGAAGAGTTTTCGCAGGGCCATTCGCGCCCGACCGTGAAGCAGCACCTGGCGGCGTTGAAGATGCTGTTCGATTGGCTGGTACTCGGCCAGGTGATTCCGGCGAATCCGGCTTCGGTGGTCCGTGGCCCGGCGCATTCGCAGAAGAAAGGCAAGACGCCGGTGTTGACGCCTGAGGAAGCGCGCGAGCTGCTCGACGCGATAGAGACGGACACACTCATCGGCTTGCGCGATCGCGCACTGATTGCGCTACTGGTCTACAGCTTTTCCCGCGTGCGTGCGGCGGTCCAAATGCGCGTTGAGGATTTTTATACGCAGGGGCGCCGGGGCTGGGTGCGGCTGCACGAATACAGCGGCAAGCAACATGAAATGCCCGCGCATCACAATCTGGATGCCTACCTGGAGAGTATGTGGCCGCCGCCGGCATTGCCAAGGATCGCAAAGGGCCGCTGTTCCGCACCGTGCGGGGCAAGACCGGTCAGCTCACGGGGAATTCCGTGCTCCAGAGGAGAAGACACAAAACGGAATTTAGAGCACGCTAAGGTGCGCCGGAAAAGTTTTGGGCCTGGGTGCGAAGCGGACGGAATTAATCCGAACTAGACTTCAGCACGCTAGGCTGTGGCTATTGGCTCTTGCCTTGGCGGCACGAGCGCCAGCAGCACGATTCCCATAGCCGCGGTGATTATCACATCTTTGAAATCTCGCGGGCTCCCGTGACTATAAGTTTGAACGGTCTGAATAATCATCACAGCCGAATGCGCCAGACTCTGCCATGCGGCAAAAGCAATCACAGTCCGATACTCTCTCGGCTTCCTTGCCGCCAATAGCAGAAAGAATCCTAGCGCCACGAAGAACGTGATGAACATGGGCTCGCATTCTTCGTTGTGCATTTCAATGAGCCATTTGCTGTTCCACAAATCCGTGTACAGCGGATAAAGGAGCCCAACATAGACGAGTCCGATTACTGCTAGAACAATTTGTCGAATCCGTTCGCGTTTCACGATGCGAGTGTCCTCTATTCTGTCTTGATCAGTTCTTGAGAGTTTTGATTGTGTCCGGCTTTTTTCCAATACTTTCAAGGCCGCGAGGTGGAATGTGCCCCTTGCGGCATCGATGGTTAGCGCCTTATTGCCATGGCACGCTCGCGTTTGACATATCAAGAACTGTGTTCTTGCTCAACCCGAGCCGGTGGCTTATTTCCCGGTACGACTGGCCTTCGCCGACGAGCTTTAGCACTTTGGGGGCGTAACGGTCCGCCTTGATGCGCTGACCCGGGCGCCGGGCCGAACACGACCCCCACGCTTGCGAGCCGCCGCGATGCCCGAACGGACCCGCTCGCGCAGCAGATCCCGCTCAAACTCCGCCAGCGCTGCCATCAAGGAGGCGATCAATTTGCCCTGCGCGCTACGCAGATCGAACTGCAGGCCGGTTTGAGCTACCAGTGAAACGCCCCAGGCTTGAAGATCCTGCAGCGTGTGGAACAGATCGAGCATCGAGCGGCCCCAGCGAGTCAGTTCAGTGACGAGGATTGCATCGATGTTGCGAGCCTGCGCCAAAGCAAGAACCTTCTTCCGTTCGACGCGTTCATCCTTTATCCCCCGAGGCAGTTTCCTTCCAAACCCCAGCGACTTTGTAGCCAGCCTTTTTAGCGAAGGCGCGGAGATCCCGTTCTTGGCGGCCGCAGGTCTGGTCGGCGGTCGATACTCGGCAATACAGCGCTGCAGACTGTCCCAATTGAACCCCGTGTGAACCGTTCGCACTAGAGCCCCGACAAACGGGCATTTTGTTCAGCAAAGCGCCGGTCCAGTCAAAGTATACTTCAACAAGGACAGCTATGCTCACCGAGAACTGCTCACCGAGTCGCAGCGGCTCAGCTTCGAAACTCCCGCGACCGATGAGCGAGAGATGGTGCGCCACTACACGTTGAGCTCCGAGGATCTCGCTCTGATCAATCGTCGGCGCGGCGATCCTAATCGCCTTGGCT
>JBPCOQ010000043.1:0-14579 GCA_051000095.1 Bryobacteraceae bacterium | reverse complement strand
GGATTCCGGATAAGGAACTCGCCCTGGTCAACCTCCATCGAGACTCATTTCATGGCGAGTGGAACTATGAAATCCGCCCAATCAGCGGCCCAAATGGATAGGTTATTGTCTAACAGACACTTAGTTCTCCTTTTCACTCTGCTCGTTTCTTTAGTTACTGGTGTCGCGTTCGGCCTGGCTCCCGCGCTCGCGGCCCTGCGTCCGGAGATCCTGGACAATTTGAAACAAGGCGGCCGGGGCTCGGTCGGAGTGCAGAATCGGCTGTTTCGCAATGGGCTGATAGCTGGAGAGTTCGCGCTGGCACTGGTACTGCTAACCGGCGCTGGGCTCCTCATCAAGTCTTTCCTTGTGCTCAATTCAACGGCTAGCGGCCTGCGCCCCGATAACGTCATTACTTCCCGGGTTGCCATCCCGGTAGGCAAATATCCACAAGGCAGCGCAGCGCGGCTGTTTTACCAACCGGTACTGGAGCGGCTGGAAGCGATCCCGGGAGTTCGGACCGCCGGTTTCATCTCACGGCTTCCTCTCCAGGAATGGGGATCGAATGGCGATTTTGCAATCGAGGGCATGCCGGCCACGGAAGCAGGCAAGACGCCGTTTGCCGAGTTCCGGCTGATCACGCCTGACTATTTCCGCGCGCTCGGAATCCCGATCCTGCGCGGCCGCGATGTTTCCCCGCGAGACACACCCGGCTCTACGCCGGTGGTTCTGATTAATGAAGCACTCGCCCGAAGGTACTTCCGTGGCGAAGATCCGGCCGGCCGTCGAATCCAAGCTGCCGGTCATCAATGGCAGACGATCGTGGGGGTGGTGGGCAACGTCCGGCAAGCGGGTCTCGATCGGAATCCACTTCCGGAACTGTATTTGCCCGTTAGTCAGTTGGTCGATTCCGGCTGGATGTCTTCGATGACAATGGTTGTGGCGAGTCACGCTCCACCAGAAGCGTTGATCGGCTCCATTCGCAACGCGGTCCGCGCTGTCGATCCGAATCAGCCGATCTATCGGGTGAAGACTATGGAAAGCGTCGTGGCGGAGTCGCTAACGAACCGGCGTCTCTATCTCTGGTTGCTGGTAATCTTTGCGGGGATCGCGCTGATCCTGGCGTCCGCCGGGATCTATGGCGTAATGTCTTACCTTGTCACCCAGCGCACCGCGGAATTTGGCGTTCGCATGGCGCTCGGAGCGCGCGGCTGGGATGTCCTGCTCACCGTCCTGCGGGAAGCATGCGGGCTGGTGTTGGCGGGCGTCGTCGTAGGATTGACGATCGCGCTGGGCGTCACGCGCGTGCTGTCCAGCCTGCTCTACGGGGTTTCGCCGCGCGATCTCACGATCTTTGCCGGCGTGCCTCTTATCCTGGCCGCGGTTGCGCTTGCGGCGGCCTGGATACCGGCATTTCGCGCCACGCGAGTGGACCCGACGATCGCCCTAAGATACGAATAAGACTTGTTCAACCCGCCTTGTACATGTACTTGATGTTCGGCTTGAAGATGAGCAGGTTCGGCGCTCCGTCCCGATTCACCTTGAGACAGGTTTTGTCATACCACTCGATGATGCCTTCCAGCGTCTCGCCGTCCTTCATGACGATCACCATTGGTGTCTTGGACTGCATCTGCTTCATGTAGTAAAAATTCTCGGCGTTCGTTTGATCCGGAGGATTGGCTTTTTTCTGATGATTGGGGCGAGTGTTCATTTGGCCCTTCAATTCATTGAGTGACGGACGAATGAGTTTACGATTAGTTGTTTCCACGCGTGAAAGCTCCGATCGAGATGATCCACTTGAGGCCAGAAACAAGAGAACCTGCCGAGGCCGTTAAGGAGGATTAGATTAGATGACTATCGATCATTGAACCACAAATTCTACATGCGCCTCAACTCGACAGCGAAAGCGTCCAGCGCGATAGATTTCTGGATGTTCCTCCGCGCCAGCTCCGCCATTTCATCCACTCTTCGCGTCGCGGCCCTGATCCATCGAAAGCTTACCCCGTCCGCGAGCGCCTGCAGCTCCTTGCGGAGATCGATATTCCGGATACCGGAGTTCTGGTGCGCAAGCAGCAGGACATCCTCGAGCAGAAGATAGAGAACGTTGATCAGCAGGTCGAGCTTCTCCTGCTTGCGCGCCGAAAGGGCTTCGGAGTGCTTGGCCCATTCGGCAAAAGATGCGCGGCCAGCGGCAACCTGCAAGAGGCTGAACATGGCCGTGCGCCGCTGATCGTAGGCGTCCAGATCAATTGAGATCGCGAGCCCCGGGCTCCCTCCCGCCAGAGCCAGCCGCCGCTCCGGATCCGCCAAGCCGCGCTCTTGGATGAATGCGCGCATTTCGTCCGGCGAAAGCGGCGTCAGATGCAGCGGCACGGCTCGCGAGCGAATGGTTGGCAGCAGATCGTACGGATTGGTCGCCGTGAGGATCAGCACCAGATGCTCGGGCGGCTCCTCCAGTGTCTTGAGCAGCGAGTTAGCGGCCTGCTCGTTCGCGCGGTCGATATGATCGATCAGGAAAACGCGCCGCGATCCGTGCAGTGGCTTGAACCGCGCGAGATCCTTGAGCAGCCGCATCTGCTGAATCGTGATCTGACGCAGTGGGCCATCGGGAGGGAACGTAATAAAATCGGGGTGAGTGGAAAAGAGCAGCGGATCTTCATTGCGCTTGTCGGCCGGCCACTTCTCGCGTTCGGCGACGCAGACGCAATTCGCGTCGAGACTGAGGTCGTCGGACTCGATCTTCTGGGGGTCACCCAGCAGCGTCGCTGCAAACCGGCGCGCAAGGGTGGCCTTACCAACACCGTCCGGCCCATCGAGAAGAATGGTCTGCGGAATACGCGTGGTCCGCGCCATCGCCTGCAGTGCGTCAACCGCCGCCGAATGCCCGAAGTAATCAACCCTTAGTATGTTAAGCCACCGTGGGACACGCTTTGCGTGCGTAAGCCGCATGCTTAAGCTTGTCCCCTTTTCGTTAAAATTTCCCGGATCTTGATCACCCGAGTAAACCAGCTTAACGCAAGTCTGCATAAGAGCATCAAGGGGACCATCGAGGTGGCGGTTGGGAAAATCGTGGCCTTCTTGATAGCATCCGATTGGAAACGTCTGACAACCCAACTGTTAGCCAAAACGCCCTCAAGCACGGACTCTCTTCCGCTTTCTGGACCAACTCGTCCAAATCACGCTGGAAGCTGGCCCGCATCCAACGCATCGAGACCGGGCTGCTTGATCAGATCATGGGGCGCCGGGTCTGACGAAGGGATCGGGGGGCGGCCTGCCCGGCGCGGCTGGAAAAAGCTCTGGCCAATCTGCAGCGTTACGCCGCAGCCGCGGAAAACGCGCAAGTAGTACAGGCATTCTTGCCCAATGCCACTTACTTACGTCTTTGCAAAAATGTGGAGTAGGTCTCCGACCGGCTCGCGTTCCGGTGGCGAATCCCTAAAACACCGCCTTCGGCGAGCAGGTCGGGGACCTGCTCTACGCTGTGCCGCGCGTAATCGAACTAGCCTCCGCCCATCCCGAAATTGGGTTTGTTTTGCAAACTGGCGCCGCTACTTGAATACGACGTTAGATTCCCCACTAAACTTATGATAATTCCGGAACTCGATCACGTTCTTATCGCAATCCGTGGTTCCGCGCTGGCAGGTCAGAACTTCGGCGTGCACCGGGAGCAGGAACTTCTGCGCGCCTAGGTTGACCATTTCGTAATCGACGGCGCTTTCCGCGGTGTCGGCGAGAAACTCTTTCGGCATCTCGGTGGCCTGCATCTCGATCCGAAGCACGCGCGCGGTTTTCTTGTCAAACCACACAGTCCCCCGATATGCGGGCAAGATCCACTGCGAGCGATAGACCACCCTCCAATGGGAGTGAGGCCGTTCGACCTCATATTTGTAGACCGATGCGTCAACGCCCGCGATTCTCTCGGACGCCGAGTAGCGGAATTTGGCGGCCGTGCTGGGCGAGAACAGGTCCTCGAGAATAGTCCCGAATTCGCCAGTGGACCAAGCGCCCGACTCCTCGGCAGATTTCTTCGATGCCTTTCCGCCGATCGTCAGGTGCTCGTATTTTTCGCGGCCGCCCTCGTAGACAACATCGACCGACAGAAGATCGACGGCCCTCCACTCTTTGCCGTGCGTTTCGCTGACAAAGCGGGTGGTGTGTTGCGCGCAGATAAAATTGGGAAGCGTGCCGAGAAAACCGGTCGCGGCGGCTTTCGCTTGTTCGATAAATACCATCCGGGTGTCAGCCTCCGTAGTTGGAAGCGCCGCGACGTCCTCTTCGCTACTCGTCTTCGGACGGGCCGCCGGCTTGCCCCGCTTCAGTTTAGGCGCGCCCTCGTCATCGGAATCATACTTGGGGCCTCGCGTCACGTTGACACCCGACTCCGGTGACGGGGTCGGCTCTTCGCCCGTGGGCGGGTTCGTTTTGGTCACGGCCAGCGCGATATAGTATCCGTTCTTGTCTTCGCGTGCTTCCACTGCCACATAATCACCGGCCGCAAGCTTCTCGGGTTTCTTAGTCTTATCGTTGATCTGGAAAACGAGCGTCCGGCTGTCGGGGGCGTTGATCTCGAATGACTTTTCACCGATCGTTCGGAGCCGGCCCGTAAAGCTGAGAACCGGCTCTTCCTTCTTTTCCGAGGATGTGGTCTTCTTGCCACGACCGGGCATCGGAATGCCGGGACCCTGTGACCCGGGATCGCGACCCGGTGGGTACTGTCCAGGAGGATACTGGCCTGGCGACCCAATCTGAAAAGCCAATATGACGGTGAGCGGGAGTATCAACGTGGTTTAGACGTGTGAGATATGGCGCGGGGTACTTGGAGAGACAAAGGGATTGCGGCGCCACTAACCCGGATCGCGGGCCGCAGAGTTATTCTTTACTCGCGGATCCAGGTTCCGACAGCTTGGCATGCGCGGAGGCGACCAGAGGATCCGGCAATGCGTATCCGGCCGCTGCTTGCAATTTGTTCTTGAACGAACCGGCGACTACGTGATCTTTACCTGCCATGAGGGCCTCGAAACCGTCCTTGGCAACTTCGGCGGGATCGTCCTTTTCGCTTGCGCCCAGTTTGGTATCATCCGCGCCGGCGCGGTGGAAGAAATCGGTTTCTGTCGCTCCGGGCATCAATGCAGTTACCGAGACGCCGGTCTCCTTCAACTCTTCACGGAGACTTTGGGAAAGAGAGCGCACGAAGGCTTTGGTCGCACCGTAGACCGCTTCGTAGGGTGTCGGCATGGTACCGGCAATCGAGGCGGTGAACAGAATGCGTCCGCTGCCGCGAGCCACCATGTCTTTGACCATATACTTAGCCAAATGGAGCGTGGACGTCACGTTTAACGCCACCATCTTCAGCTCTTGTCCGAGATCTGTTTCAACAAAACGTCCACTCACGCCCACGCCCGCATTGATTGCTATGGCGGTGACCGGGCGGCCGCTGGACTGGATGGCGGACAGGAGCTTGTGCACGCCTTCGTGAGTGGCGAGGTCCGCTTGCATGGCTTCGACGTTTGCTCCCAGCGCCTCGATCTCATGACCCGCGGTGTTGATGCGGTCACCTTCAGAGACTATCAGAAGATCAAAGCCATTCTGAGCAAATTGCTTGGCCAATTCGTAACCGATTCCGCTCGAAGCGCCAGTCACGACGGCAAACTGCTTGGTGGAAGATGCCGGCATTAATATGTTCCTCTCAGGTCAGACGCCGGCATCTTGGAAAGTGAGACATGGCCCCGGCGAAAAGGCAATGCGGTCCGCTGGGATGTCAGCGCCGCTTCAGAGCTTCCAGCTCTTCCAAGGTCCGCGGCCAGTCGGAGCCCAATAGCCGGGACAAACTGCGATCGGCCAGGACTTTACCACCGGTTTGGCAGGCTGCGCAGTAGTTCGTCTCATTGCCGGCATAGCGTATACGCAGAACCTTCGCGCCGCATCGGGGACACGGCTTGCCATAGCGCCCATGCACGGCCATTTCGTCGCGAAAAGCCGTGACTTTCTCCGGGAACCGGTCTCCCGCTTCGGCCCGCAGACGCTCCACCCAAAGATTGAGCGTGTGGCGCGTGGCCGCGAAGAGCCGCTCCCATTCGTCAGGCTTCAGCTTTTGGGTGAGCGCAATGGGCGACAGGCGCGCGGCATGCAGGATTTCATCCGAGTACGCGTTGCCAATTCCGCTCAACAGGCTCGGGTCAGTGAGTGCCCGCTTGAGCGTATGGTTCTCTGACGTAAGCGCCGCGCGAAAAGAGTCCAATCCAGCACTCAAGACGTCGATTCCACCCGGGTCCAGCGAGCGCAATCCTGCTTCGCCGCTCACGACATGCAGCGAGGCCCGGCGCTTAGTCCCTGCTTCGGTCAAGGTGAGAGAACCCTCGGGAAAATCAAAGGCTGCGAGGTTCTGACGGCCCGCCAGCTTGATGTTGCGAGGACGCCAGTGAAGCCTGCCGGCGATCATCAGGTGAAGCACCAGCCAGAGGTCACCGTCGAATCCGATGGCGATGCGTTTTCCAATGCGCCGCAGCTCGCGCGCGGTGCGGCCTTCGGCATCGGCCAGCGGCGGCTGGATGGTTCGAAGCAGAAAAACGCTCGCCAGCCGTGCACGCTCCAGAGGCTGACCGATTACGCGCGGCTTGAGTGCGCCTATGTAAGCGGCGATGTCCGGCAACTCGGGCATATGGATGCAAGGATAAAGAATGAGAGGAACTAAAACAACTTGAAAAGCTACCGGAAGGAGCTGTGGTTCGAGATTCCTTCGCGGCGCGCGTTTATCAATATCACGCCGCAGGTTTCAGAGTGTCTGCGGGACAGCAGGGTCGCCGAGGGCCTGGCGCTGGTGAATGCGATGCACATCACGGCGTCCGTGTTCATCAATGACGACGAATCGGGTCTCCACCAGGATTATGAAAAGTGGCTGGAGGGACTGGCGCCGCACGAGCCCGTTTCGCAATACAAGCACAATCGAACCGGCGAGGATAACGCCGATGCGCATCTCAAGCGCCAGGTGATGGGGCGCGAAGTGGTGGTGGCGATCACCGCGGGAAAGCTTGATTTCGGCCCATGGGAGCAGATCTTCTATGGCGAATTCGACGGACGGCGGCGCAAGCGCGTGCTGGTGAAAATCATCGGGGAATAGAGACCGGCGGGGCGGCCAAAATCAGGCGTGCTTCCCGTAATTCAGCTCGCCTGCCTCGATGCGCGCGGCCAGGCGGTTCTGCGGCGGCGGTAAAGGACAAGTCGCATACGGCGTAAATGCGCAGGGAGGATTATACGCTTTGTTGAAATCCAGAATTACATGGCCGCCGGCGGGCAGATCCGAATACAAGAACCGGCCCGGCGGATAGGTTTCTTTGCCGCTGGTCAGATCCCGGAAGATAAAAAATAGCTGCTTGCCTTCGAGCACCGGATGGAGCTGGTACTGTTTTCCATGCAGCTCAAATTCGGCGTAGCCAGGACTTGGCTCCTGGGTTGTTTCGCCCAGGATGTTCGGGACCGCCATCGTCTTTGGCTCTGGATAGGGGACCCACTTGGCTACGATGCGATAGTCGGCGCGCACCGGATACCAGTGCAGTCCCGTGAAGGATTTCCGGAACTCGCTTTGCTTGTCTTTCAGGCGAACGGCGTAACGGCTGCCGCGGTGGATGACAAACATCGTGAAATCGCCGGAACGAACCTGCTCAGGCTCACTGCTGGTATCTGTGTGGAACATCATTGGAGCATCGCCTGCCACCAGTGACGCGGGGCGGAAGGATGTCTTGCCGCCGTGAAACTCAAACACCCCGAACCGGCTTGGTCCGCGGGGCAGCACGATGGCGCTGGCCGGGTCCGAACCAACGGTATTTTCCCCTTCATGCAGCCAGAACAGTCCTGCCACCGTCAGCCATCCATCGTCAGCCTTAAGACTCGCTTCGCGCGTCTGACGCCACGTCTCGATGTCCTGATCATAGGTGAAAGCGGTCAAGCAAGCTGCCGTGAGTATTGCGCAGAGGATCGAGCGCATTTAGTTCGAGTTTAGCAAGGGAATGGAGGTGACGGCGTTCGGCCTGTCGCGCGCTGTACACTGGACTCGACATGCAACGCACATCCCTGCTCCTCCTACTTACCGCGCTCGCCGCAACCCTGGTGCGGTCAAAGGATTCCGGCCAGCCGTTCACCGGACGTTGGGATCTGACCGTCGTCACTCCTCAGGGCACTTACCCATCCTGGATGGAGATGGTGAAAAAGGATGGCACTCCCGAGGTCCACATTGTGGGCCGAGTGGCGAGCGTTCATCCTGTAACTGGCCTGAAACTCGATGGCTCGCGCATGACGTTCTCAACGACCGAGTGGTTTGGCAAAGAGATCCAAGTCGATTGGGACATCCTTGCGAAAAGCGGCAAGCTGACCGGCTCGCAGAAGCGGGAAGACGGCGTGCAAGGCAAGCTGACCGGCGTGCCAGCTCCGGCGCTGGATCACAAAATGCCTTTGATATGGAACGATCCTGTGCCGCTCTTCAACGGGAAGGACCTGACCGGGTGGGAGCCGCTGGTTACCGAACAAGGCAAGCCGCCCGAGAATCGCTGGAAAGCGGAGAACGGAGAGCTGGTGAATCAGGCCGCCGGCGCGAATATCCGCACGACGCGCAAGTTCCAGGATTTCAAGTTGCACATTGAATATAACTGCCCGCCGGATGGTAACAGCGGAGTGTATCTGCGCGGGCGTTACGAAGTGCAGGTTGAGTACGAGCCTGCGGGCCACAATGATAAGTTCCACGGGATGGGGTCGATTTACGGATTCATCGCTCCGGCACAGGCAGTGTCCGCCCGACCAGGACAATGGGAGAGCTACGATGTGACGTTAGCTGGACGCAAGGTGACCGTAGTTCGCGATGACGTGACTATCATCGATAACCAGGAGATCCCCGGCATTACCGGCGGCGCGCTCGATAGCCATGAGGCGGAGCCCGGACCCATCTACATTCAAGGCGATCACACCGGCGGAATGAAGTATCGCAAGATCATGATCTCAACGCCGAAGGGGCAATAGGAGTCGGCCCTTCGGGCCGTTGGCAGGTGACAAGATCACCTGCCCCACGAGGGGGAAGAATCAGGCGTTCATGAATACCCCGACCGGCAATTTAGCTCTGGTGGGAGGGACGATTTATGTGAGTCCCACGGAGCAGCCCATCCTGGACGGCGTAGTGCTCATCCAAGGCGGCGAGATCGCCGCTGTCGGAAGCAGGGCGCTGGTCCGGGTTCCTCAGACTGTTCCATCGCTCGATTGTTCAGGCCGCACAATTACGGCGGGGTTTTGGAACAGCCACGTGCACTTCTTTGAAAGAAAGTGGGCGGACCTGGCGGCAATTCCGGGGCTCGAGCTCGGCCGCCAGCTTCAGGACATGCTCACACGGTATGGGTTTACCAGTGTGTTCGACTTGTCGTCCTTGTGGGAGAATACGCGGCGGCTTCGCGACCGCATCGAGTCCGGGGAAGTGCCGGGCCCGAGAATTCGCTCGACGGGGGAGGGCCTGCTTCCCCCGGACCCTGGACTTCCGCCGGAAGCAGTTCTCCATATCATGGGCCTTATGAAGACCCCACTTCCTGAGGTAGCGGATGCCGCGCAAGCGGCGGCGGCTTCGAGGAAGCTCTTGGATCAAGGTGTGGATGGGATCAAGCTGTTCGCATCTTCGCCGTCCAAGGCCTCGCTTCCGGAGAGCGCCATGCAAGCCGCTGCAAACGAAGCCCATCGGTTGGGAAAGCCTGTCTTTGTTCACCCCAATAGTGGCGCGGACGTGCTTGCCGCGGTTCGAGGTGGAGTTGATATCATCGCTCACACCACTCCTCAGTCCGGCCCATGGGACGAAACGATCCTCGCGGCGATGCAGGATCGGAGAGTAGCCCTGACGCCAACCCTGACACTGTGGAAGTACTTCATGCGCCACGACCGCATATCCACCCAGGAGAAGTCTGTCAATACTTCCATCGGCCAGTTGCGAGCCTGGGTTGCCTCGGGAGGCACGGTTCTTTTCGGAACCGATCTCGGCGCCGTCGAATATGATCCCAGTGAGGAGTACGCCTTGATGGGCGACGCGGGAATGAGCTTTCGCCAGATTCTCGCTTCATTGACTACCGCGCCCGCCGAGCGATTTGGAGAGTCAACCAAACTGGGACGGATCGCCGCAGGTCTGCAGGCGGATCTCGTCGTCTTGAAGGATGACCCTTCCGAGAACATTCGAGCGCTAGCCGCCGTACAGTACACACTGCGTACCGGGAAGATTATCTATCGTGCCAGCGAGTGACATGGGCGCACGCCAGGTCACGTTGGGAGGGGGGGTTGACACTCGTCAGGGCCATGCGATATATATGATTGCACTATATGGCAATCATAGACTCTGATGAGAATACCCGTAAAAAGGGGAGTGCCGAACTCCTGATACTCGCGCAGCTTGAAGCTAGGCCACGACACGGCTATGAGATCGGAGTAGAGATCGAGCGCCGGTCTGAAGGCGCAGTCTCGTTTCAAATCGCCTCCCTGTATCCGGTGCTCTACCGGCTCGAGCGGAAGGGCCTGATCGCCGGTCAGTGGGTGGAAGCCGCAGGACAGCGCCGGCGAAGGTACTACAAGCTGACTCCCGCCGGCCGAAAAATGTTGTCGGAGCAGCGCCGGAAATGGAGCGCCTTCCTGATTGCGCTTCAGCGGGCCGCGGGTCTCGAAAATGCCTGACTTCAAAGCATACGTGCGCCAGAATCTTCCGCCGCTAGGAATCTCCGGCGCGCGCGAGGCGGAAATCGTGGAGGAACTGGCGCTTGACTTTCAGGAGAGCTACGAGCGCGAGCTCCGCGGCGGTCTGAATGCCGAACAAGCATGGCAGGCGGTCCAGAAACATGCGCGTCCCTGGAGCGAATTGGGTGAGGAACTGCGGTCGGCGCTTAGCCAGCACCAGGTTGAGCCGCCGGCGCCAACGAGGAGAGGAAACATGTCCGCTCGTTTCTGCGAAGAATTCAGACGCGACCTAAGCTATGCCGCGCGCCAGTTGTTGAAGAATCCGGGCTTCGCCATCACCGCGGTGCTGATGCTTGCCCTGGGCATTGGAGCCAATACGGCGATTTTCAGCTTGTTGAATGCCATCCTGCTTCGTACTCTCCCGGTGCGGCAGCCGGCGCAACTGGTGTTCTTCGGCAAAGCCCAAGCATCGGGCGATACCAGTTTCCTGCCGCATGGAAGTACGCAGGTCTTTTCGTATCCGTTCTTCCGCGAATTCCGGCGAAGAAACCAGGTCTTCTCGGAAGTCGCGGCGATCCAGAGCTTTCTAGTGGCCTCTCACGGCCGCGTCGCAGGTGATGCTGGCCTGGAAAAATTGAACGTGGAACTGGTCTCCGGCAGTTATTTCACCACGCTCGGCGTGAATGCGATTCTGGGACGCGTGCTCACGGATGCGGAGGACCAGACACCGGGAGGGCATCCGGTCGCCGTGGCCAACTATTCGTGGTGGCAGAATCGCTTTGCAAAAGATCCGTCGATTGCCGGCAAGACGATCACGATTGGATCAACCGGGTACACCGTAATCGGCGTAGCGCCGCCGGCGTTCTTCGGAGTGACCGTGGGGCATTCTCCCGATCTCTGGATTCCTCTGACGATGCAGAAAGAAATTTCTCCTGACCAGAATGGTTTGGATCAGAACCTGTTTCAATCACTGCACGTGATCGGCCGGTTGAAGAGTGGCGTTAGCCCGAAGCAGGCGCAAGCCAACACCGACGTCCTCTTCCGTCAAATCCTGCGCGGCTACCTTGGGACGCAGCCATCCAAAGAACAGTTGGACGGAATTCAGCATGCCCGTATTGAGCTGACACCGGCAGCCACTGGGCGCTCGGAGCTACGGAAAGCGTTCTCCTCGCCGCTGAAGATCCTGATGGTGGTGGTCGTCCTGGTGCTTCTGATTGCTTGCGCTAATGTGGCGAATCTTCTGTTGGCACGGGCGACCGTGCGGCAACGGGAGATTGCTGTGCGGATGTCTCTCGGCGCGGAGCGGCCGCGATTGATTCGTCAGTTACTCGCCGAGAGCGGGCTGTTGGGATTCGCGGGCGCAGTTCTTGGAGTGGCCTTCGCCTGGAGCGCCAGCCGCCTGTTGCTCGCGATGGTGTCCCCTGGATCCGAACTCGTCCCGGTCCGGGTTTCACCCGATGCCGGAGTACTTGGCTTTACTGTTGCTGTGACGATCCTCACTGTATTCCTGTTTGGTACTGCTCCGGCACTGCGCGCGACTGGTCTGGACCTGGCTCCGTCGCTGAAGGCGGGCCGTGGGGTTACTTCGGTCCCGCTGCGCAACCCCGGGACGGGCGGGCGGCTCGCACGCGCGCTGGTCGTCGGCCAAGTGGCGCTGTCGTTGGTCTTGCTCGCGGGTGCAGGCCTGTTTCTACGGAGCCTTGCGAACCTGACCGGCGTGAATGTGGGTTTCGACAAACAGAACGTGCTCCGAATGCGAATTGATCCTGCTTCTGCCGGTTATCACACAGACGCGCGGCTGGGATCTATGATGCAGCGTGTCGAGGAACGCGTGGGGTTCACGGCGCCAGCTTCGCGCTATCGGTATTCGACGGTGGCGGATGGTCCAGTGATGATGTCAACGTGCCGGGACGAACACGGCTTGAAAAGGACCGGCACGTCGACTTCAACGTGGTTGGGCCTGAGTACTTCGAGGTCATGAAGATGCCGATCCTATTCGGCCGCGGTCTGAGCCCCCGCGACAACGCAACGTCCCGCAAGGTGGCTGTGATCAACCAAACGATGGCCCGGATATACTTCCCAGGCGGCTCACCGCTTGCCCGCACGTTCGGAATTGGAGACGATTCCGAGTGGCAGAACGTCGAGGTGATCGGCGTTGTGAAAGATGCAAAGTACATGGAATTGCAGGAGGAGCAGATGCCGGCAGCCTTCTTTCCGCACTCACAGCACCATGCGGAGTTCCTCTCCAGCTTCGTGGTCCGCTATACGGGCGATCCCAAGTTCCTTATTCCCGTCATCAGAAGAGAAGTCAACCAGATCGATCCGAATCTCCCGGTGAGCGATATCAGGACGCTTTCGCAGATGGTCGATGACTTCACGCTGAACCAGCGCTTAGTCGCGCAGCTTTCCACGTTCTTTGGAATTCTTGCGGCCGTGCTGGCATGCATCGGAATTTACGGGGTCATGTCCTATGGCATCACGCGGCGGACCAATGAATTCGGCATCCGCATGGCGTTAGGCGCGGAACGGCGAGATGTTCTATGGGTCGTGCTGCGGGAGACTCTCTCGTTGGCCATTGCTGGCGTGGGCATCGGACTCACGCTAGCTCTCGCCTCCAGCCGCCTAGTGGAGAGCATGTTGTTCGGAGTGAAACCCACGAACCCGCTTGTGATGGGTTTGTCGATGGTGGCTATGATTGTGGTCGCCCTGTTCGCCGGCTACCTGCCAGCGCGGCGGGCAACCCGAATCGATCCCTCGGTGGCGCTCAGGTATGAGTAGGGTCTGGACGAACCGCAGATGTGGCCGGCCCGGAGACACGTAACCTCGGCCATCAAGGAGTGAACAGCGCGACCCGCGCTCGGTGGCCTTTGCATAAGTTCGCATCGCTGGGGTAGAGGACAGAGTTGGTTGCTTCAGCCAAGGCTATATACGCGCAACCAGACCTCGAACAGCACTCACCACTTCGATGTCGAGCAGATGCGGAACAATGAATGAATCGTCGCGTCCCGCCAGATCTTGTCTGAGGGAATCGGCTAACGCGCCGTTGGTGAGGAGCTCCACGACGACGGAGGCGTCCAGAACAATCATCTTGCGTCTCGCAATTCGCGCACTACTTGCGCGCCGGTCCGTTTGGCCCGGACCGCCTTCACTTGCTGCGCGCGCGCTCCAACCACTCCCGCATGCTCGGGCGCTCCGCCGCACGCTTCAATTCCCTCTTGATCAGGTCCGAGAGAGGCTCATGCCCTCGCGAGCCGCACGAGCCTTTGAGGTACTGTGCACCTGTTCCGGGACGTCTCTAACCTGGATCATCTTCGACATGCTCTAAGCATACTGACATGTGCCGCACATGTTCATCGGAATTGCAATCAAAGCGGACTCAAGGGCGCAAAGGCGTAAGAGGCGGCGAAGATGCCGGAGGAGTCCGGCAAGTCTCATCCGATGAGGACGAGTCCCTGCTGGGCGTCGGGTGGCATGCCGCGCAAGGACTCATCGCGCCGGTAGTCGAGAATGAGCGAAATCGCCTCGCGCAGGCTCGCCAGGCATTCTGCATGTGATTTGCCCTGGCCATTGGCGCCGGGCACCTCGGCGCAGTAGGCGATGTACCAGGGGCCGTCTTGCTCGATAATCGCCGTGAACTCGTTGCGCATGCGTCCATTCTATCGTCCGGGGGCGGTCGAGCCGGCCCTGCGGGCCCAGGAACTTCGCACGAAAGGTAAATCGATCGCCAGTTCAATGAGATAGCAGGAAATTCGCAGATGCGAGATTCGCAATTGCATTTTTTGGGGTTTCAGCTATAATTCTGACAGCCACATGGTGGAAAGACAGAACCTCTCCAGGCTCTCCCTTTTGGCTCTGCAAAAGCGCCGTCAGGGTTTGACCAAACTTCTGCCTCCGCTCGGCGAGATCCTGCGCGGGTC
>JBPCOQ010000005.1:0-4261 GCA_051000095.1 Bryobacteraceae bacterium | reverse complement strand
CGCCAAGGGGCTCGGAATGTCAAGATTCCGGATCTCATACGGGATTGCCGTCCAACCCACCGAAAATTTTCATTGTTCCCGGGATTTTAAGCCTCCGGTAAAGTGCTCGTGAGAAATGCGGGCTAGTTCAACGTGAAGCTGCCGGTGGTTGTACCGAAACCGTAAGCGATACCGTCGCTTTGGGTCGAGAGGATTCCGACGGAGATACCGTTCGCCGTGAACGGGACCTCCGGCGTGATGGGGTTGAAAGAGAACGCGGCGAATTTGCCCGGGGGAAGCGCCAACAGTACGTAGGGCGGAATCGTGAATGTCCCTGCATTGGCGGGGGCATTGCATTGGGCCGTGGCGCCGGTTGTGTTAGTGCTATCGGTGGCGCTCGATATCTGGATCTGGACGTGCTCATTCGGGCTGGCCGCGGTCCAGGTGACGGTCATTCCGCTGGAACGGGTCACGGTGGCGGTGCTCCCCGGGCTCGTCAACGTAGGCTGCACTGGGTACGTGATTGTTGCACTGAAAGGGCCAACATCCGCCCCGCCACTCGCTGATACTGTATACGAATTGCCGGGAATTAGAAACGCCGCGGACGGGCTGATCGTTGCGTTGAATTCCCCCGGGTTCTTGGTCGGTTTCCCGGTCACCGGCACGCTTCCGTTCGGTCCTTTCACGGTGAAACTGGAGCCGGCGTCGAGCGCAACAAGGTTGCTGATCGGAGGATTTACGCCGCCATTTAGATTGCTGAAAACCGCGCAGGTGCCGAGCGGCAGGTCGTCGGTCCACGAGAGAAAGAAAGGCTGAGATCCCGGGTTATAGGCGGTAATGTTGGCGAACTGGAATTGCGCGTCGTCCTCGAGCCCGGCGCCACTGCTGTTGGAACCTTTTGAGAGGGTGATCGAGCCGAAGCGGAGGGGTCCTGCGATGACCGCTTGCTCGATGTTGACCGAGGCGAATGCGGGATTGACGGGGGTGCAATTGCGGCTCCCATTGGCGACCGCCATAACGGTGGTGTTGCTGATCGTGTTAGTTCCTGTGCCGATCTGAACCAGCAACGGCACGGCGCATCCGGTGGGCACGTTGTTTGGGACTATAAAGACAATCTGATCCTCTCCGACGCAGCAGCCGGACCGGCCTTGATACGTCACCGGGGCTTGGACTCCGCCCAGCCACACAGTGAGCGGAATGTTCGGCATGTTTTCCCCCAGACCTGCGCCGGAGGCATCGGTTCCGCTCACCGGACCCAATCCCGTCGCCCACAGGATGAGCGTGTCGCCGGGGTTGGCCGCTCCACAGGTAGTGTTCGGCCCTCCGCAATTCGCCGCCTTGGCAGCCGACACAAGACTGTAATCTGCGTAAGTGACGATACCCGGTCCCTGTCCACTCGAATCGATAGTAAAGATGCCCAGATTATTGGCCACCACACCGTGGTTCACCGAGTTGCTGGTCTGGCTGTTGTAGGTGACCGTGAAGGTTCCCGTCCCCGTGGGTGTATTCGAGGGCAGTAGCGCCGCAACCTGGCTTGCCGAGGTGTAGTACATGAGCGCATTCACTGTAGTCGTACCCACCGTGACCGCCACCGATGTGCCGCTCAAGCTGGCGCTCTGGAAGGCTGCCGGAGCGAAGGAAATGTTGGCAGGACCTAAGCCGCTCCCTTTGATCACAAAGATAGTGCCTTGCGCAAGTGGCGCGTTGAAGGCGATATTGCTAGCCGCGTTTTGCACGCTCGCGATAGTTGGAGCCGCGGAAATGGACGGAATCACTCCGGAGACTACCAGAAGGAAAGACAACAACCGAAAAACCCGACGCGTCATTAGGACGAGCTCATTTGATTTGCTAAACGGCGAAAGCGTAGAATAACCGTCCCCAGCCCTCAAATCCAGTTGCGCGGCTTGAGTTTTGTTTGAGAAAATTGTGTGGCCCGCCATGTCATTGAAGGAAAAGATCATTTACCGATTCGGCGACTTTCGGCTCGACGCCCGGGAGCGGCTCCTGTGGCGCGGCGAGAGCCCGATTCCGATTGCTCCGAAGGCGTTTGACACCCTCCTGGTGCTGGTGGAGAATGCCGGCGCTCTGGTTGAGCGAGCGGCGCTCCGCGACCGCCTGTGGCCTCAGCAGATCGTCGAGGACAGCGCCATGGCCCGGGTGATCGCCGATGTGCGGAAAGCCCTGGGCGATCTCGGCGATGAGCGGCGTTATGTTGAAACGGTTCCGAAATTCGGCTACCGGTTCACGGCGGCCGTTCAGGGAGAATCGCAGCTTCCCGTCTCCCAAACCGCGGTCTCCCACGCCGCGCCTCAACCCCCAGCCCACGGATGGACTTGGAAGGTGGTAACGGTCGCGGTAGTACTAGCTGCCCTGATTGCTGCGGCCGGGCTGGGTCTCGAACGCACGCCGAAGGTGGAATCTCTGCTGATCACGCCGTTTCAGGTGATCGGGCATTCGCCTGATATCGGAATCCTCCAGCTTGGTCTTCAGGATTCGCTGGCGATGGAACTGAGCGGCTTCTCCAATTTTTCCGTAATCAAATCCATCGGAATGCCGGACGACGCGGCGGAATTGGGGAGACGCCATCGCGCGCGGTTTGTGCTGACCGGTACTGTCGAGCCGCTTTCAGAACGAATTCACGTGAACGCCCGGCTGCTGCGGAGCGCAAACGGTCAGGCGGTGTGGACACGTAGTTTCGACGAGACCATGGACAATATATTCAAAGTCCAGTCGCGGCTGGCCGCGCTAACGGTGGCTGAAATGATTCCGTCGCTGCCGCCGGGCCAGCGTGGGGTTCTGGAGCGCCGCCATCCGCGGAATGGGGCTGCCTATCGCTATTATCTCCTCGGCCGCTACTACTGGAGCAAACGCGATGAGAGCGGCAACCGGCTGGCTATCGAAATGTTTCAAAAGGCGGCGCAGGCGGATCCGGCCTACGCCCCGGCCTATGTCGGGCTAGCTGATGGTTTTCTGTTCGGGACGCGAACGAAAACCAACCTGCTGACGGAAACTCTGCCTTCCGCTCGAGCGGCGGTCGAGAAGGCGGTACAGCTCGACCCGGCGCTCGGCGAAGCGCACGCCTCACTGGCGATGATCGCAGGCGGTTACTACTTCGACTGGGAAAAGGAGGAGCGCGAGCTGCAGACCGCTATCCGGCTGGCCCCCAACTACGCGACCGCGCACCACTGGTATGCCGAATTTCTTACGATGATGGGAAGATTTGAGCAGTCCGAGGCGGAGTTCGAGGTGGCGCGGAATCTCGATCCGGCGTCGGCGATCATTCTCACCGACGTAGCACAATTACAGAACTTCGAAAAGATGTACGAGCGGTCGCTCCGTTCCCTGGACGAGGTGCTTCAACTGGACCAGTCGTTTTCCTTGGCACATGAGCGCAAAGGTTACGCGCTGATGCTGCTGCGCCGTCCGGGCGAGGCGAGGGTAGAATTTGAACTCGCCGATCGCATGGCGCATCGCGAGACATCGGCCTTGGTAAAGGCTTGGGTCGCGGCGGTGGCCGGCGAACGCGCCGAAGCCTTACGATTCGCACACCAAGCCGAGGAGCAGGATGAGAATGCAATGTTGCTGGGCGTCACCTGGGTGAACTGGGCGATACAGATCGCGGGATGATGTGGCTGGAGCGGGCCTACGACCGGCGCAGCAGCGGCCTTGTTTCGGTGAAGGTGAATCCGATTTTCGATCCACTGCGAAGGTCGGAGCGATTCAAAGCCCTGCTTCGGCGCATGAATCTTGACTAGACGGGGTTAACCTCACTTAACAATGCGCGGTCGCCGATTGTAAGTTTCTCTTTACGCCGCGCGGATCGATCCGATTCCGGCTCGAAACAATGCGTTCTTCCAGAATCTCTTCCAGAATCGTCCCAACTCTGTCAAGCCCCCCATTTTCATCCACTCACTAAGGTGGGCGCCGCACAGCGGCGCCCTAGGCGCCGCACAGCGGCGCCGTGGCGAATCACATATCCGGCCAACTGTGCTTATTTTTTGTTTTTGTCACTTTGGATGAGTTTTAGTAGTGCCCCCCGCACCCGGATCAAGCGCCGGCTCAGGCGATGCAGTTCCCGGTCATGGGCCGCATCCTGCTGACGGTAGAGTTCCAGCAATTGCAGCGCGGCGCTCAAACGCTCCACTACCGTCGCTGCATTCACCACGCCTGGACTATGGTCGTCGAAAGCGGAGGGAACAGGAATCAGGTGACGTGGCTTTTCTCGGGCCAGCAGAAACTCCCGCTGCAAATCCTGCTGTGTGATCTCGACATAGCGCAGGGT
>JBPCOQ010000196.1:0-21089 GCA_051000095.1 Bryobacteraceae bacterium | reverse complement strand
AGCAAGTTTGACGACTTTCACCCCGAGCGGAGCCAGCTTAGCTATTTTATCGGCGCGGTGAGGAAGTGCTCAAGGGGACGCCCGGCCGAGGCACCCAACTTACCCACAGATTCCCCGGACGAGCCATTTAGTTATTCGTAGGTCGCGATGTGGAGAGCAAGGCGAGCTTTGCAATCGCGGAAATGTGGCGCTCCGCTTAGGTTGTTCCGGCTGTCCTAAGAGTTGTAAATCAGGTACTTCCATCAAGAGCGCGAGGAGGCATGGACGCCACGATTCCACCGCAGCAGGCTCCTACACGCGGGCGTTGGATGCACTCGAAGGTACGCTGCGAAGGCTCGATTTTGAGCGTTAAAAACGACAAAAGTCGGGTTCTGGGCGGGTTTTCGCGGCAGTTCAGCCCATTTCACCCAGGCTCGCCTCTCATCGCGCGACGATGAATTCCGCAGTTGACTGGCTTGGACGCGCGTGCAAATAGGGCGGTGGTCGCAATGGAGGCGTGACCCAAGGTAGCCTGCACGAGATGAATCGGCGCACCGCGCTCCTGTCTTCTGGTGGTCCGAGCCGGACGCAACTCCGAAACTGCCGTCCCGGTTAACACCTTGGAGAAAGTCGTTCCGGCGAAATTCTCCATTCGTGTGTTCGGATCTGTGTTCGTCTCGGGAGCCACTTCAGCCACCAGAAGAATACTTGGTATTAAGAATCAACGACTTGTAGGGTGGAGAGGTCGTTGGAAACCATGGGTTTTGGGGAGCCAATTCAATATATCTGAATAACTTACGGGCGTATGTTGACACACTGTACGAGTACTGGCACAGTTAGGTTGTGTCGCAGGCAAATCAGACCGTCGTTTTGTATCAGCGCCACAACCCGCAGTGCAAGATTCACAAGACCCGTTTGCCTCAGGCATCTCGGCGTTTTTGGATGGAATGTGGCTGACCGATTTGGATTGTGGGACGCACACCACGCGGAAATCTCGTTCCCAGGCAGAGCACCGGATTCTCTGATCTCAAGCAGGCTGAAGCCGTGCGCGCGTCGTTCCTCGCCCAGAATAAGAACGAATCCGTTCATGGTCCGAATCGTTCCAGGCCAAAGCCGCCGCCGGTCACGAGCAGATGGTCTTCGTCTGGAAAGGCTCGGTCGTCGCGACGTCGGCAAGCTCAACCTACGCTGCGGGTGAGAAGGACACTATCTTCTCTTCGGGTCCGATTCAGCTTACGGTCAAAACCCCCTCGTCCTAGCCGGCTATCGTCGTCTAACTTCAGGCTCGCCGGAATAACGGTGGTTCCATCGCGAACGGGCCGGGCAGGAGCCTATTTTCCCGAGCCGACGAACGGATCGTCGGGCAACTCCAAGTGGAGCTTGGTTCCATGCTCCGCTGCATCCATCTCAAGAAGGACGATTCCGATCCCGGCCGCTCCTTGCATTAATCCAGTCTGGGCAATGAGTTGGTTAGGACTGACGCGGTTCTCTGCTTGTATCCATTTATACCCGCCGTCCGCTACCGGTGTGGCTCGCCGAACCAGGTCGTCCGCCATGACGCGCGCGAAGTTCCAGTACTTTTTGTCCCCAGTGAGCCGGTACATCTCCAGATTGAATAGAGCGACCGATGCAGTCCCGCAACAGAGACTAACGTTATTCCAGAATCCGGGCAGTTGCTTTGCGGGGATACCGCTCGCCATCACGGCGTTGGCTGCTTTCAGCATCCATTGTTTCCACACCTCCTGCTGCGTGACCTCGTACAGGCGCAAGAAGAGGCGGACGGTTCCAGGAGGTCCGTGGCACCAGCCGTAATAATAAAGGTCCTTGCCGCCAGGCTCATGATGGAAAATCTTACAGGAGTTGCCCTCGGTATCGGCGACGGCCAGAAGATATTTGGCGCCAGCCAGTGAGGCTTCCAGGAAACGCTTGTCCCCAGTCTTTTGATAGAGGGTAGCTAAGAAATAGGACACCCCGGCGGTTCCATGCGAGAAGTTTGGCATGTACTGACCCCATGAATCGCTGGGAGCCCACTTGATTCCACCCTGTTCAGCCACGCCTCTCGTGATCAGATAACGCCCTGCTTCGGAAGCCAAAGCAAGCAGATTCGAGTCTCCCAAGGTACACAAGGACGTACCTGGGCTAGCGATCCTAACGATCCCAATACAGTCTACACAACGTTGTATCACGGGATTCCAGGCGTGGTTCTTTTCCATGTCCAGGCTTACCGGGCTACCGGCAATCGGCAATTCCTCACGGCTGCTCGCAAAGGCGCCGGCCAGCTAATCTCGAAAACCACGGATAAGCGGGCGGGCTTGTACGAGGGCATTGCCGGCGGCGGCTTCGCCATGGAGCAAGTGTACAAGTTACTCACGATGCGAAATACCGGGCCGGTTTCCAGGTGGTTGTGGAAACCATTTTGCGATCGGCGATTCGGGATGCGAAAGGTGTTCATTGGAACGACGCCGATGACATCGTTTATGGCAGTGCGGGCACCGGCCTTTTCCTGTTATACGCCGCTGCTACATGTGCCGACCTGCGTGTCGTCGATCCACTTCAGAGCGCCAAGAGCTGTGTTCAGGTAGGAATGACGTGCCTGTTGCGCGTACAGCGATGAACAAAGCACGATCGAGATTTGGAGCTTCGCGATTTGCGGATTCACGTGTTTGTTTCCTCTCGAAACGGCGTAAATAATTCCGTTGTGAAATATCGTTCCATGCGATCGGGGAAAATTGTGACGATCTGGGCATTGGTATCCATGGAGCGGGCCGCGCGAAGCGACGCCAGATAGTTCAGTCCGGCGCTCGGGCCGACTGGATAACCGAGCCGGATGAGAGCGCGGGCAGTCTCGATTGCTTCCAGATCATTGACTTCGATTATTTCGAGTTCAGGCATCTCTTCCGGCACAAAAATGGTTGAGATGCAATCCACCACGCCGGAAATACGGCTGCTGAAACCGCAACATTCCTCTTCCATGTGGCTGCTGAGCATAATTGGACGGGCGAGGAACGGACGAACCGGATTGCCTGCCTTGACAAACCCCTGGTAGAGCCCTACTAACGTTCCGCCCGTGCCGACTCCGCTGACCACCGCATCCACTCGGCCACCAGAAATCTGATCGAGTATTTCGACGGCGGTTCCGGTGCGGTGGGCCTCTGCATTTTCTGGATTAGAAAATTGCCTGGGGAGAAAGCCGCCGCCGATTTTGGCCTGTCGCTCAGCCTCGGCAATCGCGCCGCGAATGCCGTCTACCGCCGAAGTAAAGCAAACGGCGCCCCCGTAGGCACGGATCATCAGCACGCGCTCATTGCTGACGCCGGCTGGTACGACGGCGATAAAGCGCAAACCCAAGTGCGCACAGCTACGGGCCATTGCAATACTCGTTGAGCCGCTGGATGCTTCCACAACCAACTGTCCACGGCAAAGGCGCCGTTCCCGCATCGCTTTCTCCAGAATGAAGACCGCGATGCGATCCTTCGTGGAACCGCTTGGATTCAAGTATTCGAGTTTGCACCAAATAGCTGGCCCTTCGGGGGTCAACTGAACCGGTACGAGAGGAATCACTGCCGGTTCCCGCCGAGAATTTCGTTCAGCAGTGAGCGCGCCTGGTAGACGCGCCCCAAGGCCGCGGTGATGGCTCTGCTATCGACCTGGACCGCGCGGGCGGAAGGGTGGCCATACACAAAGTTCCCAGCCAGTGCCGGTTGATTTATGTCGAATACGACCCCGACGAGTTCTCCGATCCGGTTTACAACGGGGCTGCCCGAGCTGCCCCCGATCACATCCGCCGTGCTCACAAAGTTGACTGGTGTGGCCGCTGGTAATTGACGTTCGGCTGTTAGCCATCGTGCCGGCAACCGATAATCGGCATTCCCATCATGTTGCCTCGCGCTGGTATAAAGCCCGTTTACCGTCGTAAACGGTGGGATCTGTTTCTTAGGAGAGGATTGATCCCGATAGCCGATCGCCGTACCGTAACTGAGCCGAAGGGTTCCCGTTGCGTCAGGTGGATCTTCTAAACCGCGGGCAGTCAGCCGATATCTGGCGATCGCCGCGCCGACGACGTTGATCTCTTCCTCAGCATCCCGGTAACGCCGCCCCAGGTCGCGTCCGGCCGGATCGATTTGACGCATCAAGACAATCAGGGGATCCTGGCTGGCCTCGACTGCAGCCCGGCCGCCCTTCAGCAGGGCCTCTCGTTCCGGCTGACTATCAAGGCGGGTGAGCCGGATGAGCCGGGATGCGGCTTTCGCGGCTGACTGTCCGCCGAGAAAGTTAGCCACCCGCTCGGGGTCGAGGCTTCTAGAGGCGGCCATGCTCTCGAGCGCACTGGTCACTTGTTGTTCTTCCAGGTCTCGCCGGACGGTGAGCGGTGACAAGAGTCTCTGTTCCATGCGTGCCAGGGCTGAGCCGCGATATTCGGGCAATCGTTCATTCTCCGGCTTCTCCCGTTCAGCGGCAATTCGCACAATGCGCCGCGCCGCGCGGCAGAGCGTCCCAGGACAGGCGTCGAGACTTTCATAAAGACGATACTGGAAGAAAATTCGACGTTCCTCGGCAACCGAGCGCCCTGCCCTGGCCCAAGGATCGTTCGTTGCATTGCCCGGAAAATTGGCTCGTAGCGCTGTTTCCTCGCGTTCCTTGTTCCGCATCAGAGATGGATTACGGAGGCCGCTCAAATATCCCGCGATCAGCTTAGTGCCGCTTCCATAACCGACGAGATCCTCCTGAACGGCGCGTTGATTCTCGGGAGATTTCGCGGCAAAAGCTCGGAGCAAATCCATTTCTCGATCGTTGCCGTACAGGAAATACGGATACTGAATATCGCGCCAGAAGCGCAGTTGAGAGACCACCGCCGTTCGGCTTGTCCGACCCGGCCGGCCCGCCGCAAAGATGAGATCTCCGGCGCGAACACCATCTGACGACCATCGTAAATAGTGGGAGATTTCGGCCGGTCGATTGTTTTCGTACGCTCGCAGGAACGCCACATCCAGAGCGTAACGCGGAAATTCAAAATTGTCCGCGTTGCCCCCAAAGAACGCGACCGATGCTTCCGGCGCAAAGACCAAGCGGAGATCGGAGTATTTGTGAAACGCGTACAGATGGTAAATCGCTCCCGAGTAAAGAGCGACGACCTGGCAGCGGGAGTTGTCGGCGGTTTCGCACGCTTTCCTAATCTCTTCAAGGAGGGCCGGCAGACCTGCCTCCGTAACGCCCTTTGTCTTCGCGGTCACATCCGCGATGGTGGTCAGAACTTCCGCTTCGTATCCAGCGCAGCGCAGCTCGCCCGCCCGGGTTTCCGCGATAAATCCGTTGTTCAAGTAATCGTCCCGCGCCGTGCTCAGACGTTCGATGCAAGACGCGGCAACATGCTGGTTGGTCAGAATCAGCCCATCTTTGGAGACAAAAGACCCGGAACCGTCGTCAAACGCCACGGTGGAAAGACGAAGATGATCCAGCCAGGCAGGGGTCAACTCAAAGTGGTACTTTTGGAGAACCCGTTTTGTTGGAGGTGCATTGAACAGCCACATGCCTTCGTCGGCGCGCAAAGGCATCCAGGCGAGGAGGAACAAAAACACCGCGACAGGCGTCGGCTTTCTTCCCGCCCGAATCAAAAGTCATCTCCATACCCCAGTCCGGTGAACATCGGCCGTTTGCCGTCACTGGTGAGCCAGGCAAAAAAATCGCCAACACCCGCAATTGGTCATGTAGCTGTAGTCGGTTTTCGATTCCGTTCGCCACGAGCACCCATCGGTCGAGCATTGCGCGCTCTGCTCCAGCAACCGGGCTCCGCTTTGGGTCGCTTGCCAGTATTGAGGAAGCCGTGTCGCCCGAGAGAGCGCCATCAGGGAGGCGGCATTCCCACTAACGCCGTGACAGACACTTGGATTGTTTCGAATATTCAGCCCTTGGTCCAGCGTGTAGTTTGTGGCTTCTTCCGCCCCTGTAAGGTTTCGAGAATCCGACGCTCCGGAATACAGGACCAGAAAGAACGGAGCGATGCCCGGCGTCCCGTGGCACCATTGCGAGGGATATCGGGTGTTCCGCTTCAACTCTTCGTGATACCACTTGACATAATTCTTTTCGTGAATCGCAATCGACTCTAAATAGTCCATCGCCATTAATGCGTATTCGTGATAGATGGGCCGGCGCGTCTGTCGATAGAGCCGTTCCAGGTAATATCCAATTCCAGCCGGGCCATGTGAAAAGCCAACGAAATAATAGTCCAACTCCGGCGCGCTTCCATACACTTTCCATTTGACGCCGCGTGGTTGCGCCTCGGCCCGTTCAATCAGAAAATCGCCCAGCCGCGCAGCTCCCTCCCTGTACCGGCGATCTTTGGTTACTGAGAACAACTTCAGCAAAAAGAGTCCGGTGCCCGGTGCGCCGGAGATGATGTCGGGATCGCTGCGCGGACGAAAATCCGGATTGGCCAGAATATAGGAAGCGGTCGAAACCGCCAGATCCAAATACCTTTTCTCGTGCGTCACGCGATATGCGTAGAGAAACAAATACCCCGGTCCCGCGTTTCCTTCAAAGAGACCATTGGAATTCGGATCGAAAGACAATTCGCCGTTCCCGTTTTTCGCCCGGCTGACGATGAAAGCAATGCCGTCGCGAGCAGCTTCCTGGAATCGGGGTTCCTGGCGAAGCGCATAAGCCTTGAGAAGAAGGTAGGCAATTCCGGCATCGCCCGAATAGAAATCTAGCGTCTCCTGGGGTTTTCCGTCGCGAGTGACACTCACCCAGCTCACGCCAACCGGGCGTCGCTGCTGGTGCGCAATCAGGTAATCGGCGGTCTTCGCAACCAGGCGCGAATATCGCTCACGCTCGGCGGAGGACGCCGGCCCAGCTTGGATGGCCTGAAGAGTAATGGCCAGAAGAACACCGGCGATTGTGGCGGCTAAGCGCTTTGGCGGCACGTGCTTCACCGGAGTGTTCCTTCGAGTAGCTTCTCGATACTTTCTCGCGCATTTGCTTGAGCCGTGACGCAGGTCTGATTCGCCGCTTTTGCGTAGACGGTCGCTTCGGCACTACAGGAGTTTTGCAGCAAGCCCGCGATGAGGACTTCCAAGTCCGCGCGTTTCAACCGGTTCGTTTGTTCAGAAAGGAACTTCAGCCTTGCGATCAGCAGAGGTGTGGTAGCGGGACGCGCCTCCATCGCGATTTCCCAGTCGTCGAAACTCATGCCGCCGTCGGGCCAAAGGCGCTCGGCTCTTTGCTCCAGCGCCGGTTCGCCGAATGAACCCAATCCAGTGAGCAAAGGGCGCCGCGGCGTGTCCGGTTTCCGGAGCGCGTTCAGGAAGAGATCGAAAAGAGCGCGGTCGCCGTCGCGCGCCGCAGCCACGACAAGGGGCTGCTGCCAATCGCGAAGGGGCACTGGGCCGTTCTCGAGCCAGGATTGCACTATGGGCTTCGCCGCTCGTTGTAAGAGCTTGTCATTCCCGCTATCCGCCACGTAGGGAACGATGGCCTTCCGCACAAGCAGCGCGGCCATCGCATCGGTTGCGCTTGTGCGCCAGCCAAGCCGTTTCGCTTCCATTCCAAGGCATCGCCGAATGTACTTCTCGTATCGGACCTGGAGATCCCCAGGGACGAATGGCCCAATCGCTTTGAGCATTTCCCCATACGCGAGAAGAAACCCAGGTCCTGCATCGGCCAAGCTCGGTTCGGCAAACCTGAGAAAATCAACAAGCTGGGGTAGAGAGGCCGGCAACTCCACCATCTCGTTGTAGACCGTGGATGCGCGAGCCGCGTCCGGCAAACGGCTCCATTTTTCGATGGCGATCTCCTTCAACTCGCCAGGCTCGTAATCGACGACATAGTAGCCCCGAAAGTCCGGATTGGCCTTTCGCAACACGGGAAACCCGCTGTGACGGACTAAGGATGAGAATTGCGATGCCAGTTCAACGCCGGCCGATTCCCTAACCGCGTGGATCAAGTCGTCGCTATTTGCGTTTCCATACCCATGATTTTTTAAATAGCTCTGCAAAGTGGTAAGAAACCGCTCGTGGCCCAATGCATCGTCAAACATCCGCAGCACGGCCGCGCCTTTTACATAAGCGATCGCCCCAAATGCAGTTTCGATTTCAGTTTCCGTGTGGACAGCCTGGTCGAGAGATCGAGCGGCCCCGCCACGGTCGTCACGCATGGTCAGCGCCTGAGCGCGCTGTTCATCGGCCCAAAACATCCATTCCGGCTTCTGGGACCTGAGGTATTCGCCTTGCAGCCAGTTGGCGAAACCTTCGCTCAACCAAATGTCGTTCCACCACGCCGGCGTCACCAAATTGCCAAACCATTGGTGGGCGATCTCGTGCGC
This sequence comes from Bryobacteraceae bacterium, assembly GCA_051000095.1. Classification (GTDB taxonomy): domain Bacteria; phylum Acidobacteriota; class Terriglobia; order Bryobacterales; family Bryobacteraceae; genus JBBSHP01. The sequence continues at coordinate 12,793 of JBPCOQ010000196.1, read as the reverse complement.
GCAAATTCGATGGAAATCGCGTTGATGCAGAAGATTATTCTCGGCGGCTGTCACCAACAACTGAGGGGCGCACATCGTAACCAGGCCGGGCTGCTCCATCGCCCCGCTGCCGCAGCCTGGAATCGCAATGAAATCGAGTTTCTCGAATGGGTACGCGATTCCCAGGTAACTTTCAAACCATTTCAGGATTGGCGGCAGGGTAGCGCTTGCGTATGCGGCCGCGGAAGCCTCGCCCTTCAGCGCAATTACACGCATTCGCCCGCCGGCTTGCACGATTTCAAAAGGACCAACCGCCAGGGCCATCAAGTAGGACGGCAGCGGAGCCGTGGCTGCAAAGTGAAAAACGACCGAGCCGTCCGGAGAAGATTCCGTGGATGCCAACGACGCATTTGAAAAGGCTTGATTACCGAGCGGCACTTTTAATGTAAGCTGCCATTTGGCTTTATAGCCTGGTTCATCGAAGCACGGAAAAACGGTCCTGGCGTGCGTGGGTTCAAACTGGGTCACCAGATACGATTCGTTCTTGTAGCGGCGGTGAAACAGTCCAAGGCCAGTCTTCTCATCCACCGTCCCTTGGTAGCGCAATTGGATGCGGGCAGGGCCAATCCCCAGAAGCTCCGCAACCCTCAGCCCCACAAAGTTTTCGCCGCCGGGCAGGATTTCAGCCGGCTTGATCTGTTCCGCTTGTGAGATCGAGGCTGTTTCCAATCGTAAGGCGTGCGCGTTTAGCCAAACTAGATTTGTGGCTCTCACGATCTTCACCTCAATCGTGAGCTCCGCTTTAAATTCCGGTTGGGCCGCATCCAGCGCAAGCGTGGCGGCGTAGGCGGTGGGAGTAACATCTCCCGGCAGACGAAATCCGCCAGGGGGCTGCGATCGCACGATGCCCGCCAGCAGAAACACAACACAGCAGGCTCGCCGGATCACAGCCTCTCGCCTCGGGGTATCACCGCTTTAGCAGCTTCTACAAACTTATCGATCTCCGCCGCCGAGGTAAAGACGTTCGGCGAGACGCGAACGCCTATGAACTCACCAGGCAAGGCTCGCGCCCGGACTTGGATCTGAAACTCCCGCTGCAGCACTTGAACAAAGCGAGGAACGTTACAGGTTCCAGGCACGAACGTCGCGGTGCCGCAGCTCAGGGTTGGGTCGTCCGGAGTGAGCAGGCGAACGCCAGGAACACCCTTCAACACTGCCGTCCAGCGGCGCCGAAGGTAACGCAGCCGCTCGGATTTCTGAGCGACCGGCAGAGTCGCATGGAAACGAATCGCTTCCGGAATGGCATTGCGCAAGTAAACGGGCACGGTGCCCGGACCGAGGCCGTCGAACTTTCGAATGGATCCACGCAGACCGGGCGATGCAGCCATCAGAGGCCATACTGTCTCAATCCGATCGCGCCGAATGTATAGAAAGCCCGTGCCCAGCGGCGCGCAAAAGTACTTGTGCAGACTGGCGGCAAAAAAATCGCAGCCGAGATCGCCACTTTGGAATGGAATGTGACCGAAGGATTGCGCGCCATCCACCAGCGTCAAAATGCCCCGGGCACGCGCGCTGTCACAGAGGCGCTTGATGGGGAAGATTTGCCCGGTGGCATAGGTCATGTGCGAAACGATGAGCAGCTTAATGCGCGGAGTGAAGCGAGCCTCCAGTTCCGCAACGAGTTGATCCTCGCTGTCAGGAGGTATGGGAAGGCGCTGCGCCTTCACCACGATGCCGTCGCGCGCCGCCCTCTGCCTGAGGCAATCCAGAACAGCGGGGTAATCCTGCGTGGTGGTGAGTACCTCATCGCCGGACTTCAATTCCAAGCCGAAGATCACATTTGCGAGCCCTTCGCTGGCATTCCTGGTCACTGCGAGTTCTTCCGACGAACATCCGAAGAACTCGGCCAGTTGCACTCGCACGCGTTCCACATAATCTTCCTGCTCGTCGTAATAAGCATGCGACGGCTGCGATGCCAACATGTCGCCATAACGGCGAACGGCATCGAGAACCTGCCGTGGCGAACTCCCGATCGCCGCGTTGTTCAATTGAATGACATTCGGATCGATTGGAAACTGTTCACGCACCCGCAGCCAGAATGTTTCATTCGCGGGGCTTCCTTCGTTTTCCGGGTCAGCCGGCAAAGCGCAGGCTGTGGTGAGGATAGCAGTGGAGGCTGACAGGAGATCGCGGCGGGTCATGAGGCGCTTCTAATGGATTTTGCCGATCGCGGGTTTGAGCAGCGCATCCGGTTCATAGACTACGCCGGATTTCACCACACGATAGACTGACCGAACCGCACTGATATGTGCCAGCGGGTCGGCATCCAGAACGACAAAGTCCGCAAGCTTGCCCGGTTCGAGCGATCCAATCTGATGGCTTTTCCCGATTGCAAATGCGCCGTTTACAGTGGCACACCGCAGAATTTCCATCGGCGTGAGTCCCGCCTCGGCGAACAATTCCATCTCGCGCCAGAGGCCAAACTCGGGCAGTTGTTGCAGATTCGTAAGATCGGTCCCGAGTGCCAGGCGGACGCCCGCCGCATGGGCGTCTCGCGTAAATTCGAGATTCTTCTCCAAGAGCTTGCGCGCGTAGGGCCGTTCCACTGCAGTCGCGCGCCCTTCCACTTTCTTCCAGGCTTCCGGTGAAAAATATTTGCGTTGCTCCTCCATGTGATGGACAGTCATATTGGGCGGCTCCAGAGCAACCAGAGTGGGCGCGAACACAACGGCGGACCGGGCGGCAGATCGCATCACGGCGGCCACGCGGGGCTGAGCGAGGTCTGCCGTCACCAGTGCTTCGTAATACTTGTCAAACTCCGGCGGAGCGAAGTGAATCATGCCCACGGCCTCGGCGGGCATGTCTTTCGGTTGGATCTCCGGGAATGCGTAGGCGCCATGGTAGATCACATCCACGCCACTGTCGATCGCTTCCTGGTAAGTGGTCGCGCCCAGATGCGCAAGGACACGAAGACCATGTTCATGCGCGTAGGCTACCGCGGTCCGCATGATCTCGCCTTGCATGCCATTGTAAAGCTTGACCGCCGAGATCCCGCGCGATGCCCATAGCTCAATACGGAGTTTGGCTTCAGCCGGGGTTCGGATCGGCGCCATGCCAGTCTCCGGCGGACTCATTTGAAGATACTCGCCCGCCAGGAAAAAGCGAGATCCCGGGAGCGCGCCGGAATCAATTCGATTGCGTATGGCAATGTCCCCTTCCGGGTTGAAAGAGCCGGGGGCCAGGACGGAAGTAACTCCGCCTGCAAGCCACAAACGAGGTAACGCTTCGTTGCTCGAATGGCCGTTGATCAGATTGGAATACAGATGGCCGTGCGTGTCGATCAGCCCTGGGATTATGTAACGATCGCCGAAGTCGTCTACTTTGGCTCCAGCCGGAACGGTCGCCGAGCTGGCGTTAGAAACGTCCAGTATCCGTCCACCTGCAACGACAATAGAGGCGTTCTCGACAACTTTGCCGGAAGCCGGATCGATCAGCTTACGCACTTTGTACACCACCGTCGCGGAGGTGGGCTGCGCGGGCAGGCACGCGGCGATCAACAGCGCGCTGAATCCAGCAAGAAACCGACACGCCTGGGGCATCTTACTGTGGTTTTCTCGGACCAATAGGCGCGACGCTGATGAGTTGGACGCCAGGGTTTCGATCCTTGATGAAATCCTGGACGTTGACTGAGCGCGGTTCCGTAAAATGGCCGCTGCCGCCAAAGATTACCCCTTTCCCTGTCGCCGGAACCACTTGCGCCCAGCGATAACTGCGGACCGCGGCGCCAAATGCATTTTCGCCGTAGCGGAAGAGGATATACGTCAGGCTAACTCCTTCGAGCCCGATCACCCGCGTTTTCTTGTTCCGCATTTGATCCACCAGCTTGAAGTAGTAGTTTTCTTCCCCCGTTGTTTTCGGCCCAGAGCGCCCGTTCCAGGAGGCGGTGAAATAGTCGATCAACTTCTTGCGGGCGGTCGCGTACTCAGGGGCGCCGGCAGCCGATTGCACGAACTGATCCAGGTCCGGCTGCATGTCGGTGGTTAACATCTCCATGCCAAACCAATCCAATTTGTGCGCCGCCAGAACTGTGTTGAGCGCATTGTAGCCTTCCAAGTTTCCGTGGACGCCTTCCGGCGCGAGAAATACAGCATTCTTGCTTTGGTCCAGCGCGGCAAGCGACGGGTCCAGCACGATGTTCGCCCCCGGGGCCTGACTATTCCATTTACTAAAAACCGCCGCTTCGTCTGTGTAGTGCGGATTGGGAATCAAATAGGCTTTTTCGAGACCGTTCGCTTTGAGCAAATCACGAAACTCGTCGACATTCTTCAGGATTTCCTGCCACTTGTCGCCGCTCACGTACATGTGGTCCATAGGGATATCGGTTCCCATCACGCTGAGCGTTGAGTGGGGGTAGAAGGTCCCCGTCCAACCAGACTTGAACTTCAGTTTCACGGTATGCTCATTTTCCGAAACAAGCTCCGCGAATTTAGGAACGAAATCCGCCTTAATCTTCGCGGCTGTTGAGTCCGCGAGCGCCTGCACTCCGTAAAAATCGGTATAGAAGGGAGAGGGTTTTGATGTCGCGGCAGCGAACTCCGGGTCGAGGTAGCCTTTCGAATTCAAGAAGTGGGGCAGGATCGTTTTCAGATCCGGTGTATCGACATAGCGCGGTAAAGCGGCCGCCGCGGCTCGTTTTTCATCCTCAAATGTCAGCCCGGAGGCTGCCAGATAGAACACGCCATTAAACTGCCGGCTCAGAACCACGTTGTCCAGCCGTTCTTTGTAAGATTGCACCAACAGCGTGCCCGGAATATTCAGCGGCAACTCACGCTGTTTCCCCACCGGATGCCGCACGTCGATAAACGCGGAGACGCCGCCGAGAATGGTCTCGAACTTCTTTTCGAGCGCGTCCGCGGGCGCAGGCTCAACGCATGCGGGACAGGCGGTCACGTTGCCCACGGTGATCAGCTTCGAGCCATAAGCCTTTGCCAATCGCGTGCCCAGCGAGACTACGCCGCGAGGGATGTTGTTCGGAGAGGAGAGGTCCTCGGAATGTCGCGCGGCATGCCAGTTGTGCATCCAGAACAATGCCTTGGCATTCCCATATCTAGTCTTTCGTAGCTCTTCGAAAACTTGAAAACGGGCTTTGTCGTCCGCGTTGTAAGAATCGGCGCCCAGTTTTAGAGTCTCCTCCTCGGACATTTTCTTTCCGCTAAACATGGCGTCACCTGCTGGCGCGAGAGTTCGGTAAAAAACTCGCAGGCTGTCCAAATGCAACAAAGTTTCGTCGAATTGGCTTTTCGAAGTTGCGGCAACTAGGGTGGCCTTGTTCTTATTCAGGAACGCGCCGACATCATCCACCGCTGCCAGGCAAGCGGCCCGCTCCCCATCGTTGAAAACGGCTTTGTGCTCTTTCCGGCGAATTTTCGATGCGTAAGATATGTAATCGATGTCGGTTTTGAAATCCGGATTATCCGCTTTGCACGGCACGGTCTTGGCACGGAGGCCGGCAGACCCGAAGCCAGGTGCCAAGGACGCGACTTTCCACACGGCCTGGAAGTCCGTCACCGGTTGTTCGGGCTGAATGCCCGCCAAGCGGATGGGATCCTTGGGATGGTCGAGATTGTAGCCACGAATCCAAATCAACAGTTCACGGATGGGCGCGGAATTAAACGCATTCAGAAGAAAACTTTCCTGGCCCGTCAATTCGGTCCTGTTGGAACTGAGAAAATCGCGCAGGCCTTCCTCGATTCCCCAGGCGGATTCGAACACCAGAATTCGATAACCTTTTTCCTCCACCAGATTACGAAACACTTGCCCCACCAGGCAGTGCATTGCCGTGAGAGAATGTGATGATTCACCTAGCACGACATACTCATGCAGCCCCACCAGCTGATCAAAGGCCTGAATTGCGCCTGTCGCCATAGGCGCCGGGCACACCGGCCCAGGCCCGGACGGCGCCGCCAAACACAGTGGCGCAATTGTCAGTACCAGGAAAGCAATAGTAAATTTCATGTTTATCACTGTTCTACGAAATACCTGGAGTGAACGTTCGGATAATGTCTCGATACGGGAAAAGTGCCGGTAGTCCGCCGGTGTGCAGGAACACCACGTTTTCTCCCGGTTGAAAGTAACTCTTGGCAGCAAGATCGAACAATCCACGCATTGCTTTTGCCGTGTAAACGGGGTCGAGTAATAACCCTTCGATTTCGGCCACCTCGCGGATCACGTTCACAGTTTCGCGATCCAGTAATCCGTATCCTTCGCCAGCGTAGGCGTCGTGTACGATCACTTCACTTCGATCGTGTTTCAACATTCCGGGACAAGCCAATTCATCCATTACGTCCTGCGTGAGCTGCGCGATGAGAGACGGCAAATGGTTATCGTTGTTTGAGACCGCGATGCCGGTCACTTTCACATTTGAATTGAGCAAGCGGAATCCGGCAATCAGACCCGCTTGCATGCTCCCGGAACTGGTCGCGGTAACGAGGTGGTTCATTCTCAAGCCCATCGCCTCGGCTTGTTCAATCAGCTCGGTCGAAGCAAGTACAAAGGACAGCGCTCCGAGCGGCCGTCGCATGGACCCCTCCGCGCGTGAAGCGCCGATCGGAGCGACGTAGACCCGGTGGCCTTCCTCCTCCTCCCGCTTCTGAATTTGCTTTATGAAATCCGCAACACCCGAAAGCTGCATCATGTCCCGGTTCCCATCGAGATCGCGAAGGTGAATGCTCGAGCCGAGAAGAGTATCGAGAAGATAATTCCCATCGAGTTCATCGGGCAAGCCGGGCCGCCGGAACAACAGCAAGACAGGACGCATTCCACACTTTCGGGCGGCTGCGGCAAGCTGGCGGCACCAGTTGGATTGCACACCTGCCCAACTGAGCACTGTGTCACAACCCTGGGATCGAACGTCGCCCATCACCAGTTCCAGCTTCCGCGATTTGTTTCCGCCGAAGGCCAGCCCGGTTAGGTCGTCCCGTTTTACCCAAAGATTGATTCCGAGCTTCTTGCTCAGCGCAGACAGCCGCTCCAGCGGCGTCGGCAAGTGACAGAGCGACACTCGAAGGTACTGAGCGAGAAGCAGGGGCACATCCAGGCCATCCAGCGTCGAACTGACAGACCTGGTCATCGCGCCGCCATCAGAAACTTAATTTCAGAGCGAGTTGGATCGACCGCGGACCCCCGAATTGGAACAGCTGGCTGAGACCGGCGCCGCTCAGACTGGTCGCCAAGGTGGACGGCGACACACCAAACAGGCTGCTGTTCAGGTTCGGGTTGTAATTGGCGAAATTCGGATGGTTCAGAATATTGAAGAACTCCGAGCGCAATTGAAGGTTCGTCCTCTCCCATAGTCTGAACTCGCGCCGCAAGCTCAAGTCCGCCTGAACGGCGGAGAACCCGCGTAACGCGTCTCGGCCGAGGTTGCCTTGTATGGTCGTTGCCGGCTTGCTAAACGCCGCCAGGTTCAACCGCCTTCCACCCGGGGCATTCGGGTCGCTCAGATAAATAGGCTGTCCGGCATTGATGTTGGGGCGCTGTGATATCGTACTTCCGCCCGAACCGGGAATGCTTCCATAGGCCACGCTCAACGGCGTGGCGCTTCGCGCCGAGATAATCGTATTTACCGCCCATCCGTTCAAAAATACTTTGCTGATAAATCCAAACTCAGTTTTCGGGATGTCGTAGGTGACGGCCCCGCTAAATTCGTGGCGGACGTCAAAAGCAGACGGGCCGCGTTCCAGAAGCGAGACGAAGCCTGCCGCTGGAGCCCCGTTTGATCCGGTATTGGACGACTGCGTATCGATGGAATGGGACCAAGTGTACGAGGCGAGCACTTGCAGGCCATGCGAGAAGCGCCGTTTGAACTGCGTTTGCAGCCCATGATAGTCGGAAGTTGCGCCGTTGGTGAAAATCAGCTCACCGTTCGCCACGGCTGGCGATTTGAGCGAGACGTCTCTCAATTCATCCCGGCCTATTGCGCCCACATAGGTCACCGCCAGGCTTTGGTTGGCGCCGAGCGATTGTTCCACTGCAACGTTCCATTCATGCGTTCGCGGAAGCTTCAAATTGGGGTCCGTTACCGCCAACTGACCGTATGGAGGATTCAAGCTGAGCGGTACCGGTGCCGCTACTGAAGGCGGGAACGGATAAGGAACCGCCATTGTCACGGCGAGACGAAGAAAGGGGAAGCTCGAAGCTGCGGCCGCGACCTGATTATTGCCAAGGTCGTAGAAAAGACCATACCCTCCGCGGATCACAGTCTCCCATCCGTTTTTCCGATTGAGGTCATATGCGATGCCAGCGCGCGGAGCAAAGTTATCATAGGTCGTTTTATACAACCTGGTACCTTGCGGCGCGAGGGTAAGATTATTGACATTATAAGGATCGACAAACGTCACCAGGGGGGTTCCGCCGGTCGTCGTAGGCGCAGGATTGATTTCCCAACGCAGACCATATGTCAGCTTAAGGCGTGGTGTCACCGCCCACGCGTCTTGAGCATAAGAGGAGTAATTGGGAAAAAGCAGCGCCACCGGATCGTTCGAAACAATTAGCGATTCCAATGCCACCCCCGAAGTCAAATTGAACGCACCGATCGGTGACGTACTAACTCCGTAAAAAACAGGAATGTAACCGTACTTCGCGGGCCCCGTCACGGGATTCAGCCTGCGGTAATCAAAACCAAACTTGAACTGATGCTTGCCTTTGACATAAGAAAAATTGTCGACGAAATTCAGTTGCCGCTGAATCGGCTTTGAGGCCGGTCCAAGGTCGAAGAGACCGATCCCGATGATGTTGTTTTCGTAAGAGATATCGCTGTACGGGATGGAAACGCCCGAGGTAGGTGGCACTAAAACCATGAGGTCCGGGATCGTGGCTCCGCCGTAACTTGTGAGCGCCGAGGTAGCCGAACTGCTGTTTCGCGTGTAGTTGAACAGAAACTCGTTTGCGATACGTGGCGTAAGTATCGCGGTCAGGCCGGCGGTTGCGGTCGTTGTGCGGAGCCGGCTGTTTGCTTCGAAATTCAGCGGTTCTGAGTTGCCAGGGAGTCCGCCTCCATGAGTGATCATCGAGGAGGGAGCAAGGTTGTATCGAGCGAACACCTTGAACCGGTCGCCCATGCTGTGGTCCAGGCGCAGGCTGGTGGAGTTTAGCTCCGACGGATTGGATAGCGTCCCGTTCGCGGGTCCAATCCCGGCTGCCGTTTGGGCCGCGGTCGCAGGTGCATTGGGCAGCGGAAATGCGTTCAGAGATGCCGTGACTGCGGCATTCGGTCCTAGCTGCCGGGCCGCGAGATTCGGAACAAGTGTCTCCAACGTCAGCGGCTGACGGACGCGCAGGCCTTCATAGGAGAAGAAGAAGAACGTCTTATTCTTCAAAATCGGTCCGCCCAATACACCGCCGAAGTCATTCATGCGCTCCTGGGGCTTCGCCAGTCCGTTGCGGTTTGCAAACCAGTTATTGGCATCCAGCTTATCGTTGCGGAAGTACTCAAAAGCGGTACCGTGAAATTGATTGGCTCCGGACCGCGTAACGATCGATATCTGCGCTCCGGGCGAACGGCCGTACTCCGGCGCGAAGGTGGAAGTCTGGATGCGGAATTCCTGGACTGCGTCAATCGAAACCAGGTTGCTGGTGGTGCCTTGTGCGCTCAACGCGGGAACGGAACCACCCGATTGCCTCTGTACCAAAGTCCCGGTAATCCCGGCATTCGCGCTGACGCCATCCACCGTGTAGTAGTTTGCGTCGGACCGTTGTCCGTTGACGCTGAATTGGCCTTGCTCATCGAACGAAGTCGGGGTCAGAACCACGCCGGGCGTCAAGGTGATCAACGACTGCAAGGTGCGGCCGTTCAGGGGAATATTAGACACAAACTGACGGTCGATGACCGTGCTCACGGCAGGCGATTCGCTATTCACAACTGCTGCCGTTCCGGAAACGGTCACGCTCTCGGTCGTTGCACCAATCGGAAGAGTTAGATTGACGGGCACCACGTCCTGCACATGGAGAATGACCTCTGGCTGAATCGCGGTCTTGAAGCCAGGCTTGGATACCTCCACGCGATAACTGGCGGGCGGCAGGTTGGCGAGCACGAAAATACCGGCGCCGTTGGTGGTAGTGGAATAGCTGACGTTGGTTTCAATGTTTACCGCCACGACTTTCGCCTCTGGCAACACTGCCTCGGACGGATCCGTGATGTGACCCGTGATGGTCGCGGTAGCACTTTGGGCGTGGAGCACTTGCCCACCTATCAGTAAAGAGCAAAGAAGAAAGGCTAAGCGGGCCAGAAAACAGCTGATGGGCGAAGGTTTCATTGTCATGAGGATTCTCCTGAGCGGGCTCCCGTAACGAAAATATACATTAACATATGTGTTTAGGTCAAGTGCATTGCCGCATATTTTTGTTCGTGCGGGAAACATCCATAAACATAGTTTTATTGCCCGGAATGCTGAATCTCTGTTATTCTTTACAGAGACTGTGCCGTCAACCGTGCGTTGGTTTGTCGATAAGAAGAGCCGAATCCCGCTTTATCTCCAACTCAAGGACCTGATCCAGTACCATATCTCAACGGGAAATCTGCTACAGGGCCAGCAGCTTCCCACTGTAAGCGATCTCTCTAAGGATCTCGGAATCACTTTCGAGACGGTTCGTAAATCTTACAAAGAGTTGGAGCGAGACGGTCTGATCCAAGCGACACGAGGGCGTGGCACGCACGTAATCGGCTTTCCTGGACGTGAAATTTCGTGGAAGCCGCAGATCGAGCACGAGAGCGATCTCCACAATATCCTCAAACAGACGCTGCGGGATCTGTTTGCTCGTATGCAAAGCGAACCCCATCTCCGAACCGTGGTGGAATCCGCCATTCGAGAGATATTATTGGAGAAGCCCAAGCCGTTCGTTATCTTTACGGAGTGCAATCAACTGCAGGTTGGGAGCGTGTCGAAAGTTCTGGAAACCTATCTGAGCGAAAGTGTTCTACCCACTTTGCTGGAGGATCTTGCAGCCGTCATGGAAGAGACCATCGCTAATGGCCGGCCGCCGTCGGCGGTGATCACCACTGGTTTTCATTTCCGCGAAGTCCGTCAACTGCTGCGAGACTATCCGGTGGCGGTGGATTTCGTCATCACCAGAATGTCGCCGCAGACTCGGCGTCAACTCGATTCGTATTCCAAGGCGGGCCGTTTTGCATTCGTGTGCCGCGACCAGAGTTCCCAGGTTTTATACCGCGACCTCTTGAAGGACGAGTTGGACCTTCAGGCGGATCTCGAATGCTTCACCCTGGACGGAATCGATTTGCCGGAATCCCTCGCCGCCTTTGACGTGTTGCTGGTTTCGCCCACCGTTCATGACGAGGTGAAGAAAATGGCCGGGCCAACTCAGCCCGTTTTCAACGTCTTCGATTGGATAGATCCGTTGTCTCTCGAAGCCATTAAAACCCGGATTGCCGTTGACGGCACGCAGAACTTGCTGCTCCGCTCTGAAGTTCATGATTAAGCATGCGCTCCTATACACGGCCGTTGCGCCATGGATGTTTGCGGCAACGCTCGCGGCCACAACACCCGACGCCGCTGTTCGGGCGTTGCGTGACTTCGATCTGAAATATCGTCAAGGACTGACTGAGAACGGCGTCACCGGCAGCAGCTTTCTTTTCATGCAGGATGACAACATTCTCGACCGCCAGTTTTATGGATTGGCCGATCGCGACCGCAAAATCCCAGTCGACGAGGACACGATTTACCACTGGGCCTCCATTACCAAAACATTTACCGGCATCGCGATCATGCAACTGCGAGATCGCGGATTGTTGAAGCTGGACGATCCGGCGATCGATTACATTCCGGAACTGCGGGATGTCCACAATCCATTCGGGAGCATGCGGACCATCACTATACGACAGTTGATGAGCCATACCGCCGGCTTCCGCGCGAGCACATGGCCATGGGGTAGCGATAAGCCGTGGCATCCCTTTGAGCCGAGATCCTGGAATCGAATCGCGGCGATGCTCTCTTACACCGAGATTGAGTTCCAGCCCGGGAGCCGCTTCAGCTACTCTAATCTGGGTGTCGTTTTTCTGGGGCGCATCATAGAACTTCTGAGCGGCGACCCCTATGAAGTCTATATCGACAAGAACATTTTCAAGCCCCTGAAAATGCACCGCAGCTATTTTGCTACCTCGCCCTATTATTTGCTGCCGCATCGCGCGCATAGTTACTGGACCAGGGATGGGCAGAGGAAATCTGCCGTCTTCGACGCGGATACCGGCATCACGAACGCGAACGGCGGATTGAATGCGCCGATCGCCGATATGGCAAAATATCTTGGCTTCCTGATCGGTACAAGCACGCCAAATGCGGGCTATGAAGTGGTCCTAAAACGCGCCTCCCTAGAGGAAATGTGGCGTCCGCAGTTGAGTCTTCCCGACGAACACAATGGAAAAAACCGGAAAGACGCCGTGGGCCTCAGCTTCTTCCTCGAAGACAACTTTGGTCAACACTTTGTTTGTCACAGCGGCTTCCAAAACGGTTTCAGTACACACTTTTACCTGAATCCCATCGAGCACGCAGCCTACGTCATTGCCTTCAACGACTCGGTGTCGTCGTCCACGGGGCATACTCCCGACCAAAGCACAGCCCGCCTGGATCGAGAGCTAAAAGAGTTCTTGTTTGAACGAGTATTTTCTTCGTTCAATCCCTAGTACTACTGGGTCATAAAAGTGGGGATCCTGATCGGCGGGTATTCTGAACGTGTGGGTACCTCGCTTGGTGCAATTCAGCCGGTAGAAGATGTCTATCGTCTCATCTGGACAGCGATAGAG
>JBPCOQ010000092.1:0-9933 GCA_051000095.1 Bryobacteraceae bacterium | reverse complement strand
GCCTGGGTTGAGCCTGCGCTCGCGAGAAGTAAAAATTATGTTGCAGATCGGCGCGGAACCGCTGGAAAGAGTAGTGGCCCGTGCCGGTGTCGGTAAAAAAATTGTAGCTGATGTGGTAATTAAATTCCAAGGGGTACGGGTGATGCGGCGTGATAGAAATTTCGGAATGAACAAACTTGGGCTGGCGAGCTAGACCCGGCGCCGTTGCCTCGTTGTAGAATCGATCAATCGAGCGGACCGTCGGGCTGCTTAACCCGTTCACATCCGGAAAAATGCCCTCGACCGTGCCGCCAACTCTCAGCCAGGAAGCCACTGGATTGACCACATCGCCCCCGAGGAATTCATCCCTTTCGCTAAAGTCCACCAGGTTGGCCCGGCTGGTATGCGGTCCGATTCCATAAAACGGCATCCGCGGCAAACCGCGCGCGCGTAGGTAGAAATGCGTTGCGAAGGCGTCTCCGTCTCGTGCCGTATTCCAGTCGCCCCCGAATTTGGGATGCCGCAGAGTGAACTTTGATTCGGCAATCCAGAAATCGCGCAGCGAAATCGCGCCATCCACCGTGAAGATGCGGTGCCACTCGCCCTTGGGAGAATCGAGTGTCAGATTCGCGCCAATACCGGTGCCTCCCCCGGGGACGATACTGCGGACGATCGGATGAATGGGCTCGAGCGTGAAGAAATCGCTGGCGCAACCAAAAAGAGCCTTGATAGCCGGCGATGCCTTGAACGCGTTGCAGTTGCGTTTGAACTCGTCCATGGTGGCGGCCTGAATACCCGGCGTGAGAGCGCCTGTTGTTAGCAGCAGATACGCGAGAGCGCGAAAGGTCTTCACATCAAACTCCCGTTGCCGCGGCCGGGCGTTCGCCGCGCAACGCATTCGCGACCTGTTGCAGGTAGACTGAGGCTTGCCGCTCCGTCAGAATCTGATTGGGTGTCATGATGCCGGACCGGCGCTCCGGCGGCAGCGCTTGCTCAGCCTGGAAGGCCTGCTCCACCAAGTCGCGTTGATGAACGGACAAAGGCTTGTCGAGGCTGTTCGGAACGGCGGCGGCCGCCATGGGGTTGAAATCGAACGACACATCCGGCTGCTTAAAATCAACCTGATCGATGCGCGCGATGTCCCGAGTGAGCACATGTTCGAAGGTGTTGGCCTGACGGTCGCGCGCGGTCAGGAAATTGGTGGCCGCGGCATTGCCGAGAAATAGCTTGCGCGCCATCCCCAGAAAAGAGGTATGGTCGTAAACCACGCTGTCGATCGTGCCCCTCTCGATGTACGGTGAAACGATTACAGCCGGAACTCGCACGCCCAAACGCGTGAAATCGAACGGCGGGATATCGGCGACATTTTCGCCCGGTTTATCGGCGTTTCTGTTGTCCGGATTGACTGTGGCGGGCGGTACGACATGGTCATAGGTGCCGCCGTGCTCGTCATAAGTAATCACGAGCAGCGTGTTTTCCCATAGCTCCTGATTGGACCGAATCGCCTTGTAGACATCGCCGATCAGCCGGTCGCCTTCCGTGATGTTGTGATCGGGGTGCTGATCACTCGCTTCGAACACTCCGTTCTCGCCTTGGTCGGAATCGTTGTAGCGCGGCTCGATAAAGCTGTATGCGGGCAGCGTTCCCTTTTTACAGGCGCGCTCGAAATCATCGTAGATGCCGAACCACTTGCCCTGTGAATTGGCGAACTGCTTGAACGTCAGCGCGATGGACCAGTCGTGATAATAGATCCTTGCACTGACCCCGAATTTGTCGAGCAACTCATAAATCGTGGTGGTCTCGTCGCGCCAGATCGGGTTCATGTCCACACGGCCGATCGATGTCGCGGCATGGGCGTAGGAGCGGTTGGGTAGCGTGGGTCCAGGCACCGAAGAGAACCAGCGGTCGCACACCGCATACTCTTTCGCGAGAGTCGTTAGGAACGGGAGCTTGGAGTGGTCGAAGCACTTCATGATCCGGTGCGACTTGTTCCGATCGTGGGTGTGCTGCTCGTAGGCTTTGACGAACCCTTGCATCATTGGAACGGCCGGAACGGCCGGTTGTGGCCCCAGGAAATTGCTGAAAAGCTGGAAATTTACGTCGGGAAAGTGATGCCCCGGGTCGGGCGTTAGCTCGCCGGAAATGGCGGCGTCCCGGCTAACAGTGACGTTCTGTCCTTGCGAATCTGGATTCGATTCATTGCCAGTGAGTCCATCGATGGGATAGCCCGGACCAGCCAGAAAGCCGAACATATGGTCGAAGGACCGGTTCTCCATCATCAACACCACCAGATGCTTAATTTTGTCAATTGCAGGCAAAGAAAACCTCCTCCGGCTCCGAATATACGTGCAGTATACCGAAACAACGTTTCAATAGGCGCGTGTTTCCCCTGCTATACGGATGACTGTACGATCCGATTCACGCCCTCAAGCGTACAGCAGGCGGCCTTTTGGTTCCGGTATCGGACGTCCGAGCTCGTGTGCAGTGTCCAGCCACTCGGCGATGATGGTTTCTGCATTCGCGAGTGCTTCCTGCCTGCTTGCGCCATCAGCGGCGCAGCCGGGTAGCTCCGGGACTTCGGCAATGAACGCCAGGTCCTCATCGCTCCAGTAAAGGATGATTTCGTACTGATTACGTTTCGAACCTGCTTGACTTAGGTACGGCTGGGCAAACGACCCGCGCGGCTGCACGGAGTGCGCTGTACACGGTGCGTCGTTTATCCTGGTCACTTATGGCACACGATCCGGACCTCAACAATGCACTCCGGCACCGGCGACAGGTGGCCCAAGTTCGGCATAGTCGCCAAAACTTAGCCGCGAATAAGCGCGAATGCACGCGAATAAGATTTGCGTTTATTCGCGTTCATTTGCGGCTGTTTCTCTTTATCGCGGCCAGCGCGGTATCCGGGATTTCGTGCGACAACACAAGGTGAGGAATAGCGTCTCGAATTCTCGTCGCATAAGCTGGAAGCATGGTTGTAGCAGGCCGGCGGAAATCGATAGCGTTCTTTATCAGTCTGGGCGCCGGTCTCATCTTAGTAGTCCTGCTCCTTTATATCGGTTGGGTGCTGCTCAACTGGCAAACCGGCATCCTGGTCTTTCTCGGAGTGTTGCTGCTGGCTATGATCATCAGCGGCGTCGTGCTGAATACCACATTTCTGGTACGCGAGATCAGGCGCAATGAGCAGCACGATGCCTTCATCAACGCGGTTACTCACGAGCTGAAAACGCCTGTGGCCTCCATCCGCCTGTACCTGGAAACGCTGCAGACCCGCGCAGTGGACGAGGCCAAGCGAAAAGAATTCTATCGCGTCATGCTGGACGACAGCGAGAGACTACTGGCGACGATCGAGCAGGTTTTGCGAACAGGAAGGGTGGGGCCCGCCAGCCGTAAGCTCAACCTGTCGCGAGTCGATCTGGACGCCGTCGTGGAGGAATGCCTGGTTCGCGCCCGCACCCTTCATCATGTAGACCCGGAATCGCTGAGTTTCCATCCCGCAGCGCCCGCCACCGTCCTGGGCGACTTGGATGAGGTCCGGGCGGCCGTATCGAACCTGATCGATAATGCGGTCAAGTACTCCGGGCCAGAGGTAAAAGTGAGCGTGGAAATCGCGAAGGTCGACGGAAAATTCGCAGCGGTTCGGGTAAGAGATCAAGGCGCCGGGATTCCAACCACCGAGTTGAAGCAGATTTTCAAGCGTTTTTACCGGGTGCCTGGGCCTCTCGCCACGCGCGTCAAGGGGACCGGCCTGGGCCTCTACATCGTCCGTTCGGTGGCTAAGCGGCATGGCGGCCGCGCCTGGGCTGAAAGCGAGGGACCGGGGCGAGGCAGCACGTTTGTTCTGCAGCTCCCGATAGCGAAATGACCCCGGCTCCTGTACGGATTTTAGTGGTGGAAGACGAACTGCACCTGGCCGAAGGATTGCGCTTCAACCTGGAAGCGGAAGGGTATCAGGTGCAGGTGGTGGGGACCGGAGAAGCGGCGCTCGAGTTACTGGTGGGCGGTTCGCCGCGTTTCGATGTCGCGATTTTGGATGTGATGCTGCCGGGCAAGGATGGCTTCGTGGTGATGTCCGAAATGCGGAAGGCTGGGCAATATATTCCCACTCTGATGCTGACTGCGCGCGGGCACCCCGACGACGTGCTCCGGGGTTTTGCAGCGGGTGCCGACGACTATCTCACCAAGCCGTTCGAGCTGGCTATTTTGATTGCGCGTACCCGGGGCCTGCTGCGGCGGCGTGAGTGGCTACGCGCATCTCACAACCACGTTACCGCCGAGCCCGAGCCGAAGGATGCGTTCATCTTCGGCGAGAACGCTGTCAACTTCGATCTGTTGGAATTGCGAGTACGCGACCAGGTGGTGCCTCTGACATTGATGGAAGCGAATGTACTCCGATTCCTGATCGAGCATGAAGGCAAGCCGGTCTCCCGCAAGAGCATGCTCGATGAAGTTTGGGGTCTGCGCGAGGACACCGACACTCGCGCGATTGATAATTTCATAGTCCGTTTGCGCCGTCATATCGAAGCCGATCCCAGGCGGCCGCGGCACCTCCTCACGGTTCGCGGCGTCGGGTATCGATTCGTGGCTTCCCCCCCAGAGTGACTCGTAGCACAGGCTTTCGAGCCCGCGACTGGAGATTGGCTCATGTACAGCAAGGAAGGGCGGATGGGTTTGCGTCTCCACTTTGGCAACGGCAGAAATTCGGCCGTGCGCTGAAACCCGGAACTGAGCAAAGACGCCAGCAGAACCATACTGTAGCCAGCTACCTGCATTTGCGGCAGACGGCGCACCGCTTCCGGATTTCTCACCTGACCTTGCGCAACTCCCAACAGCGAACTCTCGTCCCAGTGCCGGTTGCGGCCCGTTCCGGGGTTGCACTCGATTCCGGTTGCGGGCCGTGCCGGCTCCCACCGATAGACATTGGATTGCACCAGCATCTTCAGATCCAGATTCGGTTCGGTGCAAATGAGAAAGGCTGGCTGCCGGTATAGCAGTTTGGATCCTTTGCGAAGCCGGTAACCCGGTGGTTTGACGATGACGACCTGCAGCGGCATGCCAACCCCAGCCTTGCGCCAGTACATTGGCCCAACAACTTTCACCGGCAACTCGCGCTCTTCCCCGGCGGCAAAGCACCGCACTCCCACCACCGGGATCGATTCGTCTTTAAGGATCTGCTCCGGCGTAGGCGCCACCAATCCATATCTGGGCCGCCCATGCGACTTTTCCGGTGTCTGCGGCAAGGGCCAGTGCAGCTTGGCATCTTTGTGAATCCGGCCGATGTAAGTGGTCCGCTGCGGCAGGTGCTTCAGCACGATGGAATGGGTGTAAGAACCGTCTCCTCCCAGGATTAACTGCCGCTTGCGGGTATCGGCGCGCTGATCCAAGCTCTGCCTGACGCTGCGAATCGCTTCCCGGCCCACCAAGGTGAGCGCCCGTTTCTTCTTCTCTTGCCGGTAGGCTTTCTGTACATCTTCCGGCGCCTTCTTATTCGGCTTCGCGGCGGGCGGAGCTAGCTCGAATCGTACCGGTAGGGCTCGCGCCTGCCACGGCGATGGCGGCTCGCGACCCATCGTTACTCCCGGTATTTTGCGCCCCGTTTCGGAGCATAGCGTGTCATCGAGGGCTGCAAACACAGGGCCGTGGGCGAGGTAGCAAAGCTGGCAAGCGATCAAAAACCGGATCGAAAAGGCGCTCCGGGTCCCACACACGGCGCGGACATAAGCGGTAGTCCGAAGTCCAATCCACGAACTGGCGCCCGCTGGTACAAATGCGCTTGCGCACGTAACCGTGTCCTGCCAACTCAGGTGTTGGCGAAGGCACATCAACATCCCGCGTGGAGACGGCACGCACGATTCCAAGTGCGTTGGTGCGCGAATACAGGCTTCCAGCCCACCAGCAGATCGGTTGGGAATGCGCACCAAGGAAGAATCAGGAACCGGCTGTTGTTGACCAGGAGAGGGAGGTTGGTTTTGCGGATCGCGTCGGCCCAGCCGATCCATTGATCGCGGTCCGCCATTTTCCAGGCCACGCTGGTGAACAGCAAGCAGGCCAGATGCGGGTACTGTTTAAAAGAGCTTGCGGTCTGCGGCGCTCGCCACCTTATCGAGTTGCAGTGGTGCATAACAGTGAACCTTACCGCCGGCCGGCGACTGCGGATCGCTCTGCGATTCGACCCGCGTAATGTGCGGATGATTCGCTCTGGGTTGAGGCGTGGGCACGTTGGCAAGCCAGCCTCGCTGGTGCAGCGATTGCAGGAGCAGATAGCACTCCCGCCCCTTGAGCCCTCCATTGTGCCGCTTCCAATCCAAAAGCTCGCAGATGGTGAGAGCTAATTCGGTCAGGCTGAGCGGAGCAAACTCGCGGGTAATCTGCCGGATTAGGTTCCAGTTGCTCAGATGTCAACTCCCGTCCGCAAAACGAAAGGCCGCTGCCAATGATAACCGGCATGGTGGATCGGTTGAGACCCCCTCATAACTACCATATCGAAATGCACCGGAAATACTAAGCGGAACCAAAACATTTTCAATAACTTACGTCTTTGCAAAAATGTGGAGCAGGTCTCCGACCGGCTCGCGTTTCAGTTGCGAATCCCTAAAACACCGCCTTGGCGAGCAGGCCGGGGACCTGCTCCACGCTGGCAAACCGAACGTAAGCCACTGATAAATCGGGCCTTACCACAAAAGAAGTGGCATTGGGCAAGAATGCCTGTGCCACTGTCGCGGTTATGACATAACGTGTAGAGCTGCGACGATCTCGAAGGAGAGCTCGGCGTGGGAAGCCCGAAGAGCGGCCTCCACTTCGCCTGGATGGTCACCTCGCGCAAAGATAAACCCCAGGTAGCTGTTGCCCTCGGGCAAGGGCACTAGCTTTTCGCCGGGCTTGGCAGTGACGATTACGTCTTCAATGCCCGGAAGCTGTTTCGCAGCATCCACCCCGGTGACGTTCTGAAAGACTCCGGCGCGTGGAATCGGAATCATCATGACCCCCGCGGCCTGGCGCGCTGGGCCAATGGCCGGCATCTCGCCGACGGCGTGTTGCAAGATATTCTTTGGCAGATCCGGCAGGACCTTGGCGCAAAGCCCGCCAATCGGACGCGCGGCGATTTCGAGCATCCAGACGCCCTGGTGATTGACACGCATTTCGGCGTGTATAGGTCCGTCGGTCAATCCAAGCGCGCCGACGGCCGATGCCGTGGTATGGCGGATCGCGTCTTGCGTGCTCGTAGCGGTCCGGGAGGGCGTCACGTACATGGTCTCCTCGAAGAATGGGCCGTCGAGCGGATCTGGTTTGTCGAATAGCGCAATAACGTGCAGCTTGCCGCGCGTAACGATTCCTTCGAGCGCGAACTCGCGGCCCGGAATGAAGGTTTCGACCTGAATAAACCGGTTCTGCTCATCGCCCAATCGGCGAATCTCGGACGCGTTGAGGAGTGTATGGATCCGCTGGACCGCGTTGCTGAATTCGGCTGGATCGTTTGCCCGAATCACACCCCGGCTGGCGGATAATCCCAAAGGCTTTAGCACGCAAGGATAGGGGGACTCGCGAGCTGATTGCTGTGGCTCACGATCCAGCGGGATGCGAAAAAAACGCGGAGCCAGTAAGCCAGCGTTTTGGAACTTGGATCGGGAAAGGTATTTATCCCGGCAATTGGACACCGACTCCACTGAATGAAAGGGAAGAGTGAGGCGTTCGGCAATCAGCGCGGCAATGTACGCGGGACGATCGCCCAGAGCCACGATGCCGTCGACTGCGGCTTCCCCGGCCAATACATCGGCACAACTCCGCGGATCTTCGAACCGCAGCGGCAAGGCTCGATCGCCCCAGGGGTCATCGAGCGCATGACACCGGTCTGTCGCGAGAACAGCCTCGTAACCTAAGGTTGCGGCCGCATCGAGAAACATGCGAGTTTGGTAGCCGGTAGTGGACGCAACGATCAGGACTCGCTTCCCTCTACTAGACTGCATTTTTAAGTGCAACACAGGCTCGACAGCCTGTGTCTGGAGATGTGTGCCGAGCATGTTCGGCAGCTTGGAAGTGAAAGTCTTCTACCCAACCTGATGGAGGTGAAGGGTTAGTGAAGCACAAGGACGTCGTCGTGAGGCGGGTTCTGAAAGAAGCGTTGAGCAAAAGTGCGAGCCGATGAATAATATAGCGGATATGAGGCGTGAGCGTCAGACGAGCGGGCAACTCACCGCAAAGTCTGTATCCACGCTTGCGTGCGTTCCGCATCAAAGGCGCGAAGCGTAAATCCGACGGTTGTGCGCTGAAGGGCTGTCGAACTTACCTCGGGAGCTCTGTTCCTGTGTCCGTAACGGACTGAGGGAGCCGCGAGGCGAGCTGACCGCAGGGCAGAAGTCAGCAGAAGCTATAGTGTGCGCTGAGCAGCGCGTTGCTCAGGAGGGTTGAAGTCCCTCCGGTGCTCGAATGAGGAGCGCCGTATCCGAGCGCGGGGTAATGCCTCGCGGGCCGGAGAAGGTGAGCGTGTGTCCAGCGAAGGCTGGCGTATTCAGTGGGAGGCAGTCCCACCAGGGTAACAGTCAGGAGCCCTGTAGCTTGGGTAGTCAGGAGGAAAGAAACTGAATTCTGAGAGCCTATCGACGAAGCATCGAAGGATGGTGAGCGAGTCATCGGGCCGTAACGATTGAACGCACAAGTAGCCTCGAAACGGAATCCCGGAGGCCGAGCTTTTCTTCATGGGGCGAAGGCAGCATGGATGGTCGCAGTCTGACTGAAGCGGCGAAACCACTCTGGCGGGTTACAGCCACAGCACGATGCGGCACGCACGCAAGCGTGGCAAGGATGCGCTAAGCAACTGGAGAAGCCCTCCTCGTCCCGTCGCGAAATCGGCGGAGCAGGGAACCGTATAACCGGCGAAACCGGGAAGGCGGGGAACGGCGAGAGGGTCTCGGAGGAGTCCGTAGTAGCGGAGAAGCAGAGTAATTTCTGTGGAGCGAAGGGGCCCTGCTGTTTGTAGCGGCTCTAACAAAACGGGAGGCAAGGGTGAAATGACAAAGGCACCCATCAGCTGCGTACTATGAAGTCGTTGAAGAGGAGGCCCGCCGTGGTGCGTCTGGTCTACCAGCTATTCACAGGGGAGCAGGCAAGCATCGGAGCGGTCACGCGGGCGTTGAACGAAAAGCAGATTGGCACTCGCACCGGGGATTCGCGCTGGGAACGGAGCACGGTGTGGGCGCTGCTTCGGAACCCTGCCTAAGTGGGACGCGCGTGTTTGGGCAAGACCGAGCGAAGGCCCAGACGGAAAATTACGCGCGCATTGCGACAACAAGGCGGATATTCGCGGCGATGCGGCGCCAATCGGGAAAGGCCACGCGAAGAATGGATTGAGATCGCCGTGCCGGCGCTGATCGGCGAAGCCAGTTTCGCGCTGGCGCAAGAGCAGTTGGAAAAGAACAAGAGGTTCGCCGCTCGCCGCGCGATTGAACCGAGCCTGCTGCAAGGGATGCTGGTATGTGCTCAGTGCGGGTATGCTTTGTACCGAAGCTCCACTCGCACCAGCAAAGGGACGCTCTATGATTACCGCTGTCTGGGATCCGGCCAGGGGCGTCATCTGAAACACGCCGTATGTGAGAGCGCACCCCTCCGGCAGGATTACCTGGACAAGTTGGTCTGGCAAGAGGTGATTGGATTGTTAGAAAATCCGAGCTTGGTACAAGCCGGAATTGATCGCCGATTGGAAGCAGCCAAACAGACCGATCCGGCTCAGCAGCGGCAAGAACACTTATGTCGCGAGCAGGTTCGGATGGAGAAAGGTATAGAGCGGAGGTTGACTGCCTACCAGGACAGTCTACTCTCGCTGGATGAACTACGGCGGCGCATTGAGCCTGTACGGAAGCAGCAGAACACGGTAAGGGCGGAGTTGGAAGCCTTACGAACCAACACCGGGGACCAACACGATATGTGCGATTAATCGATGGGTTAACTCAATTTGCGACG
>JBPCOQ010000224.1:0-11367 GCA_051000095.1 Bryobacteraceae bacterium | reverse complement strand
CGGGGCGGGTTCGACTCCCGCACGCCTGCGCAACGGCCCGACAGGTGGGCCTGGCAGCAGCATTGGCAGTGGCGGAGAGAACACGAGGAGCGTAATTCAATCCGCTCTAGCTGGTTGTCATCGGCGTCTCGTGGTCGCGGAGCATTGCTGCGCGCCCGCTTTTTCTTTACGGCGTCGATAACGGTCTGCGACCTGACGGCTTCTTCCGGGATCTGCCATGGCGCGTACGGCACGACTTGTGAAGCAGACAGGATCTTCCCTTCGATCAACCTCTTCACCAAGGTGCGGCAGGCGCCAAGCCGAGTCGCGGCCTGCTCCAGACTCAGCATGGTTAGACCTGGCTTCGCCGGATCGAATGCTGGAAGTTGCAGCTTCGAACGTAGATCGCGAATGCGCGCCTTGTCCCAACTATTCCCCACTCCTGTCCGTAGTCCAAGTCGGTTCAATGTGACAGCGATCTGTTCATCGCGACACTGCCCCGCCATTTGCCTGACCAGGTCAAACACTTCGATCTTGGTGGACTTGCCGTGGTGACCGGTCTTGTTTCGGGCCACCCGTAGCTCCGAGTGACGGCCGCCATGCCAGTGAATGATCAACACAATCTCATTGGACTTTGCGTCTAAGGCGGCCACAATCTCCTGGATCAGAATTCGCGCGATCCGCTGCTTCAATCGCATGTCGGTTTGTGGATCGTTCCAGACTCCAGGAAGGTCTTCGGCCAGCGCCAGCAAAGCTTCTTTATCCGGAACAGGTTTGGCATGCGCGGCGGATTCCGCTTCCTACATTCGGTTCTGCAACTCCCGTACTTTTTCCAGCGCTGCATTCCAGCGGGTCTCCAGTTCACTCGCTACCAAGCGATTTCCGGGATCAAATGTTGTCGACAACATTTGATCCCTTATGTGACGATCTCAAAAATGTTACGCAGACCGCGCTCCGCTCCTGAAAGTGCGCCTCTGGGCACGTTGTACGCAACATAACTTCCCCTTTTGATGGTCGGACTGCTATTGATTCCACTGGAGGTTCGACCATGTTCTCTCAACTGTTCACGTCGCCTAAGGCGGTGACCCGCTATTCCAGCGGTCCGCTGTTCGAAGAGCGACTTCGCTACCTTGCTCATTGCTCTGCGCAAGGGAGCACCCGGAGTTCTCTCCGGCTGATCGCACAACATCAACTGGTTCTTGTCGACTACCTGCACCTGCGGGAGGCCGATTCGCTTACGGTTAAGGATCTCGAGGCGGCCGCGGATCGGTGGGTTAGCCGGGAGCCTCAACCTCACACCCACAACGCGGCCGACTATCGATGGGCGAGATGGCGATTCATCTCCGACGCCAGGCAATGGCTCAGTTTCCTTGGGCGCCTACGAACGATTGAGGCCCCACGCCGCCCGTATGCACACCTGATCGAGGAATTCACAGATCACATGATACGGGAGAGAGGCTTGTCCCAACACACGGTCCGCATTCGTTGCTGGTGCGTGGAGCAGTTTCTCAACCGCTTCTGGGAGCGACATCGGACCTTCGACCAGGTGACCATCGCCGATATTGATGCTGCGGTTGCGCGCAAAGGCAACCAGGACGGTTATGCGAGGACGTCGATTCAAGGTTACATTCACTCACTCCGTGCGTTTTTCCGCTACGCCGAGCAACGTGGATGGTGCCGCCCGGGCTTGACGGCGGCCATCATGCCGGTGCATCTGTTCGCTGACGAGGTTTTACCAAAAGGACCGGCCTGGAACGACGTACAGCTTCTCCTCGATAACACAAAGGGCGATCAGCCCAAGGACATCCGGGATCGCGCGATCGTCATGCTGTTCGCCGTCTATGCGATGCGGGTCGGTGAAGTCCGCGGCCTGAAGCTGGAGGACTTGGACTGGGAGAAAGAGTCGATTTATCTGACCCGTCCCAAACCGCGACGCCGACAGTCTTACCCGCTCTCACATACCGTGGGGCAAGCCATCCTCCGCTACCTGAAAAAAGCCGTCCGCGCACCTCCAGGCGGGAGGTCTTTCTGACCGTGAAAGCACCCTTTCAACCGCTCACGGGTTAGTGTAGCAGATGCGCTCGTGCAAAAATACAGCCATGCAACTGACCCGCCGGCAAATGATTCTGGCCACCGCTGGCGCGGGCCTGTGCCTCGGAGGCGACGCCAAAGCCGGCGGCCCACTCTTCGAGGAAATCGCTCCGGAGAACAGCGGGATTACGTGGGTCCACGACAACGCCATTTCTGAGATGCGCTACCTGCCGGAAACCATGGGTCCGGGTTGCGCGTTTTTCGATTTTGACAACGACGGCTGGATGGACATTTTTCTGGTCAACAGCGGACCATCGGATTTCTATACGCCCAAGCAGCCGATTCGCAATGCTCTCTATAAAAATAATCGCGACGGCACGTTTAGCGATGTCACGGAGGAAGCCGGGGTCGCAGGCGGGTCTTTCGGGATGGGAGTGGCCGTTGGAGATTACGACAACGACGGTTTCCCCGACCTTTTCGTTTCCGCCTACGGCCGTCCGTATCTATATCGAAATAACGGGAACGGAACGTTTACCGACGTGAGCGAGAAGGCCGGTCTGGGACAAGAAACGTTTCTCGGCCACTGGACCACCAGCGCCGTTTGGTTCGATTTCGACAACGATGGCCGTCTTGATCTTTTTGTCTGCAGCTTTGTCGCTTACGGTGCCACCAGCCATTTGTCCTGCGGCGATAACAAGCTGGGCCGCCATTTTTACTGCATTCCACGGGTATTCAAGCCGACCTCCAGCCTGCTGTTTCACAACAACGGCGACGGCACGTTCACTGAAGTAGGCCGCGGAACCGATATCGAGAAGGCGCTCGGAAAAGCTCTGGGAGTCGTCGCGACCGATATCAACAACGATGGACGAATGGACCTGTTCGTCGCGAACGACACGGTGCAGAATTTTCTGTTCGTGAACCGCGGTCCGGACTCCCATGGCAAAACGAAATGGGAGGAAGTCGCGCTGGCAGCCGAGGTCGGGTTCAGCGAGAACGGCCAGGCGCGATCCGGCATGGGCGTCGACGCGGCGGATTTCGACGGCGATGGATGGCAGGACTTGTTCGTTGCCAATGTCGATCAGGAGATGTTTTCGCTGTACAAAAACAATCGGGATGAAAGCTTCACCGATGTTGCGCACAAGAACAGCGTCGCCCAGGCGACGCGGCTGCTCAGCGGGTGGGGTCTTAAGTTTTTCGACTATGACAACGATGGTGCGCTTGACCTGTTTCTCGCGAACGGCCATCCGGACGACATGATCGGCAACTACTCGCAGCAGGTCAAATACCGCGAGCCGTTGGTGCTCTTCCATCGGGAGAATGGCACGCTCCGAAACGTCAGTGCCGAAGCAGGCCCGGTCTTCACGAAATCGTTTCCAGCGAGAGGATTGGCGATCGGCGATTTCAACAATGATGGGCGGATCGATGTACTGGTTGGTAACAATGGCGGTCCACCGGTGCTGTTGCGAAATCACGCGGTGCAGGGCAACCACTGGCTCGGGTTGAAGTTACAAGGGGTCAAGTGCAACCGGGACGCCATAGGGGCCAAGATCGCGTGGTCGGCGGGAGGCATCACGCGATCCAGGCTAAAAAACAACGGTGGCAGCTATCTCTCGTCGCACGATCCCCGCGAGGTGCTAGGGATTGGAGCAGCCACCAAGCTGGACTGGGTCGAGATCCGCTGGCCCGCTCCCAGTGGCAAAGTTCAGCGATTGACCAATCTCCCGATCGACCGCTACATCATCATCACGGAAAAAAGCTGAGGGCGCTCAGTCTCGTGGGACCAGCCGGATCATGCTCAGGCTCACTGAAAAGGTCCGATCGTCGGACGGTACGCTCCAGGTGGGCCCAGCCTCAACGTCGATGCGGTATTCGGGCGCGTCGGGAACCTCCGTTTCGATCAGAAACAGTCCCGGGCGGTCGAGTGACCATTCGCCAATCGCATGACCATTCGCCAGCGCTCGCAATTTCACGGGATGGCCCTCCGAAGCGTGGCCGCGAATGCGAAGCCGGTGTGGAATGCGCTTCACCCGAACCAAGCGCGCAGAAGCATGCGAGCCGATCCAGCGGTACTTGTTGCCGAACACGCCTTCGAGATCGTACCAGTCACCCAGTAGCCGGCTCGCGTGACTGGGCAGCGAAAAGTCGATGACATCTTCCCGGTCGCCGGGGTACAACTCAGCCTTCTCGCGCGCTGGCAACAGATTGTAGACACCGCCTTCGATGGGCGCATGATAGCTGCAGCGCGCACACACCAGGCTTTCGTCCGCGCTCCGGGTAAGGACCGACTGGCAGTCGGGGCAGCGCAGATACGTCTCAAAGCGCTCCTGGTCAAACTCGACGGCGGCCGGCTCTCCGCCTTTCTTGCATACCGCGGCCAAGGTCCCGCCCAGCAGCTTCGCCGCGCTCCAATCCGAACGATGTGGATCCGCTCGCTTGGCCGCGCGCCGCATGATCCGCTCGCCCCAGCCCCGCTCCGGCACAAAAATTTCGTACTGCGCATCCACGAAATGCTTATGAACCAGACGGTGCCAATCCTTCAATCCCATGGTGTGGTTCTGCCGGATGCCGAAGCTCTCTTCCTGATGCGCCCCGATCACGTCCCGCACAAAATACCCGAGCAGTCCCCAGTTATACAGCTTCCGCTCCCACGGCTTCATGGTGTCGTAGTAGGGGCAGCGGTACAGGCGCAGCGACAAGGCTCGCTTAAGTGGCTCCTCCGCAAACAAAAAAATGCCTCCCGGGGCGAGCACCCGTTTCACTTCTATGAAAACTGTCTCCATATTCAGGAATTGGCTGAGCATCTGGAACGCGAGCACAAATCGTAGTGAGCCATCCGCAAACGGCAGATTCGCGGCATCCCCAGCGACGCGAATGGGAGCCCGGTCGAAACCCCAGCGGTCCTGCAGCGCGCGTCCATAGCGCAGCGAATCGGCCGAGATGTCCAGCGCGAACCCGCTCGCGCCGAACTCATTCGCGAGCATGTAGCTGGTGTGGCCCACGTTCGAGCCGATCTCGAGAAACGGGGACATCGGTCCGATAAAGTCCAGGTGGTTCCGAATCACCACGCCACGGCGCTGGTTTTGTTCGGCGTAATGCGCGATGGCTCGTTCAGGCTCGCCCAGCGAGGCGAAGTTGTGAAACTCAACTTCCGCGCGCTTTACTGAAAAGGATTGCGCTTCCACCGAAACTACAACCACTTCTTCACAGCAACATCTTCAACTGAATCGCCCGCATATCGGCAAGTGCGATATCCGGCGTGTGTGCTAGCAGCTCCTCCAGACTCACCACGCCCGTCGCCACCGCAATGGATCGCGCCCCGTTGGCCCGGGCCGCATTCACGTCATTCGGGTGATCGCCAATTAGCGTGATCGGGCTGCCAGGGCCGATCCACTTTTGCCGCCTCGCCTCCCGAATCGCAATCCGAACCAGTCCGCTTCGATCCTTCGCCAACTCGGCAAAAGCGCCGTACCGGAAGTATGGCCGCAGCCCGGCATGGTCCATCTTCTTCCAGGCAATGCGGCTCAGATTTCCCGTGACTAAGCCCGTCACTACATCGCGCCGTTGCAGCCGCCGCAACAGCCCGCGTACGCCTGGACAGACTTTACGCTGCAGATCCGGACAACTGCGGGCATACAGCCATTGGGCTCGCCGCACGATCTCGGGCATCACACGGCGGATCGCCGCGGCTGGCATTCCAGCGCGCTCCATCATGATCCGGAGAATCTCGCAATCGAGCATGCCCGCGACCGGAACTCCGTCAGTAGTTGTCTCGATGCTGGTGGTGCGCCGCACAGCATCCACTAAGGCCTGCCGATGATGCGGACCGGCCCGCCGGATCAGCGTTCCATCGATATCGAACAACACCAGTGCTTTTTCGCGAGCCATCTTCTACTATAGCGAGCATGGACTTCCACTTCCCTCATGGCAAAACGTTGCGCCTGGTCATCGGCGATATCACCACCATCCGCGTAGATGCGATCGTGAATGCGGCCAATTCCGAGCTGCGCGGAGGGGGCGGCGTGGATGGCGCGATACATCGTGCCGGTGGTCCGTCACTCCTGTGGGAACTGGAGGAAATCCGAAAGACGACCGGCCCATGCCCCACCGGCAGCGCCGTTGTGACCAGCGCCGGAGCCTTGCCGGCCCAGTATGTTTTCCACGCTGTCGGCCCGATCTATCGGGACAATCAACACGGAGAGGCGGAACAGCTCGCAAGCTGTTATCGCAAGTGTCTGGCGCTGGCCGAGGAGCGCGAAGTCCGTTCTATCAGCTTTCCCGCTATCAGCACCGGCGCTTATGGGTATCCAGTGAGCGAAGCGGCGCAGATCGCGATCGATACGATAGCAGGCCACTTACGTAAGCCGGAAACGGGAGTTCGTGAAGTGTTGTTCGTCCTGTTTGAGCAAGGATCTTACGACACACACGCCCGTGTTCTGTCCTCGCTCCCGCGCGTGCCGCTAGAATAAGAGCGTATGCAGGTTTTGCAGGCAGGCGAGCACAAGTTCCTGCTGCTGGAGCTCGATCCCGAATTCGTAGCCAACATTGCCAAGCAGGCGGGCTTCGAATATCGTCTGGAAGAGGGCAAGCGCAGCATGAGCCTCGACCTGCTCGCGGCGGACCGCCAGGCGCCCTTGCTGCTGTTTGACGCAGCCGATCCCGGCAACCTGGGTTGGTTCTCGCGCTGCCAGTTTTACGTGGATGGACGAACCGGCGCCGTCCTGCAAACTCCCATCTGTGTTGCGAATCAGCGCGACCGCTCGGGCCGCGCGCTGCCACACGCCATTCGGGTTCAGATCGCCAAAGAACTGCCCACCTCCTTCCGCCTGCCCGGGAAACAGCCCGTCACCGAGCAGATGGTTTACGCCGTCCTCTACAATCTGCTCAACGCGTTGATGAATACGGGTGTGGGCGTCTGTGGGGGCTCGGTTGTGAAGCCGCTGGCTGGGCGCACCGAAACCATAGGCACTCGTAACTGAGCGCCGCCGGGAAACGTTTCATTGTCCCGCCGGCTCTAGTTCTTCTCCCTTCGACCGCCGCCCCAAAGGCAATCGCAGCCGCAAAACGCGCTCGCGTGCCCGCTCTTCTTCCAAATTCCGGCTACGGGCCCGAAGCAGGTCGTCGAGCGATACCATGCCTAGCAGACGCCTGCCGCCCGCTGGGTCGACGACGGGAAAACGCGTTAAGCCGGACTCGGCCATTCGATACACCACCACGCGCAGCGGCTCATCCGGGTGAGCGACGGCGGGATTGCCAATGCCATATCCGTGAGCCTCCGCGCCATTTCTCCCTTTCCCGCGCCTTCGTACAGCTTTAGCAGTTGATTCCGGCTGATCGCTCCCAGAAGCTGCCGTTCGCTATCCACGATGGGAAAAAGATGTTGACCCTGTCGTGGCCGATGGCCGGGACGAATCAGCTCGCGAGCCTCTTCGAGCGTTGCGTCCGCTGCCAGCGCGACCACGTTGGTCCGCATCACCTCTCGCACGAACAAAATCTCCAGCGGATCGATGGCATATTCGCGGCTGAGATGATACCCCCGCCGCGAGATCTTTTCAGTCAGAATAGGGCGCTTCAACGTGAGTACTGTAAAGGCATGCGCCAGGAAGCAGGACACCATCAGAGGCAGCAGCATGTTGAAATCGTGAGTCAGCTCCAGAGCGAACACGATGCCGGTAAATGGCGACCGCATCGTGCCGCCTAAAATTGCGCCCATGCTCACCAGCGGCCAGAAACCGTTCCCGAAGTGTGGCAGGAAAATCGCCTCCACTCCTCCCAATGCGGCGCCCATCATTAGAAGCGGAGCAAGCACACCGCCGGAGGTTCCGGAGCCAAGTGAAATCACCCAGATGCTGGATTTCACCAGCAACACTCCGAGGAAAATCTTAAAAGCCACGTTCCCCTGCAACAACGCTCCAATGGTGTCGTATCCAACGCCCAGCGCCTGCGGAAAAATCAAGCCACCCAAACCGACGAAAACGCCGCCGATCGCCGGCCACCACATCCAATGGATCGGCAGCTTGTGAAAAAGATCCTCTGCCGCGTATACGGCCACAGTCAGCAACGCAGAAAGCAGCCCGGCCGCTAGCTAGCCCGGCGATGACGCAGCCGATCAGGCCCTCCGGTCCGATAAAGACAGGATGCGCCGGTACCGGGAAAAGCGGCCCAGACCCAGGACGTAGCGCCGCGCCGCGCCGCGCCCGCGATAACACTCGCCAGCGCTACCGGAATCGCGCTGCGAGGCTTCCATTCAAAGAGCAGAAGTTCTACCGCCAGCAACACGGCTGCTAGCTAGTGGTGCGGCGAACGTGGCGGCCATGCCCGGCGCCGCTCCGGCTACGAGCAACGTCTTGCGCTCCGAACTGGTCAAATAAATAGCTGCGCAATCATCGATCCGAATGCGCCGCCGGTCATGATGATCGGACCTTCCGCTCCGAACGGGCCGCCGGATCCGATCGAAACCGCGGCCGATATTGGCTTCAGCAGCGCCAGTTTCGGGTGGACCTTGCTGCCGTTCATCAGGATCGATTCAATCGCCTCCGGTATCCCGTGCCCCCGGATGCGTTCCGATCCGTAACGCGCCATCACCCCGACGATCAGCGATCCTGCAACTGGAACGGCAACCGCGAATAGCCCGAGGTGATTGCCCGCCGGTGACACCAAGGACGTATTCACGCGTTGAAAGTAAAAAATATTTGTGAACAGCCCAATCAGCCGGAGGAGCACCCACGCTACTACGGAGCTCAGCAGGCCGATCGCGATCGCCAGCAGAGAAATTGGAATCACGCGCGGCGTGGTTGTGAAATCGCCTCATTCTTCTGAATGGCTTTTCTAGCTCATGCGTGGTGTAGAACGTCTTCCAGAGCGGACGCAAGCGCCGGACCCGACGTTTGTAGCTCCTCCCAATGCAGCACCGACAACTTTTGGAGTAGTTGCTCGCCTTGTCTGGTGAGGTGAACCAGCACCTCGCGCCGGTCTTCCGCGCCATGTTTGCGAACCACCTCTCAGCGGCGGCCCTCAATTGCTAGAAGATCGGCTCGAATCCCTCCAAGCGGTTATGGGGAACGCGAGCGATGATAAATCCGAGCGCGAAGTTGCTGAGGTCGTGTTGCCGTTCGAGCTTGCGATCGACGGTCACGATCCGTCAAAGCGTCGTTGCGGAAAGCCGAGGAGTGCACCGTCTTTGCTGGTGCGCCAGCCGACGCTTTGTACCACGTGGACCGGAAATGATTTCTTCAAGCGGGCGGGAACGCACTCGTCTAAGAGGCCGTAATCAAACAACGTGTCCAATTCCAGCAGACCGCTTGCTGGCGCGCGCGGCTCAGCGAGCGTTTCCGAGCCGCGACCGCGAGGGAGCGGTTGGCATGACTATTTCCTGACAGACACTAAGAGGAGACGCACTCCACCAACTGTTCCTTGGCCAGTTCAAGGAACTGGATAACCTGATCGCGCGTGACGGAAGGATAGTCTTCAAAGAATCCGTCGATGGTTGAGCCGCCTTCGATGTAATCGAGAAGGCTCTGCACCGGAACACGGGTTCCCTGAAAGCAGGGTGTCCCGCTCATCCGGCCGGGATCGACCCAGATGATCTCGCCGAGCTGGCCCTTTTGTTCCGTGGTCATATCTACAACCTACACTAAAGCTGGCACGGCGCTGCTTACCCCGCGATCCCGATATACCGGAACCCGAATCGCGTCAGCCGTGCGCGATCGAGAGCGTTGCGCCCGTCCAGCACGATAGGATTCCGCATTCGTTTAGCCAGATCTTCCCACGGTAGGTCGCGATACTGTGGCCACTCGGTTACCAGCACCAGCGCATCCGCGTCATCCACCGTGCTTTCGGCGGAGTCGCAGCACACCACGTTGATGTCCGGGTACTCCCGTTGAAAGCGCTCGATCGCCACCGGATCGTGCACCTTCACCTTGCAGCCTCGCTCGATCAGTTTGCGGGCGATGTCCAGCGCGGGAGCCTCGCGAAGATCGTCGGTATGAGGCTTGAACGCCAATCCCAAAAGGCTTACGGTCCGCCCTTTCAAGATCTTTAGCTCGGCCAGCAGTTTTTCAACAACGTGCTCACGCTGCCGCCGGTTGATCTCTCGCGCGGCCTCGACAATCGGCATCGCCAGCCCATATTCGCCCGCGGTTGACACCAGTGCCGCCGTGTCCTTGCCGAAGCACGAGCCACCCCAACCAATGCCGGCCTGCAGGAAACGTGTTCCAATACGCGCGTCCAATCCTATGCCTTTTGCCACCTGCATGATGTCGGCGCCAACTTTTTCCGAAAGCTGCCCGATTTCATTGATGTA
This sequence comes from Bryobacteraceae bacterium, assembly GCA_051000095.1. Lineage (GTDB taxonomy): Bacteria > Acidobacteriota > Terriglobia > Bryobacterales > Bryobacteraceae > JBBSHP01. The sequence continues at coordinate 1,058 of JBPCOQ010000224.1, read as the reverse complement.
GCTGATCTTCAGCGCCAGAAAGGCGTTCGCGGCATATTTGATCAACTCCGCGGATGCGAGATCCGTCGAGATTAGCGGAACCGCGCCCAGATCTTCCGGCCGGTCCAGAAACGTTGGCGGTGTAAAGGTCTGATCGAGAATCGGACGATACAGCGTATACAGCACTTCGAGCGACCGCCCATCGTCGGCTCCGATCACGACCCGGTCCGGATACAGGCTATCGTGTAGTGCTGTCCCCTCGCGCAGGAATTCAGGATTCGACGCCACCGAAAATTGGTTGTCCGCCTTGCGTCCACGCTCCTGCTCGTACGCTTCGCGCACCAACGAGCCGACCCAGTTTCCGCTCCCGATCGGTACTGTGGATTTGTTCACGACAACCGTGTAATCGCCATTGAAATGTTGGCCGATGCCGCGCGCAGCCGAGCACAGATAACGAAGGTCCGGACTGCCATTCTGCGAAGGGGGCGTTCCCACTGCGATGAAGATGACCTCCGCGTCCTTCACTCCCTCGGAATAGTCGGTTCCGAACTGGATGTTGGCGTTCGCCTCCTCCAACAGCTCGCTCAAAAAGGGCTCATAGATCGGGATTTTCCCATTGCGCAATGCCGCGATCTTGTTCTCGTCGGAATCGAGGCATGTCACCTTATGCCCCAGGAAGGCCAAACACACGCCGGTGGTGAGGCCTACATATCCTGTTCCTATAATGCAAACGTTCATAAGCTTCTATGATCCTTTACCGGGCGATGCCTGAGCAACTCGCTATCGCAATCAGGGTGCACATCACCAGAATGCTGTTTTACCCGGATGGCGGTAACTTAAGCTTTTCTTACGGCTGGTAATACCGGAAGATAGGGTCATGTCCATTTCTGCTCCTCCCGATGTCCCGCCCCAAGTCCACCAACTCGCGGCGGAGTTAGCCGACACCAGGCCCATGCGCCGCGGCTCACTGTCCGAACGCACAATTAAATGCAGCAAACCAAATTGCGCTTGTGCGCAAGACCCCAAGGCTCGCCACGGTCCATACTACAGCCTCACGCATGCTGTGGAGGGCAAGACCC
>JBPCOQ010000109.1:0-36244 GCA_051000095.1 Bryobacteraceae bacterium | reverse complement strand
CAGGATTCCGGATAAGGAACTCGCCCTGGTCAACCTCCATCGAGACTCATTTCATGGCGAGTGGAACTATGAAATCCGCCCAATCAGCGGCCCAAATGGATAGGTTATTGTCTAACAGACACTAAGTGAGCGGGTCAGAGCTGAATGCGTCGGCGGAACTAGAACCTTCGTTCGAGACCTTAAAACCAAGGTCCTTGGTTCAGATTGTGACCTGAGCATCATGCGCCTTCGGAAGAAAAACCGCAAGATCAGATCAACATGTGGGGCGATGTTGGCCTCCTGAAGTGAATCTCCTTGAATTTGGGCGCACGCTGAACTGATTGTGCGAGCGCCCTATTTTTTTGAAAATGCCCGGTAACTGGAGAGAGGAAATGATCGAAATCTTAGGAAACTGGTGGTGCCGGTACTTCCACGACAAGTTGCTCCGGCCAGCATGCGGTCAATACCGCTGTTCTGTTTGTCTGCGCACTTGGCCTGTTCCTTGGGAACAAACTGCGCCACAGAACGCCAGCAGACCGGTATGAAACGGTACACGGACAAATAGGAAATGCTGCCTGATGAACGAAATCCCCTTTGCACAGGGTGCTATGTCCGCTGTCCTCGCGATCCAAAAGGAGCGTGCACGCATTGCGGTGCTCGGCCACAAGCGCCCGTAAAGCGCCCTGCTAAGCCTCTCCCAGCCAACCGGACGAGTCGAAAATCGTAGGTTGTCGCTGAAGCGGGTGGCCGACGCCCCAGCTTTCGAGAAATGTCTCATACTGGAAAAGAGGTGAGGTCCATGACTCACACAAATCGTGAAATGCGAGTTCCCGCTCTTCTGTCATCGCTTTTTCTTGCCTATGTTGTGCCATCCTGTCCGCAATCTCCCTCCGAGACCGTTCCCCTGTACCGTATAACGGTGGTTCAGCGCGCTTTAAAGGCAGTCAACTATCAACGCCGCGGCGGGCCGACGCACATCGACTTCAAGGACACGGTGCTTTTGCCGAAGGCCGAGGGCGAGGCGAAGGTCGAAGTGAAAAACGGGTATACCGAGATCACAGCCACGTTCAAGCATGTCGAAGCTCCGACTCAATTCGGAACCGAATACCTGACGTATCTGCTCTGGGCGATAACGCCGGATGGGCGATCCATCAACTTGGGCGAGCTAATACCGGATGGGTCCAACAACGGAAAGATGCGGGTGACGTGTCCCAATTCGACGTTCGGGCTTCTGGTCACTGCCGAGCCATACTTTTCCGTGCCATATCCGAGCGATCTGGTGGTGATGGAGAACGTAATCCGGCCGGATACGGTAGGGCGAGTAGAAGATGTTCAGGCGAAAGCCGATCTGTTGCCGCGCGGTCAATACACGTTAAATATCAAACCTCAGGATCTTCCGTCCGCGGGGATGAAGCCAGCTCCGGCGGGCCTATCCATGCCGCAGTATGAGGCAGTACTCGAACTCTATCAGGCGCGAAATGCGGTCCAGATCGCGAAAGCGGATGGCGCGCAACAGTACGCCACAGATACGTTCCAGAAGGCAGAGCAGTATCTAAGCGAAGCCGAGGCGCAGTATGCGAGCAAGGCGGACTCGAACACCACCACAAATACCGCCCGCCAAGCCGTGCAAGCTGCGTCGGATGCGCGCGCGATTGCAATGCGCAAGCGGGTGCCGGCGGCACGTTAACCCGTACGACGCCGCGCTCGCGGCGGGTTTGCGCGAGAGCTGTCGATCCCGATTTCCTGGTCCCTCAATTGCTTGCGATTGAAACCAGCGGTGAAATTGTTCCGTCGCACTACCATTGCTATACTGAGACTTACCTCCAATACAATGAAGTCCTTCGTTTTCCTGCTGTTGTCGTCTGTCTTGGCGTATGCCGCCGACTTTGCTACCGGCCAAGCCGCCCGTCTTACTATCGGTCAGCGTACGTTCACTGCGCAGGATAGCTCGGATACTCCGAATACGGCCTCCGCTTACACACTGGGTGGCGCGAGCGGGCTCGCTTACGCGAATAATACGCTGTTTGTTACGGATGCGAATCGCGTCCAAGCCCTTCCGCTGCAGAATCGGGTACTCATCTACAACAACATCAATGGATTCGTACTTCCGCCAGCGGTCCAGCCGAAGCAAGGCGAACGTTGCAACGTGTGCGCTGGAAGCCCAGATGTGAAACAAGCGGACGTCGTGGTGGGCCAGACCAACTTCGCGGGAACCGACCTTGGCCTTTCGCAGGCAGCCTTGCGGCTCCCCACCGCGGTCGCCAGCGACGGTCAAATCATGGCCGTGGCCGACACTGATAACAACCGCGTTCTGATCTGGAAAACGATACCCCAGACCAACGGCATGCCGGCGGACATCGTGCTGGGCCAAGCGGATTTTAAGACGGTGAAGCAACCTCCCGGGGTCGATAACAAATCGTTTCGTGGACCGCAGGGTGTGTGGATTCAAGGCACTCGCTTTTTCGTGGCGGACACGCAAAACCACCGCGTGATGGTTTGGAACAACATCCCAACTACGAACAACCAGCCGGCCGACTACGTTCTCGGACAGCCGAATTTCTTTACCGCTCCGCAGCCGGATCTTACCAAGGCCACAGTGGACGCGCATGCCAACAACATGCTAAATCCGGTTTCGGTGACATCCGACGGCGTGCGGCTGTTGGTCAGCGACCTCGGCCACAATCGCGTGCTCCTCTGGAATTCGATTCCCACTCAGACGCAGCAGCCGGCCGATCTGGCTTTGGGCCAGCCGGACACCAATTCCGCGTTCGGGAATAACTCTCCCGCGCTGTGCCCCTCAAACGGCACGGACACTACCACGGGAAAGCCTACCTATCCCCAACGCTGCGGAACCACCTTGAGCTTTCCGCGTTTTGCGCTGTCGGACGGCACGCGGCTGTATCTCGCGGATGGCGGCAACGATCGAGTTCTGGTGTATAACACGATTCCCACCCAGAGCGGCGCAAAAGCGGACGTGTTTATCGGTCAGCCGGACGAATTCTCGGATAACGCGAGCGACACCACCGACGTGTTCGGGCGTGACAACAGCCTCTCGCGCTCCGCCGCGGATACGGTCAGGACCCCGATGTCCCTGGCTTGGGATGGCGCGAACTTGTATGTGTCCGATCCCTTCGACCGCCGTGTTCTGGTGTATACGCCGGGCCAGAATTCGGTGCCGGTAAACGGAATCACCAACGCCGCCAGCCGGGCCGTATTCGCGCTTGGCTCGGTAACGATCGGCGGCGCCATCAAGGCCGACGATACGGTTACGATCACCATTGCGGGCAAGGATTACCTTTATAAAGTTCTGGCCGCGGACACGATTGTCAAGGTAATCGACGCACTGATCGCCCTGATAAATGCGTCCGGTGGAGACCCAAATGTGATCGCTTTGTCGAACGCCGGGAACAACCAAATTCTGCTGACCTCCAAGCTCCCGGGCACGCAGGGCAATGGGATCGCGTATGCCGCAGCGACATCGGCCAGCGCAATGATCACTGCGGTTGCCGCCGGTTCCCTCCTGAATGGCGGTCAAAACGCCGCTGACGTGGCCCCCGGCACGATCGTCAGCATCACCGGGACGAATTTGAGCGATGTGACTGCACATGCGGAGCCGACCGGCAAAACCGTTCCGAGCGAATTGGGCGGGGTCCAAGTGTTCTTCGATGGAAATCCGGCCCCGATCCTGTATGTCTCGCCGACCCAGATCAACACCCAGGTGCCATTCGGCTTTGGAGACGCATCCAGCATCAGCGCGTACGTCGTCACAACACATAGTGATGGAACATCCACAGCCACAACCGCCGTGGCTTTACCGATTGTTTTGGCGAACCCCGGCATTTTTGCCATCGACGAAACGAACCCGGGCCCGGGCCCGCGCCCGGCGCTGGCGTTTCATGTTTCGGCCAACGCGATCGCTGTAATTGACGTGGGTGGAATGATTAACACTAAAGCCGGTGACGTTGCCACGATCATGATCGAAGACCGGTCTTACGCTTACAGCGTACAGACCACTGATACACTCACCGGGGTGCGCGACGCGCTCATCACGCTGATCAACGCAAACCCGGACGAGAAGGTGACCGCTTCCGCGGCCGGTCAATTTACCCGAATCATCTTGACGGCGAAGGCGCCCGGTGCGGATGGCAACGGCATCGCTATCTCTGTCGCCAACAGCAGCGGCGCGACGATTGCCTTGACTGCCTTACAGACCACCACCTGCTGCGCGACGAGCACGCCCGGGGCCGCCGTGACCGCCGACAAACCTGCACTCCCCGGGGAATTGATATCCATCTACGCCACCGGCCTGGGACAGATCCAGCCGGACGATCAGAACTTACTTGCTAACACCGGCCAGTTCTTCCAGGGCTCGCCCCTGAATTTTCCCTCAGTGCCGGTGGATGACGCACAGGTGGGCGGCGAGACCGCCAACGTCTTGAACGCCGGATTGAAACCCGGGCTGCTCGGCGTCTACGAAGTGCAACTGCAGCTAGCGCAAGACTTGCCTACCAATCTTCAGACCCAGGTTTTTATCGCGCAGGACGTGTTCACCAGCAACATCGTCACGCTTCCGGTGGTGAATCCGAACCCTGTTCCGGCGACGAGCGTGGGGGCCAAGCCGGGAATCGCCCCAGCAACTCCTCGGCATAAAGCGCGCCGGCCGGCGTCTCCTCATGCTTGAAGAAAACGAAGACGTCGCGGCCGGTGCCTAGCAACTGTTCCACCCGCGCTGCAATCTCTTTGCGGTCCTCGATCGAATAATCGTCTTTGCGCAACCGCGAATAGACAAAGTTCGCGGTGATCACCTCGGGCACGACCAGCTTTTCCGACTCCGCCAGGCACAACGCAACGCCGTGCTTCTCGAGCAGCGAATAGACGGGCGGCGCAAGCCAGGAAGGATGCCGGAACTCGAACGCACAGCGGATTTCGGGGGGCAGCGAGGACAAGAAATCGGCCAGCAGCGCCTCATCGCATTTCAGCGCGGGCGGCAACTGGAACAACACCGGTCCCAACCGCCCAGCGGTCCTGAGCGGATCGATTGCCTTCAAGAATACATCCGTGAACTCGGACCGCTTCAGCCGCTGGATGTGAGTGATCCGCATGTGCGCCTTGCACGGAAAGGTAAACCCGGGCCTGGTCGAATTCACCAGTTCTCCAGAGTTGACGGCGAGGGCAACCGCCGGAAAGTATAGTTGACCTCGACCGCGTTCAGGCGCTCAGAATAGTAAGAGAGGAATTTTTGAGACGCGAGCTTGGCCGGATAAAAGTCCGGTTTCCAGCTCGGGTATGCGAACCCGGATGTTCCGCAGAACAATTTCGCCATTTGCCTCCGAATCGCGCGGTGCCCGGCGGGCATCATTTAGTACAGAGCGCGCATCACTTAAGAATAGAGCAACCCCGGGTAACAATAGAGCAACCCCGAGTACAATAGAGCAAACCCGATTGACGCCGCAAAGCCCTAAGAAAAAACTGAGCGTGGAAAGTCTGCGCGCCCTGCTGCCGGACATCTGGGAGTTGGTACGCCCGCGCCGCTGGACACTGGCGGCTGGCTTAGGGCTGATGGTAATCAACCGAGTGTGTGGGCTGGCGCTCCCGGCGTCTACGAAAGTTCTCATAGACAAGGTGTTGGGCGAGCATCGTATGGACCTTCTGACACCGCTGGTCCTGGCCGTTTTGCTCGCGACGCTGATTCAAGGCGTGACTTCATTCACCTTAACGCAACTGCTTTCCAAAGCCGCGCAGCGTTTGATCGCCGAGCTGAGGCAGAAAGTGCAGGCGCATATCGGCAGGCTTCCGGTTTCGTTCTACGACTCGAACAAATCCGGCACGCTGGTCTCCCGAATCATGAGCGACGTCGAGGGCGTGCGCAATCTGGTGGGTACCGGTCTGGTCGAGTTCGTTGGCGGGTTAATGACCGCCCTGTTTTCGCTAATATTCCTGTTGAGGATCAGCGCGCTGATGACGGGCATTGCGGTCGCGATCATCGCCGCGTTTGCGCTGACGCTACGGAAAGCATTCGGCACCATTCGGCCGATCTTCCGCGAGCGCGGCAAGATCACCGCGGAAGTAACCGGCCGGCTGACAGAATCGCTCGGCGGCGTACGCGTGGTGAAGGGTTATCACGCCGAACAGCGCGAAGAGCAGGTGTTCGGGGCCGGAGTCCAACGCCTGTTGAACAATGTGCTCAAGAGTCTCACGGCCATGTCGGTGATGAGCCTGTCGGCGACCGTGCTGATGGGGCTGGTGGGCGCGATCGTCATGTATATCGGAGCGCACCAGATCGCCAGCAAGGAAATCAAATTAGGTGATTTTGTGATGTTTACAGCCTTCCTCGCATTCCTGGTCGCTCCCGTTGTGCAAGTGGTTGCAATCGGAACGCAACTTACCGAAGCTTTGGCCGGGCTGGATCGCACGCGTGAAATTCTGAACGAGAGCCGCGAGGATTCGGATCCCCGCCGCGTCCGCCAGCTACCGGAAATTCGCGGTGAGGTGGTCTTCGATGACGTCAGCTTCGCCTATGAGACAGGCAAAACCGTATTGCACGAGGTGTCGTTCCGGTCGGATCCGGGCACAGTCACTGCGCTGGTGGGCTCGTCTGGCTCGGGCAAGTCTACGATTATCGGCTTGATCTCGGCGTTCCACGTACCCAATGAGGGACAAGTACGCGTTGACGGGATCGATCTATCGACCGTAAAGCTCAGCTCTTACCGGACGCAGCTTGGGGTGGTGTTGCAGGAGACTTTTCTGTTCGACGGCACGATTCGCGAGAACGTCGCTTTCTCGCGACCGCTTTCGACTGAAGCCGAAATCATGGAGGCGTGCCGCATCGCCCGTGTCGACGAGTTCGCCGAGAAATTTGAGCTCAAGTACGACACCATCGTGGGAGAGCGCGGCGTCAAACTTTCCGGCGGCCAGCGCCAGCGGGTATCGATCGCGCGCGCGATTCTGGCCGATCCTCGGATTCTCATTCTGGACGAAGCCACGTCCAGTCTCGACTCCGAATCCGAAAGTCTGATCCAGGAAGGTTTGCGCTACCTGATGCAGGGCCGGACCACGTTCGTAATCGCGCACCGCCTCTCCACTATCCGGCGGGCCGATCAGATTCTGGTGGTGGAAGCCGGCCGGATTGCCGAGCGCGGCACTCACGAATCTCTGTATGCGGCGCGCGGCCGGTACTTCGATCTATACAACAAGCAGCACGGGCTGGAAGCGAACCTGTTCCTCGCGCCGGGAGAAGGCGATTCCGATGGTGGCGAGCGCGACGGCGGCCGGGTGGAGCGCTCCGCTGAAGCGGCTGCGATGTCGGACGCCATGCGAATGCTGCGCGGTTAACACAGGCATTCGTGCCTGTGTGGCTCTTCAGAGAGGAACCGCCGTTTACGTGCAACACAGGCAAGAATGCCTGTGCACTTAGTTTGTGGTAAGGGTCGACTCATCAGCGGCTTACGCTTGTTTGCCAGCGTGGAGCAGGTCTCCGACCTGCTCGCCGAACGCGCTCTTTGGGGGATTCGCCGCCGGGGGACGCGAGCAGGCCGGAGACCTGCTCCACATTTTGTAAAGACGTAAGTTATTGAAAATGTTTTCCAGGCGGTTCTCGAGTGGAAAACTAAGCGACATCGGGCAAGAATGCCTGTGCCACTCGGTGCAACACAGCGGATGCGGCGGGTTTTCGAGGGTGCCTGTATTACTAAATCTTCGTTTCTTTGCGCGGCGCGACGATTTCGCAACTGTAGCGCAGAGAGTCTTGCTGTCTACGTCCAGCCGCGGTTGCAGGCGACCCAAATACCGGGTCGCCCGGCAGGCGGCAAAGCCCGACCGCCTGCCCCACAGTTTGCGGCGAGGGCGCGCTGTGTTACTTGACCTCGTCTTTTAGTATCGATTGGATGGTCTGCGAAACCTTCTCGGACGGCAGCGCTCCATCCACCGTCCAGACATTCGCCTCGGGATAGTAGCTGCGGATCATCTCTAACTCGCGGTGATAATCTTTCAACCGCTGTGCGATCACCTGCGGAGTATCATCGGCGCGCCCCCTCGCTTTTAACCGTGCGCGAACCACGTCGTCGGGAACGGCCAACTGTATCACGATCGGCGAAGGAAGGTTGAGTTTCCGGACCACCACCCCGAAGTGATCTGCCTGGTCCTTCGAAGCGGGATAACCATCCAGCACCACGCCCTTGGTGAGATCGATCTTGCTCAACGCATCGCGAACCAGATCGTTCAAAGCGGGATTCGACTGAGGCGTTCCCGGAGCGATTCCATCGGTCTGATATCTCTCGAGCGCTTCCGGATGGCTCCGGATCAGATCCTCAGATGTGATGGTTGGGATCCTGAACGCCTTCTGGAGATACTCCGACTGCGTCGTCTTCCCACTACCGGGCGGGCCGATCAGTACAATGACGAATCGTTTATCCAGTGTCTGTGCCGGCAGCAGCCCAATCACGATCAAGAAAAACCATTTAATGTGGGACACGCTTTAGCTTGTCACATCCAGCATAGTAAATCGCCAAACCAATCACATTGCTCACCACCACAATGCCCCCAATCTTCAAAGCATAAGCACCGCGGCTCACCACATCCACAATCGGATAAACCGTTACCGCGAGGCCAATCACACTCGACAAAAGACCAGCCGCGGACACCACCTTCAGCCATACAGGCAATTTACTCCGGAGCGCCCGGCTACCTATCAACGGCAGAGCGAACAAAGCTACATACGCTATCGCATAGTGCACTTGACTCGCGTTGACGAGCGACTGGTTGGCCTCCTGCTCGCCAACGCCGGTCATACTGAGCAGGATGAACGCCATCACCAGGCCAGCCACCAGCAGAATCGAATTTACCGGCGTCTTCCAGCGGGGATGCAGTTGGGTAAACCAGCGCGGCGCCAGATTGTCCCAGCCCGCTGTCATCGGCAGGCGCGTCAATCCCGTGAAGATCAAGCTCGCTCCGGCAATGGCCCGTCCCATCAGCAGAAAAATTGTAAACGGAGCAGCCCACGCCGCCGGTCCCGTGTGACCGAATGCGATCCGCATGGTTTGCGGGATCGGTCCAATCAGATCGATCGGTTGCGTTCCGATGAAAGCCAGCACGGAGCTGGTGCCGAGGATGAACATCAGCGCAATTACGGGCGCCGAGAGCATGACGGACTGACCAATCGTGCGCGCCGCGCCGCGGCACTCGCCAGCCAGAATCGCCACGTATTCAAACCCGCTCAGCGCGCCAACGGTCATCTGCCCGAACACGGCCAGGCTGAAGAAGTTCAGTGCCGGGGCCTGCCACGGAACAGCTTGATAATGAGCGATCGTTCCCCGCTGCAGCGCCCAGAGAGGCAGCCCGAGCAGGACGGCATACGCGGTCAGGATCATAATGCTGCCCGCGTTGTGAAGCCACTTGCCTATCTGCAACCCGCGAATCCCCACCACCGTGATGATCAGGACGACGCTTCCCGTGAGCGCCAGAGTCGCGGGCTTACTGGATGGAATCCAGCGGCCGGCCGGGCCGATCATGTACGCGAGATCGGTGGGTACCACGAACACAATCGCGCCCACCACCAGGACCGCATACACCCACAAATTCCAGGCAATCAGAAAACCGCCGCGCTCGCCGAAGCCCGCCTTCGCCCATTGATACAGGCCGCCCTCGAGAGGCATCAGCCGGTTCAGATAGATCACAACCGCGGCCAACGGCAGGTAGTACAGCAGCATCGCCGCAACCCAGAATGCGACGTGAGCCTTGCCGAGCTTGGCCGCTACTCCTACCCAGGTGGACCCAACGACGCACAACACTTGCGCCAGAACCAGGTCCTTCAACCCGAGCTCTTTGCGCAACTTCGCTTGCTGAACCGATACGGCCGGCCCCACGGTAGGATCATCATGCCACAGAGCCTCTGTGTCGCTCAAAGCCACGCGCGATTTGCTCTCGGGTAGAAAAGGCCTTACATTGGGAGAGCGCATGAAACACCTGACCTGGTTACTTTTCTTGATCGGCGTGCCGGCTTTCGGGGCAGGCTGTGAAGCGGCGATAGGCGAATGGAAATGGTTCAACGGCGGAGCGATCACCTTGCAGGCCAACAACATTCTTATCTCCAACGGCAAAGCGGAAGGAAAGTGGGAATGCACGAATGCCTCGAAGGGGGCGATCACGTTGCGCTGGAAAGCTGGCTTTGTCGACACCTTGACCGTATCGGGAGACCGGATGTCTGGCAAAAACCAGCACGGCACTGTGGTTTCCGCCACACGGCGGGTTATCAAACCAAAGCCAGCGCGCTGACCCATTCAGATGCCGGCGCAACGTGATACGATCACGGCATGAGATGGTTTTTTGCAGCGCCTTCCCTACTCCTCATCTGCGGTTTTGTTTGTGCGGCCGAACCGGTCCAAGCCTTGCGGTTCGAAGGCCTCTGGAAGCTGAACGGCCCGGACCCGGCGCGATCGAAGCTGGATTTCCAGGTGAACGGCGACGCGATCACGGCCACCTACTATCACCCGTATCCCTCCGCGCTTTCCGATATTCAAATCGACGGTGACCGGTTCACTGCATCGTATCTTGACGAGTTTGCGTCGCGCAGAACGGTAACTGGCCAACTGAAAGGTTCCCGGTTAGAGCTGACGTTGGGACCGCTGGATAGCCGCGATTCCGTGAGCTACTCAGGATCCCGGATTGCGCCGCAGCAGGCTCGGGGAATGCGCCAGCAGGTGGGCGGCAGTTTCAATACGTCGGGGAAGAGCGCGAGCGGCGAATTCGTCTTGAACGGCCACAGCATCGTTTTTTCGGGCGGCATGGAAGGGAACTGCGTGTCGGGCTCGGTGGGCGCCGATGGAAAAGGGGCCTCCATGAACGGGTGCCTTTCGATTTCAAAGTCGAAACCTTAGGAACGGAGCACGGATGGCGTCGCCCTCGGCCACGAGAAGACAAGCTCTCCGGAAACCCAGGGCTAAGTGGTTGATTCTGAGTGGCGCGGTCCTTCAGCCTGCGCTTCAGAAGGCGGGCTGAACCCCACCCCACTCACAAGTTTCCGATACTTGTGACGACCCCGTCGCTCCCGCTCTTCAGAAACCACGGCTAGGTGGTTGATTCTGACTGGGGCAGGCAATTTGCGTGCCCAGGGGCAAAGTGATGCCCGAGCGGGCGAAACGCCCACTCAGTTTCCGATACTTGTGACGGCCCCGTCGCTCCCGCTCTTCAGAAACCCAGGGCTAAGTGGTTGATTCGAGGGCAGGCATTCAGCCCGCGCTTTAGAAGGCGGGCTGAAGCCCACCCCACTCACAACTTTCCGATACTTGTGACGGCCCCCGTCGCTCCCGCTAAAGCATGTCCCACGTGGTGCATGCTTGCGTTGCACCTGTTGCGGAGAGACTAATCGTTGCTGCCGCAGCACGCCGGGGCGTGCCGCATACAGTAGGCTCCGCCGGCGCGCTGCGAATAACTCCGGGATCGCTCCGGCTAAGCTAATTTTTCTTCCCATCTAAGCTCCTTACGGCATAAGTAAACACTTCAATTTAGCCGTTCAATCCAGTGAGCGTCGTGTCTCATTGAGCACGAACAACCAGTCATGAAAAAGAACATGGTGCCCTTACTGGCTATCGCCTTCATCGTGGCCATCATCTCCACCGGGCTCTTCTACGGCCTTTTCGCCAGCAAGCTGAGCGGCAGTTCCACTGACCTCCCAAAGCAGAGCGTCGTGATCGCAGCGAAGAAACTCCCGCGCGGCGCCGTGCTTGTGGCTTCGGATGTACAGGTAACCGAGGTTCGCGGCCGCACCGCCTTTGGCAGCTCGTTCTCTCGTCCGGAAGAAGTGATCGGTTCTACTGTTATAGACGCCGTCGGCGAGAGGCAGGTCCTGACGAAGTCCGCGCTGGTTTCGCCCAACTCGACCGAAAGCGGCAACGTGCCCACCGGTATGCGCGGGGTTACGATACATGTCTTTGAATCGGGCGGGGTGCTCGCGCTGCTCCGGCCGGGCAGCAAAGTCGATATTCAAGCGATCTCGGACCGGAACACTTCCTCTGCGGACCCGCATACAGTGTTGCGGACCATTCTGCAGAACATCGAGGTGCTTTCGACGAACCTTCAGCCTGAACCGGTGGCTCTTCATTTCTCAGCCCCTACCGTGACGGTGCTGGTTCGTCCCGAGGACTGCGATCTGGTCGCGGTTGCGGATGCGGGAGCGCGCCTTCGCTTAGTCCTGCGCAATCGCGTGGATGAAGGCAGTGGCCCGCGATTCCCTCTCGCCACATCCGCGGTCTTCTTAAGCGGGCGCGATCGGGCGCGGACAGTGCCGGCGCAACCCGCCGTCGCCTGGGAGCGGATCGTCTCAGTGACCGACAAAGGGGCGCAGGAGTTAGCGGCTTCCTTGCGAACGCCGCTCGATCCAAAAGTGCCGCATGTCACGGGCTTCAACCCCAAAATCGATGCGGACTCGCTCGTATCGCGAATGGAAGCCAACAAGGATCTGGTGATGTTGTCCTCCCGCAATCTGGCGGCGGAATTGCCCATGCCCCTGGGACGCGGCTTCCTGATCAGCGGATACTCGGACAACGACCGCCGCCTTATGGTGATCGTCACTCCACGCGCGCGCTACAGGCCCACAGGGCTCAGGATTGATCGGTGATCGCGCTCATTACGCTGCTTGTTTTCCTGGTGACCTTCCTGATGGCCGGCCTGGCCGTTCTGGTCGCTTGGCTGACTTTGCATCGCGGAAAACAACCACTTGAGGTTTTACTCGCTGAAACCCTGGACCAAGCGAGCGGCCCGCAGCTCTTCAAAGAGCACTCCATTAGCACCATCGGAGTCTGGGACAGTCTCCTGCAACGTTTCGACTTCAGCGACATGCTGCAGCGCCGTCTGGAACAAGCCGGCGTAAGCTGGTCCGTTGGCAGGTTCACTCTGCTGATGTTACTGTGCGGAACGGCCGGTTTCGCTTTTGTACTGCACTGGAACTGGGCGCCGCTCTGGCTCGCCTTGCTGTGCGGCTTCATGCTGACTGGCCTGCCCTATTTCTATATCCTCAAGAAGCGCGCCAAACGCTTTTTCAAGTTCGAAGAAGCGTTTCCGGACGCGCTCGATTCACTCGCCCGCGCGCTGCGTGCAGGCCATCCTTTATCCGCGGGAATGGAGATCCTGGCGAACGAGAGCACGCCGCCGGTTTCGACGGAGCTACGGAAAGTGGCCATCGAGGGCAACCTCGGAATGTCGTGGGAGGTGGCTCTCCAGAACCTCAGCCGCCGCATGCCCCTGCTCGAAGTGAACATGTTCGTCTCCGCAATCCAGTTGCAATCCCGCACCGGCGGCAAACTAAACGAGGTCCTCTCCAATCTTTCGGAGACGATGCGCGCATCCACGGCGCTAAAAGGTGAAGTCCGGGCGCTGGCTGCCCACGGCAAGCTGACCGGCATAGTCCTGACCGCCCTTCCTCTTGTGATCGCGGCGATCATGCTTGTCGTGAATCCCGGCTACCTGGCGATTCTGTTGCAGCATCCCACCGGCAAGTATTTGATCGTCGCCGCAATCGCCTGTTTGATCGCGGGACACTTCGTCATTCGCCGGCTGGTGGACATCCGGATATGACCGGCATCGGACTCACCATCGGTTTTTTCCTGTGCGTAATGGCCGGGATTGTAGCGTGTGGTTACTGGATTATGCGCGCCAAAACGCGGGCGCCGGCAATCGGATTGTCCCTTACCGAACCGGATCTGACAGCCTCTCGCGCCGCCATGCTGGATGTTTTCCGTTCGATTGGCGAACAGTTCCCGTCCGCGCGCCGCGAAGAGAACAAGTACCGGAAGCAACTCTCACGGTTAGGCTACCGCTGGCCGCCGGCAGTCCCCGTATTCTATGGAATCAAGTGCGCCAGCGCACTTCTGATCTCAACACTGGTTGGTTTGGCTATGCTGATCTCGCATCCCGAGAGATCCGCGGTCGTACCGGCAATCTGTGGAGCGGGGCTCGGCGCCCTCCTGCCGGACCGCATCCTGGCCGCCCGAATTCGTGCCCGCGCAAAACGTTTGCGGAGCGGAATTCCTCCGGCGCTCGATCTGATGGTTCTCGGCCTGGAGGCAGGGCAGTCCCTGGATCAGACGCTCGAATACACCAGCCGCGCCCTCAAGACCACGCACCCGGATCTGAGTTCCGAACTCGGGCAGGTTTACTTGGAGCTGCGCGCTCGCGATGCCCGAATGGAGGCGTTGCGAAATCTGGCTGAACGGAACGCCGAGCCTGAGCTACGCAAGCTCTCCAACCTGCTGATCGACAGCGACAGGTTTGGTACCAGTCTGGGACCCTCGCTCCGCACCCATGCGAAATATCTGCGCGTGCGGTTCCGCCAACAGGCTCAGGAGGCGGCCAGGAAGATCGGAGTCAAGCTGATTTTCCCGATCTTCCTGCTGATCTTTCCGTCGGTTCTGCTGGTGACGCTGGGTCCCGCCTGCATGATGATGTACCAGCAAATGCAGACATTGATGAAGGGGCCTACTTGATGGCTACTACTTCGGCTTTCTTATATACACATTCCCATTGAACGTCGTGAACTGCATCTCCGGGCCACCGCCGTTGATCGTTCCGTACATCGCCTTTTCAAAGCGAACCCGGTACTTGCCTTTGCCTGAACGGTTGTCTTCCACGATGGGCTGGCGGCCCGAGGCATCCAGCCGGACATCAAAGTCGCTGTAGATCTCGCCGTTGTCGCTCTTCATCTTCACCTTGGCCTTGGTATCGGCAGGCATCGTCACGTCGATATCGCCGTTCAGCGTGCTGAAGGACATCGCCTTATCCGGCGTCACTTTGTCGAGACTGGCCTGCACCTTGCCATTTAACGAATGCAGAATCGCCACCCCGGAGATGTGGGTTGCAATCGCGCTCCCGTTCGTGTTGTCGATCTCGATCTCGCCCGTCACGTGATCCACCACAATGTCGCCGCCGTTAGTGCCATGCAACTGGAGAGACGTGGCAAAGGGCACCTGAATCGACACATCCACGCTCTCCTGGAAGGAGCGGGTCCCGATCGACACCACATTGTCCGCTTCCTCGACACTCAGCCCGGTGGTGTTTACATCGATTCGCCGCATGCCGTCCGTGCGCTCGGCTCCACGATGATGCCTGCGCTCCTCGTTCCGGGGCCGCGCCTCGACAATCACGTCTTTGCCGGCGTATCCCTTCACCGCGATCGCTCCATTCAGCAGCGAGCACTTCACCATCCGCGGCCGCGAAGCGTCGCTAAAAGGAACCGTCACGCGGTCTGGCGTAACATCCTGGCACAAGGCAAGCTGGCACAAGGCAAGCTGGCACAAGGCAAAGCTGCTTGCAAGCAGCAAGGTTACAAATGTATGTTTCATGATTACTTTCCTCGATTGATGATTCGAATGCTTCCGTTCAATGTGTCGAACTTATACTCGGGTCCGCCGCGTCCAATCCGAACTCCTGTAAATTCATTACTGCGGTACACAAACTTGCCATCCCGCCGTTGCGGTGTAGCGGCCACGACTGGCAGATACGTCACCGGAAAATCGGTATAGATCCCGCCGTTCATCGTTTTCACGCGGGCATCGGCGTTGAGATCCGGTTGGAACGAAATGTCCACGCCGCCATTCAGCGAACTGAACAAAGAAGCACGCTCCGGGTTCTTCGCGAACACAACGTTCACCCGGCCGTTGATCGCATGTACCTGTCCCGAGCCGGCGATCTCAACCATTTCGATTCCACCGTTGATATTCTCGACATCAAAATCGCCCGATGTGTTCGAGACTTTGATGCTCCCGTGATTCACCGTGCTAAGGTAGAGCTTGGTTCCCGCCGGGACCTTGATCTGGAAATCGTAGTCCATGCGATAGCCGCGATGCCGCCACTCATGCGTGTTGTTTCTGGATCGGAAACCGCCGTTGTCGCAATGGCAGCGGAACGGCCCGTCCACATACAACTTCACGTCGCCGCCGACCTGCGACACATCGAGCTTCACCTCGCGCTTAGCGGCTTCCGCCCGGCTGGAATCATCCGCGTGTAGCGTCTTTTCGATGTCAGCCTCAATCTCCGGCCCCTTTGAAGCCACTACCTGGATCGAGCCATTCACGTTGTCGATTTCGATCGATTTCGCGCCCGAAAAGGTCTTGTGAATCTTCTCGTGCTCCTCGATGTCGGCAGCCCATGCAAGCGCCGCCAACCCGGCCGCCATCACGCACAGCTTCAGCGGTGTCATTGCAGTTTCCGAATGGCCCACTCGGCCCGCTGTTTTACGTCGGGATTCAAGTCCGCGCTGGCCAGCAACACTTTGATGGGTGCTACAGCCGACCGCTCGCGCGCTTCCACCAATTGATCCAGCACCGCGATCTGCACCAGCGGCGAGGTCTGCTTCCCGAGTGCCTGCACCAATCCTCTGCGCGCCACCGGACTGTCCGAGAAATTCCGCAAGGCATCCACGGCAGCCAGGCGCACATTTACATTTGGATCGTGATTCGCGGTAGTCAGCAGTGCCGCCAATACTTCCGTGTCGGGCTGCTCCACCCGATAGCTCCAGTTCACGCCCTGCAGACGGTCGCCAGCCGACTGTTGCTGCAGTAAAGATAAGGTCACAAGTTGACGCATGTTAAAAATCTCCCCGCGCAGATGAGCGACTTCGCCCGACTGCCGCGTAATGACACTTCCAATCACCACTCCGATCACCAGAATCGCCATGGCAAAGGCGACCTGAAAAGCCGGGTGCCGCGACCACCAGAACCTGGATTGCCGCTCCACCTCGCGTTGCTTCCACTCGCGCAACGAATCGTAAAAACGCAGACGCATCTGGGTGCCCGGGTCCTGGTCCGGAAGCGAGCCGAGCGTGCTCCACACCTGCTTAAGGTCCTCGGCCTCGCGTCTGCATCCATCGCAAATCGCAAGATGCCCCTGGAACCGCGCATTGCTCATGTCATCGAGAGCGCCGCTCCAATAATCGACAAAGTGTTTTCTTGCTTCTTCGCAGTTCATGATGCCTTCTCCCCGGCCAGCTCGAGATAGATCTGGCCCAGAGGCCCGGACGGCCCTGTATACACGCACTTTTACCGCCCCGATATCGCAGCCCAGAATCGCCGCGATCTCTTCGTATTTCATGTTCTGAAACCGGCTCAATACGAGCAGCTCCCGCTTCTCAACTGGCAGGCGGGCCATGGCCCGGCGCAGTAACACCAGCTCCTGTTTCTGTCTTAAACTGTCATCCATATTCCCGCCACTCCCGAAATCGTAGTCGCCGATGCTGACCTCGTTGCGATGCTTTTGCACCGAGTCGATCTGCGCATTCCGGGCGATCTGGTACATCCAGGCCGTAAAGGAGCGATCCGGCCGGTAACTCTTCTTGTATTTCAGAATCCGGAAGAATACATCCTGCACCAGGTCCTCGCTGACATCCCGGCTGCCGTTCACATGCATAAAGAAGTTGAACAACGCGCGATGATGCCGCTCGAACAGAATGGCCAAGCTGGCAAGATCGCCTTGGCGAACCTCCTCCATCAAGGCGCTGTCCGGCGTCTCGTTCACATTTGTTAATACCGGCACTGGCCTCAAAGGTTACCAATTTGTGTTCATTTGCGTTCATTTGCGGCCAGTCGTCGTAGAATAGGTTTGAACCCCGTTCACAGCTTATGTGGATAGTACGGCTGGCGCTGCAACGCCCTTACACATTCGTTGTGATGGCGCTGGTCATCATCGTCCTGGGATGCCTCGCCGCGGTGCGCATGCCCACCGACATCTTCCCCGAGATCGACATCCCGGTAGCCAGCGTCATCTGGTCCTACACGGGAATTTCCGCCGAAGAGATGGCTGAGGTGGTCACGATCCGGTGCGAGCGCTCGTTCACCACCACTGTCAACGACATCGAACATATCGAATCGCAATCGCTGCCCGGCCTCAGCGTGATCCGCGTATTCTTTCATCCCGGCGCCAAGATCGAAGCGGCCGT
This sequence comes from Bryobacteraceae bacterium, assembly GCA_051000095.1. GTDB lineage: Bacteria > Acidobacteriota > Terriglobia > Bryobacterales > Bryobacteraceae > JBBSHP01. The sequence continues at coordinate 18,345 of JBPCOQ010000109.1, read as the reverse complement.
AGCTCAACTCGCGGCGGCATCGCAGTCCGTGTTGCACTCCTTGCCTGCCGGCATGACGCCGCCCGCCATCATTCGATTCAACGCCTCCAGCGTCCCCATCCTGCAGTTCAGTATCTCGAGCGCCACCATGTCGGAACAGTCGCTCTACGACTACGGATACAACTTCATCCGCACCCAGATGGCAACCGTGCAGGGCGCAAGCTTTCCGCTGCCATACGGCGGAAAGCCCCGGCAGATCATGGTGGACCTGAATCCGCCGGCGCTGCAGGCGCAAGGACTTTCTCCCACCGATGTCGTGAACGCAATCAACTCGCAAAGTCTGATCGTCCCGTCCGGAGAGATGATGATCGGCTCGCACGATTACACAGTCAAGCTGAACAGCCTCCCTGAAACGGCTGCCGCGTTCAACAACCTGCCGATCAAGCAGGTGAACGGCTCCACTATCTACGTCCGCGATGTTGCCAGCGTGCGAGACGGATACGCCGTCCAGCACAACATCGTGCGCCACAACGGCACACGCGGCGCGCTCCTCACGGTACTGAAGAACGGCGGCTCTTCGACGCTTGAAATCGTTAGCCGTCTAAAACAGATCCTCCCCAGAATTCAGTCCACTTTGCCTCCAGCGCTCAAGATTAACCTGCTTTTCGATCAATCCATTTTCGTGCGGGCGGCCATCTCGGGCGTGATGAAAGAGGCGGTGACGGCGGCCCTGCTCACGGCCTGCATGATTCTGCTGTTCCTGGGAAGCTGGCGCAGCACCATCATCGTCTGCATCTCGATTCCCCTGTCGATTCTCGCGTCTTTGGCGGTGATGAATCTGCTTCACGAGACGATCAATGTCATGACCCTGGGCGGACTCGCGCTGGCCGTCGGCATTCTGGTCGATGACGCTACTGTCGAGATCGAGAACATCCATCGCAACCTTGCTCAAGCGAAGCCGCTTATCCGCGCGATTCTGGATGGCGCACAGCAAATCGCGGTTCCGGCCTTTGTTTCGACCATCTGCATCTGTATTGTGTTTGTCCCGGTGATTTTTCTTACGGGCGCCGCGCGGTATCTGTTCACACCGCTGGCTTTGGCCGTGGTGCTTGCCATGATGGCCTCTTATCTGCTGTCGCGAACCCTGGTTCCCACTCTGGTGAAATTCCTCTTGCCCGCGGAATTGGATCGTTATCGCGCCGGCGAAGCCGAGCAGGACACCCCGCGCGACAACCTTCTGTGGCGCGCCCATCACGGCTTCAATCGCCAGTTTCACCGGCTTCGCAACGGATACCGCAATCTGCTCGAAGCGGCGCTCGGCCATCGTAAACTGCTCGCGGTTTGCTTCCTGAGTCTCTGTGCGATCGTCGCGGCGCTCGCTCCGTTCCTGGGCACGGACTTCTTCCCGCAGGTCGATGCCGGTCAGATCCGACTGCACGTGCGCGCACCGGCGGGAACTCGCATCGAAGAAACCGAACACCAGTTCTCGTTGGTTGAAGACTCAATCCGCAAAGTAATACCGGCCCGGGAGCTGACGGATATTCTCGATAACATGGGTTTACCGTATAGCGGTACGAACGTTGCCTATAGCGACGCAGCCACAATCGGCCCTTTTGATGGCGAGATCCTGATCTCTCTCAGAGCGGGCGCGCATGGCTCAACCTGGGAGTACGTCCGGCAATTGCGAACCCGCTTGAACCGCGAGTATCCGGAATTATCGTTCTTCTTCCAACCCGCCGACATCGTGGGGCAAATCCTGAATTTTGGCTTGCCCGCCCCGATCGATCTCCAGGTGGTCGGACCCCTCAGCAACGCACCGGCTAACTATACGCTTGCGAAAGAAATGGAGCAGCGGTTGAAGAGGATTCCCGGAGCGGTGGATGTGCATCTTCACCAGGTAGTGGATGCTCCCGAGATCCGTTTCAAAGTGGATCGCACGCGCGCCGCCCAGATGGGCCTGACGCAGAAGGATGTCGCCGATAGCCTGCTTGTATCGCTCAGCTCGAGCACCCAGACTTCCCCGAATTATTGGATCAATCCGCGCAACAGCGTCGATTATCCGATTGCCGTCCAAACTCCGGTCTATCGAGCGGATTCAACGGGCGCGCTATTAGGCACCTCCATCCGATCGGCTGCCGGCGCGACGCAACTGCTCGCGAACCTCGGTCAAATGCAGCGGGGTAACGCCCCGTCCGTGGTGAATCACTACAACGTGCAACCGGTCTATGATCTCTACGCCAACGTGCAGGATCGCGATCTCGGCTCGCTTGCGAAAGACGTAAACCGGCTGGTGCGGGAGTTCACTCCGAAACTTCCCAAAGGCAGCTTTTTTGAAGTCCGCGGGCAGGCGGCTACCATGGAATCATCGTTCCTCGGGCTGGGGGTCGGGCTGATATTCGCGATTCTTCTGGTCTACTTTGTAATGGTTGTGAACTTTCAATCCTGGCTGGATCCGTTCATCATTCTGATGGCTTTACCGGGCGCGCTCACAGGCATTGTGCTGGCGCTGTTCCTGACCCAGACAACGATCAATGTCCCATCCTTGATGGGGGCGATCATGAGCATCGGCGTTGCCACGGCGAACAGCATTCTTCTGGTGAATTTCGCAAACGATCTACGCCACCAGGGAGAAGATGCAAAGACGGCCGCTCTCGAGGCAGGCTACACGCGCCTGCGTCCGGTGTTGATGACCGCGCTAGCCATGATCGTGGGGATGCTTCCGATGGCAATCGGCTGGGGCGAGGGTGGAGAACAAAACGCACCTCTGGGTCGCGCGGTAATCGGCGGGCTGGTGATGGCGACTGTTGCTACGCTGTTCTTCGTTCCCGTGGTGTACTCGGTGTTGCGGAGCAAACCTCCGGTTGAAGATGAATTTGCATACGACGCATAGCCCGCAGGTTGAACCGGGTGTCGACCGCGCTGTCTACGCGCCTCGTACCCGGGTGCGGCCACTTCTCACGTTTTTCGCCGTTCTTCTGGCCCTGGTAATCTCAGCCGTGGTGGTGGGCGTTCTGCCGAGACTACGCCGTGAAAGAGGACTGCAGGCCACGGCGGACTTGGCACACGAGCAGTTACCCATAGTCAATGTGGCTGTGGCCCGCCGCGCGCCCGTGTCCACGCCACTCGAGTTGCCCGGCGATCTCCAGGCCATGATCGAAGCGCCAATCTTCGCGCGAGCAGACGGCTATCTTACCAAGCGCTACGTCGATATTGGCGATCGGGTGAGAAAGGGGCAGCCGCTCGCCGAGATCGAAACGCCGGAACTGGATCAACAAATCCAGCAAGCCCGCGCCACCGTATCAAATGCGCAATCCTCGCTCAAGGAGGCAGAAGCCGATCTGACTCTGGCCGATGCGAAACTGAAGCTGTCGCAAAAGACGAAAGAGCGCTGGCGTCAATTGGAAGGCAAGGGCGTGCTGTCTCACCAGGAAGCCGACGAAAAGGGCGCCGATGCGGAAGTTCGCACTGCGCAGGTAGAGGTGGCGCGCGCGAAGATCAAGAGCGCGGGAGACCTGGTTGCAGCCAATGAGGCCAGCCTTCGCCGCGTCCTTCAGATGAAGTCGTTCGCCCGGGTTACGGCTCCGTTCGATGGCATGATTACGGCGCGCAATGTCGATGTTGGAACCCTCATCAATTCGGGGAACGGGGGAGCGTCGCGCGAAATGTTTCGCATCGCCGATGTCCGCATCATGCGCATATTCGTCAATCTTCCGCAGGCCTACGTCGGCGCAATTCGAATTGGAGAAAAAGCCGGCCTGCGAGTGCAGGAACTCCCCGGCCAGGTGTTCTCAGCTAACATCGATCGGTTCACCAATGAAGTGGATACGGCATCCCGCTCCATGCTGGCCATCCTGACCGTTCCCAATCCGCGAGGTATTCTCATGCCAGGCATGTATGCCCAGGTGACCTTTGCAGCCAATCGACCAAACGATGGCGTACTGATTCCCGGCGACGCCATGGTTCTCGGAACGCAAGGAGCCCGCGTGGCCGTAGCTGGCCCCGGCAATCGCGTGCATTTCCGCACAGTGAAAGTGGGAAACGACTACGGCTCCGAAGTGGAAATCCTGAACGGCCTTCAACCCGGCGACCTGGTCGTCATTAACCCCGGCGACACAGTCCGCGACAACGCGTTGGTAGAAGTCCACAAGTAGCACAGCCATTCTTGGCTGTGTTGCACTTTTGCCTCAAACCCAAACAGGCTCGGTTGCAGAGGCGACCCAAACACCGGGTCGCCCGGCAGGCGGCAAACCCGACCGCCTGCCCCACAGTTTGCGGCAAGGCCGCGCTGTATTACTCGGGATCTTCGCAGCCGATCGGTTGTCCGGGCGGCGCTTCCAACGGCTTCGGAACCGGAATTTCTTTGGGGTTCTTCTGGAAACGATCGATTTGAGCGGCTGCGAAGCGTTTATGTGCGGAGGAGCCGAACCCTGAACTGTTCTTCAACTCATCGAGCCGCGCGTATGCAATCGCCCGGGCCTGCGCCGGTACGGCATCGTTTCCCGCCAGCGCCATCAGATGATAGAGCACCACGTAATCCACTGCATGCTGCACCTCGCCTGCCAGGCCGGTTACCGGTCTCGCCCGCCAGGTCGCGGTCATCAACTTGTCGATCACCTCGTCCAGTCCCGGCGCGCTGGCATCTTGCGCGTGATACTGGATCAGCCTTGCGGCGCGCTCGGGATTGAGGATCAATCCTATCGTGAGATTGGCAGCCGATTCCGCCGCGCCCACCGGATCGAAGCTCAGGCCGGTACGGTTGCGGAAATCGTCGCGGGTGCGTTGGTATCCGTGAGCCGGGGGCGGGATCAGGGCGAGAATGTTCGCGGGCAACGTGAGCGCTTGGGGCGTGATCGTCGCAAGCAAAGCAGCCAGCGCGCGGTTCTGCTCTCTGGCTGAAACAGGCTCCGTGACCTTCTGGCCATCGCCGCGGAGCGCGTAGGTGTAGTAGGAACCACCGAGTACTTTGGAGGCAGCTTCGGTTTCATAACGGTGCAGCAGGTACATGGGTGCCAGTACGTCTTCCAGCGTGCTCATCGGATCGCCGACGCGGATGTTATTTGCGGAGAAGCGGCTGAGCACACGCGCGCGCACCCGCATCAGGCGGTTCAGCTCATCAACCGCATTGGTCCCGGAATCCCACAAATGCGCCAGCGGATGCAGGCCGCCGAACGGGCGCGCATCGCTATCGGAGATAAACAGGAAACCGCTATCAGTGGCCTTGCGCATCAAGGTATCCAGCGCTTTCTTCTCATGCGCGCCCGGCGGAAAATCCTGATAGCCGAAGGTAATCGCAATCTTGTCCCACTCGCCAATGCCGGTGGCATAAGCATCCGAAAGATCTGGCGAGCCCGCTTCGGTGAGCTTGATCAGAGGCGGTGGGTAGTCCATGACCGAGGCGCGATCCTTCACGCTTGCGGCGAAGTTGTGAGACAGGCCGAGCGTGTGTCCCACCTCATGGGCAGCGAGCTGGCGCAACCGCGCAAGGACCATGCGCTCCAGCTCGGGCGGCACGCTGTTGGCGGACGTGTAGGGAGCAAACAGGCCCTGCGCAATCAGGTAGTCCTGGCGGGCGCGTAGGGACCCAAGTGTCACCTGCCCCTTGATGATCTCGCCGGTGCGCGGATCGGTGATCGCGCCACCATACGACCATCCCCGGCTGGAGCGGTGCACCCATTGAATCAAGTTGTAGCGGACGTCCATCGGGTCGGCGTCGGGCGGCAGCAGTTCGACCTGAAATGCGTTCTTGTAACCCGCTGCTTCAAACGCCTGATTCCACCAGCGCGCGCCGTCGAGCAGCGCGGAGCGGATGGGCTCGGGCGCGCCGCGGTCGAGATAGTAGACGATCGGCTGGACCGGATCGCTCATTGCGGCGGCCGGGTCCTTTTTCTTGAGCCGGTGCCGGATGATGAAGCGCTTCGTGATTGGCTCGGAAAGCGGGGATGTGAAATCCACGTAAGCGGTGTCGATGAAACCGGAGCGTGGATCGAAGGCGCGCGGCTGGTAGCCCGGCTCGGGCAACTGCACAAAGGAGTGATGCTCGCGCACGGTGATGGCCTCGGGATTGGGCGTCACTTCGCGCACAAATGGCCCGGGGTTGTCGCCGGAAAAGGTCAGCGTGGCTTCCACTTCCGTGTTCTTGGGGAAATTCTTAGTGCGTGGCAAGTAGATGGCGCTGCGAGCTGCATCCACGTGATAGGGGCCCTGATTGGCCCGGCGCAGCGCTGCCGGAATATTGTGAGCATCGCGCAGAAAGAAGGTTGTTGCGTCGACCAATACGTGGCTGTTGTCTTCGGCTTGCGCATCAAAGCCCCATAGCACCGATTGCGCGAAGGACTGCTCGACCGCCCGGCGTTCCAGCTGGTCCTCGCTGCCCGAGCGGTAGCGGTAGTTCGGCTGTACCAGTAGCACACGAGGGCCGCTGCGCTCGAAACGAACGATGCGGGATCCACCGATCTGGCCACGATCGAGCCCGATATCGTTTGATCCCATGCCGGCCGGAAGTGAGTTGACGTACAGGAATTCCGTGTCGAACTTGTCGATTTCGAGCCAAACCTTTCCGGCCCTTTCGTCCCAGTAAATCGGGAAGTAGCCGGGCAGTGGGCGCATAGCCACGGTCTTGGTAGCAATGGTTTCGGAGAAGGCGCAGGCGGCCAGCAAGGCGGCGAGAAGCAGTCTGATCATGAACGATTCATGTTAGCAAGGGCCGGAGAGCCAAAGGCCACGGATAAACACGGATAAACACCGATAGCAAGGGATTTGATTTTCAACAGCGTTCAGGTACTTCTGCGCCTTTCGAAGAACTGAACCAGCAGTTCAGTGCATTCCGCCGCCAGCACGCCTTCTTCGATTTCGATTTGGTGGTTGAGAACACCGGAATCAGCTATGCGGAACTTGCTGCGGACGCCACCAAAGCGCCGATCGCGGGCGCCAAAGACCAGACGCTGGACTCGGGCCGTTACGAGGGCTCCGGCGCACATCACGCAGGGTTCTAGCGTCACGTATACCGTTGCTCCTGGAAGACGGTAATTCCCAAGGTTTTGGGCGGCTTCGCGGAGCGCGATAATCTCGGCGTGGGCAGTAGGGTCCGAGGACGCCACAGGGGAGTTGGAGCCTCGACCTATGATTTCGCCATTCAGGACTATGATTGCGCCTACCGGGACTTCGTTGTATTGCTCGGATATCTTAGCCTGGTGGAGCGCCGCGCGCATGTAGTGGTCGTGCATGTTCGGGCCGCGCTATCTCAGCGACTCGAGTTCCTGGCCCGCTTTATCGGATATTCTTGGTGGCTGCTGCGTATAAAACGCAAGGATGTTGGTACGGAGTTCCGGCGACGGCGCGATTTTCTTGTCGGCAAGCTTTTCGAGCAGCGTCGCGTACGCCTGGTCGGCCAGGCGATAGTCGCCTTCGCGCGTGGGCTGGCCGGTGTCGAAGTTGTCGTTGGGGAGCTTCAAGGTGTTCGCACGTTCGTCGGCCACGTCTACCCTGTAACGGTCTATCGTCCTGTTGAAGCTGTCCATGAAAAGCTTTTCCGCTGGCGGCGTGGGAACGCGAAATCCTAATGCTTTGAAAGGCCCAATCTTCGGAACGATGTGAAACAGGAAAGCCAGAAAGCGCGCGCCCAGTCCGGGCCGGTCGTACTCTTTGCCCCACTCCTTTTCGAAACTCGAGCGGGACAGATTGTAAATGAATTTCCGCCTCGTAATCCCTGGCATCGATTTCCCGATCTCGTCCTTTTTGGCACTCCAGGCAGCCTTGGTCATTTCAGGGATGATCGAGCTGATGCTGCGGCGATACGTTCCAAGGGCCAGATCCAGACTCTTGAAGACGCTCTTCAGTTGGATTGAATAGGTCTCTTCAAATGCCCGCTCGAGCAGCGGCTTGGCCACTTTAAAGCCGATGAAGTCGTGATAGGACTTGGAGGCGTAGTTGCCATGTGCGACCTCGACCACATCGAAGCCGAATTCGGTTTTTAAGTGTGCGCCGGGATCGTCCTCATACGTGACTTCGGCGCCGAACTTGGCCTTCAACTTGGGATACAGCATGGGAACAACCCGATTGACGGCTATGGGGTGGCCATTATTATCCGCGGCGTAGTGTGCCAAGGCCCCGAGCGCGAACGCGTACTCGTCCAGATCCTGCGCGTTGTGCAGGAGGGCCAGGACGAAATCTCCGCTGCGAGTGTAGTGGACCAGGTCGCTGAAGAATTTGCTTCCGAACGGGTAATAGCCCATGTCCTGGATAATGGCGCCCCCATACGTGTACGCATGCGCTTCCACCAGTTGGTCCGGGGTGGCGTCCGGAAAACGTCTCAATAAAAGAGGTTGAAGATGACGCTCCCACGCGGTGTCAATAATCGCTTCATGCGTCAGCACCGAGTAAGCACCCAGAGCTGGAGCGAGAGCCAGCAGGGCTAGCGCGGCTAACAAAGAGCAAGTCCACCGCGATCGATCTAGTCCGGCCATGTTCTCAATCATAAACTGAGGCTGTTGGAGAACCGAGTTTGGATCACTAATCAGGAGATCGGCGGAAATGCGGTGAAGCTTCAGCTTGCCTCACCGCTATTCGGCGTCATAATCTCTCTTTGATGCGTATCGGCCTTATGTCCGACAGCCACGGATTTCTCGACGAAGCGGTTTTCACCTACTTCGACGAATGTGACGAAGTGTGGCATGCGGGCGACTTCGGCCCTGTGGACGTGCTCGACCGGTTGAAGGCGTTTAAGCCCCTTCGCGGCGTCTTTGGCAACATTGACGGTGAGCGAGTTCGCGCTGAGTTGCCGAGCGATCTTCTGTGGGACTGCCAGGGATTGCATGTGTACATGACGCACATAGGAGGTTATCCGGGTCATTACGAGGCGCGGGTCAGGCGGGAGCTGGCTGAGTTGCGGCCGGGCCTGTTTATCTGTGGGCACTCGCATATCGCAAGAGTGATGCGCGACCCGGCACTCGGCTTATTGCATATGAACCCGGGCGCGTGTGGGCACCACGGATGGCATACGACTCGGACCTTGCTGCGCTTTACGGTGAACGCCCGGAAGATCGGAGCCGCGGAGCTGATCGAGTTAGGGCCACGAGGACAAAAACCAGGTCGTGGCCGCTAACTCGCTCGGCCAATACAGCGGTTACTTTTTCTTCTTCGGCTTCTTGGTTTCTTTCTTACGATCCTGTCCCTTTGCCATAAGCGTTTATGTCTCCCTGCGTTTGATTATGCCGCAAGTTGGAGCGCAGCGCTAATGCTTTCGGAATTAGGTACGCTAAGGGCCTGTGCGCGAGATATCGATAGCGGAGCTCGCGGCCCGCTCCGACGTGCTCGAACAGGAGTTTTTCGCGCGGCCGGCTGCGCAGGTTGCGCGCGATTGCCTTGGCAAAGTGCTGGTCCACGGAACGACCGCCGGCAGGATCGTTGAAGTGGAAGCTTATCTCGGCGCCAGCGACCTCGCGGCACATGCATCGCGCGGCATCACAGATCGAACACGAGTGTTGTTCGGACCTCCCGGGCACGCTTATGTGTACTTTATCTACGGCATGTATGAATGCCTGAATTTTGTGGCGGAGCCCGAAGGCCAGGCGGGTTGTGTTCTGATTCGAGCACTGGAGCCATTGACCGGACTTAGCGTCATGCAGCGCCGGCGGCCGGCTGCGCGACGGACTGAGGATCTAGCGGCGGGGCCGGGCCGGCTCACTCTGGCAATGGCAATTACGCGCAGGTTGAATGGCTGCAGCCTGACAAGCGGGCCCTTACAAGTGAGAACGCTGCGATCGGAGAATGCTTTTGAAATTGCAGTGACGCCACGGATTGGCATCAAGCACTGCGCGGATTGGCCGCTACGGTTCCTGATCGCTGGTAATCGGTTTGTCAGCCGCGCTAAACCGCTCCCGTTACAATCAGGTTCATGAGCAGCTTGGGCTCGGGCTGGGTACGTACTTACAGCGGCAGGGTGAGAGAAAATCAACCTCAGTTTGACAGACCGCTTGCCGGCGCGCGCGGCTCTGTTTGCCGTTGCGGAGCCGATTGCGCCCAATGCCGCTTACTTTGCGAAATCCTATTTGTCTCCCGCAAGTCGCGGTGCGCTGAGTTGGGGTCGCGGTTTCGCCTGTCGGCTCTTTTTCGACGAGGACACGCGAAACGGCCTGTTCCACTCAGCCTCTGACAAAGTGGAACATTCTGATTGTTAGCGCCGTAGGACGTTTTATATCCATGAAGAAGCTTTTCGCTACGCGAACGATATTACTGCTCTTACCGCTGGCCGCCGGGCCGATTGTCCCGGCGTACGCCCAATCTCAGCAAGCGAAGGCCGCGCCTGACGAGCTCTTTCGAACAATCGCATTGCTTGACGGCGCGCTGTTCGATGCCTATAACCGCTGCGATGTGGAGAAGTTCGCCTCATTCCTGGCTGACGACCTTGAGTTTTATCACGATCAGACCGGGCTGTCGCGGGGACGGCAGAGTTCGGTTGACGCTCTCAAGAAGAATATCTGCGGCAAGGTGCATCGGGATCTGGTTTTAGGCACGCTCGAGGTATATCCCCTTCGAGGATTTGGCGCAGTCGAGATAGGTGTTCATCGGTTTTGCGATCCGAAGATCGGAAAGTGTGGTGAAGGGAGCGGCGAGGCGAAGTTCGTTCACCTTTGGCAAAACAAGGACCGTGCATGGAAGCTGACGCGAATCATTAGTTACGATCACTGCTCACGCTGTGTTCCCGGCGCTCCGCCTAAGTGACGGCGTTGGTTCGGGCCTCCGCGCTGAACCGCTCCCGCTACAATCAGGTTTATGTTGAAATCCACCATTTTTCGCGAATACGATATTCGCGGCGTCGCCGATACGGAACTGCAGTCCGGGGATATCGAACAGCTTGGGCTCGGGCTCGGTACGTACTTACAACGGCAGAGTGGCAAGAAGATCAACCTCGGCCGGGATTGCCGGCTCAGTTCATCGCGGCTGCGCGACGCTCTTGCCACCGGACTGATGGCGAGCGGATGTGACATCACCGATATTGGAACCGTGCCGACTCCGGTGCTTTACTATTCAGCGCAGCACCTGAAAGCCGATGGCGCGGTGATGATCACAGGCAGTCACAACCCACCCGAGTACAACGGCTTCAAGACGGTTTGCGGGCAGGGAACTCTGCACGGCGAGACCATACAGGAAGTCCGTATAATCATCGAGAACCAGGATTTCGAGCGCGGTGAAGGAAGCGAATCCACAGCCGATCTGGTGACTCCGTATGTGGAGGAAATCGCCTCCCAGTTCCACTTCGACCGGCGGGTCAGGTTGGTCGTGGACGCTGGAAACGGGACGGCTGGGCCCGTCATTCACCGGATTTTTGAGAAGCTGAACGTGGATGTGGCCGAGCTCTATTTTGAGATGGACGGCGCATTTCCAAATCATCATCCCGATCCCACCGTGCCGGCCAATCTGAAAGATCTGATCGGCAAAGTTAAAAAAACGGGCGCGGAGATGGGCATCGCATTCGACGGCGACTCGGATCGAATTGGCGCCGTAGATGAACATGGCAACGTAATCTATGGCGACATGTTGATGTTGATCTTCGGCCGCGAGATACTCGCGCGCAAGCCTGGCGCGACCATCATTGGTGAAGTGAAAAGCTCGCAACTCATGTATGACGAGCTCAAACGCTTGGGCGGCAACGCCATCATGTACAAGACCGGGCATTCGCTAATCAAAGCGAAGATGAAGGAGGAGCATGCCGAACTCGCCGGTGAAATGTCGGGACACATGTTCTTTGGGGATCGATACTACGGCTATGACGACGCTTTGTACGCGGCATGCCGGCTGATCGAGATCGTCGCGAAATCGGGCCAGGCGTTGTCGGCACAGTTGGCTGGTATGCCGCGCACAGTGTCTACGCCGGAGATTCGCGTGGATACTCCCGACGAGATCAAGTTTGAGATAGTTGATCGAGTTGCGGATGAGTTCAAAAAACGGCGCAAAACGATCGACATTGATGGAGTGCGGGTTCTGTTCGATCAAGGCTGGGGTTTGCTGCGGGCATCCAATACGCAGCCGGTACTGGTGATGCGGTTCGAGGCTGCAAATGAGCAGCTCTTACACGACTACCAACAAGAATTGGAAGAAGCGCTGGCGGTCGCAAGGCGCGAGATCGAAGTACTTTCATGATTCAGGTTGACGACACGAGTAAAGCAGGGTGCAAACCAACACAGACTGGAAAGTCTGTGCCACGATGGCAGTTAATTTGCACTAAAGGAGTCCATGGCGACCTCTGTCTGGCGCGGGCATCTGACCTTTGGCTTGGTTTCAATTCCGGTTCGGCTGTTTAAGGCCGCCCGGCCTGAGAAAATTCGTTTTCACCGGCTCCATAAATCGCCTGTGGCGAAGCCCAATGCACACCCGATACGCCCCGCATTGGCATCCCGCGGGACGTTACGTCTGGAACCCCCACCGGCAAAGGTATCTGCACCGTCTGAAGCAGAACAGTACATCCGGATCCGGCAGAGCGCCTACGTTCCCTCGCCAGCAGGGGACTCCGGCGCCGAAGCCAAGCCCGTTCCACGTAACGAGCTCGTCAAAGGTTACGAGTACGACAAGAACCGGTATGTCGTGCTCAAAGACGAAGACCTGAAAAAGATCACTCCGCAAACCGCGACCGAGATGCAGATCCTGGAGTTCGTGAAACTTGACGAGATCGATCCGGTCTATTTCGAGACGTCCTATTACATGGCGCCGGACGAAGCCGGCGAGAGGGCCTACGCCCTCCTTTTCCAGGCCATGCGGGAAACCGGGTATGTCGCTGTGGCGGAAGTAGCCCTGCATCGGCGGGAACACGTGATGGTCCTGCGGCCCGGCCCGCACGGTCTGTTGGCGCACACCATGTTCTATGCCAACGAGATCCGGCAAGATCAAGAACATCGGGCCGATACCAGCCAGGTGAGCGACAAGGAATTGAAGATGGCGAAGCTGCTGGTGGAGTCGCTGGCGGCGCCCTTCGAGGCGGCGAAATACAAAGATAAGTTCCGGGAAAAGCTGGAAGCGATGATCGCGGCCAAACTCGAAGGCCGCGGGGTCGCCAAAGTACCGGAGGCGCAGACGCCCGCGGAAGTGGTGGACATTCTCCAGGCGCTCGAGAACAGTCTCAAACTCGTCCGGAAACCTGCGGCACGGACGGCCGAACCGGCCGCGCGGCCAAAAGCCAGGCAGCGCCGCGCTCACTAGAGCTTCTGTCCGCAGATGAATTGATCCGATCAATCACATCTGTGAAACGCCGGGCAGGTTCCGGGCACATTGTAGTCGATACAGAAAAGACCTAACCGTAAAAAAATGGAGAGAGCAGAGACGCAGCGCCCACCATTTGGGTTTGAGGTGGGTGTGTTTAAGTTACGCCCGCGGCGGAGACCACCGGGAATTTCTACTGAGGGTTGAATACCGCTCAAAGGCGCGTACCGAAACCGAAATGGCATGGGAGCCGTAAACATTCTGAAAGCGTTGGCCGATAAGAAGGCCAGCGGAGGTAAGGAAAAAGTGAAAAATGCGCTTGGCACTTGAAATGCTAGGGGGATATGGTATGATTTCTGGTGCTGGTTCCCAATCCGCTGTGATGAACCGCTGCGGTTCTAAGCTAAGTCCCCGGAAAGATTACACTTTAATCATTTCAGAAAGCTTGAACCTTTGACCAGATTGACGCGTCTAAGACGGTGAATCGGCAAAGCAAGAACAACAAAAGTTAATAAAAGAAGGAGTAAAACCCATGACGAAGACTGAACTGAACAAATACAAAGAAGCGCTCGAGGCCAAACAGGCCGAACTGGCGCAAGTACTCAGAAATCGTGACGGAATCACGATCGAAAAGAGCCCGGATGCCCTCGATGAGGTGCAAAATGCCGCGGAGCGCGAGTTGGCGATCCGTAACCTGGACCGCGAGTCTCAATTGCTGCGGGCCGTCCGCGGAGCCTTGGCCCGAATCCATGACGGCACTTACGGGGTCTGCCTACACTGCGAAGAAGATATTAACCCGAAGCGGCTCAACGCCGTGCCGTGGGCTGGTTACTGCATCCAGTGCCAGGAGATCGCGGACCGGCACCAGGATGAAGGCACTGAGAGTTTCGACGACCTACTTGTAAACGCGGCATAACCGCCCGGAACACAGGTTCTTCGACTTCGTCCGGGTTTCCTCGAAAGGCGCGAGTTCTAGTTCGCGCCTTTCTTTTATCCGGCCATCCCAACCGCACTGATCATCCTGCCAGCTTGCTCTCCATCCCGGCGATAAGAATGAAAAACCTCTTCAGCGCAACAAGTGCACAGTCCTGCCGTGCCGATCTGGCTGGGAGAGATCCCGTCGGCCACCAACTGACGGAGGTTCGCCTGCGCCAAATCCAACTTAGCCGAAATCAGTAAATCGGCCCGTTCCGGGAATAGCGTCTTAAATTGAACCGCGACCTCCGGCCCGACTTCAAAACAGCATGGTCCGATGCCTGGACCGATCACGATGCGCAAGTCCTCACGCCTGCTGCCGAGTTGTGTGGCCAGAGCCTGAACTGCTTTGACCGCAATCCCAGCGACAGTTCCCCGCCAACCGGCGTGAACCGCCGCCACCGCTCGATTCCGCAAATCGGCAATCAGGATCGGGAAGCAGTCAGCCGTGCGGACCGACACGAGCGTTCCCCCCTGGTTGGTTATGAGAGCGTCACCTTCGCCGATCAAGCCAGGGTGGCCATTAGCAACCACCACCTGGTCGGAGTGAACCTGCCGAACGGAAGTCAACCGGTCACGTAGGGGCCATTCCGATTCCAGACGCGTTCCAAAACCATGATCGATCCAGGGAATGCTTTGGAGAACGCTGGACCGGTAGACGTTATCCCGGCCGAGATGGAACATCAGGCTAGCAGTGCTTCGACCGGCTTGCCTTTGCCGTTGTTGGTCACGTAGAAAGGCCGGCTCTCGGTGACGTAGCTGGTGTCGGCGGCGAACCCACAAGCCTTGAAAATTGTGGCGTATACGTCAATCAGCGGCACCGGATTTTCCACCGGCTCCATGGGGTGGCGGTCCGCCGTCCTGCCATAGACAAAGCCCTTCTTGAAGCCGCCGCCAAAAAACAACATCGAGCTGCACGAGCTGAAGTGGCCGTGGAACCCGTACATCTTCTCGTTTTCGATTACCAGGTGTTCGCCGGTATTGCGTTCGGCGAAACCGTCCGGTTCCTTGCCGGCCGCCGGGGCCGAAGCGATGGTGCGGCCAAATTCACTGGCGATCACGACCAGTGTGCGGTCCAGCAAGCCGCGCTGATCGAGATCCCGGATTAGCTGCGAAATCGGCCGATCAACCTGCTTCTTCATCTCGACCATGCGCTGCTGTCCGTCTTCGTGCATGTCGAAGCCTTTAAAAGGTCCATATTGATACTCCACTTGGATGAAGCGGGCGCCGGCTTCCACCAGCCTGCGAGCCAGCAGGAGCCCGAGCCCGAACCGGTTTCCGTAATAGTATGTTTTGTCGAGCAGATCGCCCGCGGCGATTTCCGGCTCGTAAGCCTGCAGCGTTTCAGGCTTCTCTTCCGTGCGGTAGTCAAAGGCGCGCTTGACGGGCGAATCCATCATGGCGCGCGCGTCCGCGAGCACCTTCATGTAGTCGCCGCCTTTCCGGGATGCCAGCAGCTCAGGCTGCCCGGCGCTCGTCAGCGATTCGAGCAGCTTCTGACGCCGATCGAGCCGGGCCATTGGCATGCCAGCCGCGGCGTTCAGAGTAGCCATGCCGTTGGCCGGCTCCGGAATCATGAATGGCGCGTGGCTCACGCCGTAAAAGCCTGGGCCGATGTACTCGCTGATGAACAACTTCTCCTCATCGCTGGTATCGACATCCCGGCCAATGTAGATGTAGCTGGGCACCTGCGGGTTGCGACGCCCCATGGTGCGCCCAATAATCGCGCCGATGCTGGGCGCTTTCACGCCTGAAGGGAACAGGTAGCCGGTGTTCGCGTAATACTGGGCTTTCAGATGTACCGCGCCAAACTTGGTCTCGCTGCTGAGCGTGCGGAGTACCGTGCCCTTATCCATCACTGAAGCGATGTTCTCAAGCCCTTTGCCCAGGAAAATTCCATCGGCGGCGGTGGGGATCGATGGGCACGTGCCGAGCAGATCGCTGCCTTTCATTCCGGGCGTATAGGCTGTGAACTTCTTGGGATCCCAGAGGTCCGTCTGCGCCATCCCGCCTGGCAGCCAAATATAGATGACCGAGTCTACTTTACGGTTTTGGGCGAGAAGCGGCGAGACGGCCGCACCCGTCATCGTGCCAAACACGGTGCCCAGAAATGTCCGGCGGTTCATCGGATGTACTCAAACCCCGGGCTGACAAACATGGCCCACAGCAGGTCTCCAGGATCATCGGCTTTGCCCAGCAACGCGCGCACTTTATCGGTCGGAGCACGGTCGAACACGGCCCAGTACAAACGATCCGCCGGCGGATTTGCTTTCAAAATCGGAGCTGAGTAGATGAGCGCATGAAACTCCTCACCATTCAGCAGCTCCAACTCCTGAACCACAGCGACATCCTCGGGACGCGCGGTGCTCACTTCGCTGCGGGCCGCGGGACGTCCGAGCGCTCGCGTCAGATCGGTCGACTTCCGCTGCAAATACAGACGTGCTTTGGGATCGAGCTCCTGCGTAGTTGCGACCCGGATGCTGTCGATCAACTGCTCGGCGGTCAGCTTGCGCAAAGCCGGCGAGCGGTAATAACGAGGCTGCTTTGGCTTTGCAAGGTCGAAATGATCCTCCAAAGCAGGATCGTACTTGAGTTGATACGTGCGGCTGGTCAGGATCAAACGGATGGTGTGCTTCAGGTCGTACCCATGCTGCATGAAATCATAGGCCAACCAGTTGAGAAGCTCGGGATGGCTGGGCGTTCTGTCGGCGCGATAGTCGTCGGCCGGCTCGAACAGGCCAAGACCCAGATAACGTTTCCACAGCCGGTTCACGATCGTTTGCGCAAAGCGGGCATCGGTTGGGTCCGTGATCAGCAACGCGAGACGGTGCAGGCGCGAGTTGATCTCGGTGGGAGCGGTCGCAGGCACGTCCGGCAGCTCGAACGGAAACTGGCCGCTGACGAATTTGCCGCTCTTCTGCTCGCACCGGATCACCTCCAAATCGTGCGGCGAAAACAGGCTGGCGAATGCGAGAAACCGTTTCTGCGGCCATTCGCTATTCAGGAAGTGATCATGGCAGCCGGCGCACTTCATTCCGGTGCCGAGGAACACTTGCGCGGTATTCGAGGCGGTCTGGATAGTTTCGGTGTGCGATGAGTTGAGCACGAACTGCGGATAGACGAAATAATCGCCGTCCTGCTTCTGCGGCTTCGGCTTCCGATAGCCGGGCATGGTGGGATCGATCAGCTCGGCCACCATCACGTCATACGGGCGGTTCTTGAAGAAGCTGTCGTAGATCCACTTGAGATAATCGCCGTGGCGTACGATGCCGCCCACCACTCCAGTGTCGGAGCTGGCGATGGCTTCTTCCCAGAAGGGAGTCCAATGCGCGGCGTAATCGGAATTCCGGGCGAGCAGTTCATCAACCAGCCGGTCGCGTTTATTCGGAGATGGATCGGCAAAGAAGCGCTGGGCCTCGGCAATCGTAGGAATCACGCCGATCACATCGAGATATACCCGGCGGACGAAATCGGCGTCGCTCGAGAGTTCCGGCCGGCCAACTTTCGGCCATTTGGCGGCGATGAACCCATCGACCGGATTCGCGAAGCCCTTCGCAGGCTCCGGAGGGCGCGGTACATACGCAAGCCGGACGCCGCGTCGTAGAACCAGAAGTTCTTCGCTATTCGCGCTGAACAGCGCGGCATTCAACAGCTTCTCCGATGGAGGTACCGCGACCTGTGGCGCGGGAGCCGGTGCCGGATCGTCCGGAGCCCCGGCTTCAATCCACGCCTCGATCATTCGCACTTCGGCATCGGACAGCGGCTGCATCCCCTTGGGCATTCGCGGCTCACGCAGTCCACGCGTGTATTGGACGATTGGGCTATCGGCCGGCTTCCCCGCAATCACCGCGGGACCATTCTTGTTACCGCCCTTGAGCAGCGCTGCAACGCTCGAGATCTCAAGACCGCTGGTGCGCGAATCGGGCGAATGGCAAGCGCCGCACTTCTCTTCAAGCAACGGCCGGATCTGCCGCGCAAAGCTAACGGGTGTTGCTTGCTGAGAGAAGGCGAGCGGCTGAAAACAGAGGAGTCCCATGGGAGCAAGGACGCCGAACTTCAACATATAGATCCATGGTAATTGATTAGCGGGTAGGAACTTCGGAGAACCTGAGGCGAGGGGCGGGCCGAAAGAGGTGAGAACAAAACACTAGCAGAATGTTTCCGATCGTGCGATACTCGCTATGAGATCAGAGGAACCGC
>JBPCOQ010000107.1:0-7776 GCA_051000095.1 Bryobacteraceae bacterium | reverse complement strand
CAGGATTCCGGATAAGGAACTCGCCCTGGTCAACCTCCATCGAGACTCATTTCATGGCGAGTGGAACTATGAAATCCGCCCAATCAGCGGCCCAAATGGATAGGTTATTGTCTAACAGACACTAAGTTCAACGCATGCTTATGTGGCGCGCCACATAAGATGCGGTAACTCTGCACCTACGGATCTGTGCGGGGGGCGGTCAGTAATGGCCGTCCCTACCGCGACCGTTGAACAGATCCGGCGCGAATACCGGCACGGGGCGGGTGGACTTTGAACCTCAGCCCTCTGAGTAGTCGCGGCAAAATTTCGTTTGACAATTAGTTAGTACTTATATAAGCTAATACTTATGAACGGTCTTGACGCCGCCTTCTCTGCCTTGGCCGATCCGACCCGTCGGGCGATTCTTGCCCGTCTCGCCACGGGAGAGGCGACCGTGATGGAACTGGCCGGGCCCTTCAAGATGACGCAGCCAGCCATCTCGCAACACCTGAAGGTGCTCGAAGATGCCGGCATCATTGTTCGTCGAGTCGAGGGCACAAAGCGCCCGCGTCGTCTCGCAAAGGCCGGTATTGAAGCGATGGATCAATGGCTCGCCATGCTGCGTAAGGCCCTTGAGAAAAACTACGACCGGCTCGACGAAGTTCTGGCGGGCATGGAACAACACAAAATAGGAGAAAAACGATGAGCAAGCTGACGCTGAAGCCGGAAGGCGATACACACGTGGTCGTGACGAGGCGCTTCGCTGCGCCTCCGGAAGCCGTATACCACGCGCACACAGATCCGAAATTAATCCAGAAATGGTTGCTCGGTCCTGAAGGTTGGACGATGCCCGTCTGCATCAATGAGGCGCGACCAGGCGGCAAGATCCGTTACGAGTGGACGAATGGCAAAGGCGGTGGATTTTACCTTACCGGTGAGTATCTGGAACTTGAGCCATACAGCAGGATTGTTCATGTTGAGCGGATGCACATGCCGGACCCTACGCCGGACAACCATATTGAAACGAGATTTGATGCGGACGGCACGGGCACATTGATGACAATGCGTATGACCCTGCCCGATGCTCAGACGCGGACGGCCATGCTTGCGACTGGCATGGAACGCGGAATGGAGGCGAGCTACGTTCGGCTAGAAGCAATGCTCTAGCCTCGCGACGTGTACTCATCGGTTGGAGGACCACCGCTAGAACCGTGTCCCCGGAATGTGACAGTGGTCATGAATTAAGCTGTGGGATTGCGATGAAGCCTTTGCTCTTTGTGTTGTATCTGCGTTTGGCAGTCTGAGCGCGCGGAAGCCTGTGTGGCAGCCATCGCCGGGACATACGCAAGTGCCGATATGGCCGGGGAGAGTGCCCGATCCCCAGCCTGTCGCGGGGCCCGAGTTCGTTTCCGGCGGTGGGGTGAGCAACGTGTCGCGGCCAACGATGACGGTCTATTCGCCAAAAGGAATACGGGCGCGGCGGTCGTCGTCTTCCCTGGTGGGGGGGTATCAGGGTCTGGCCATCGATCTTGAAGGCACGGAGGTCTGTGATTGGCTGACGCCCAAGGGGATCGCGTGTGTGCTGTTGAAATACCGCGTGACGGATGTGGGGCCGTATCCGAAATTGGGGCCGTATCCGGAATCGCCGATGGCGTTGGAAGATGCGCGGAGGACGGTGGGGCTGGTGCGCTTTCACGCGGCGGAGTGGCACATCGATCCGCGCAAGATTGGTGTGCTTGGGTTTTCGGCAGGCGGGCATCTGTCGGCGGCGATCGGAACGCACTTTGAGAAGCGCTTGTATCCGGCTGTAGACGCTGCCGGCAAAGAGAGCTGCCGTCCGGATTTTGCGGTGGCTATTTATCCGGGACTCTGGCGGAAGGCGCGCCGGCATGTTGAAGACACTATGAAGAACCATAAACCTTTCCTGACTGACGTGGAACAACTGCGAGCCAAAGCGCGCGCAAGCCTCGACCAAGGCGCGGTAACCCCCAACTATCAAGGTGATGTAAAGCAGACCATCGATATCCTGCAATCGGTACTGGCGACGGAGATTGTCTGCGTGCTGCGCTACACATGAATGCGATCGCCGCCAGCGGTATTTCCAGTGACAGCGTAAAGAGGAATTCGAAGAACACGCCAAAGAAGAACAAGAACATATGAGGGCGGTGGCCGAGCGGATCAATCAGCTAGGGGGAACCCCGAACTTTAATCCAGAGGGCCTGGCCATGCGGTCGGCTTCTCAGTATTTGAAGGTGCGAATCTTGTCGAAATGATCACGGAAAATTTGGTAGCCGAGCGAATTGCCTGCGAACATTATCGCGAGCTGATCCGTTTCTTCGCCGGCAAAGATCCGACCACTCGCGTCGTGATGGAGCGTATTCTGACGAATGAAGAGGAGCACGCCAACGATATGCATGACCTGCTGATCGCTCACGAAGGTAAGCCCATGCTTCCGAGCAATTAGTTAAGGATGTAACGATCACTCCCGCACCATCGTGGTCAGGAATTCGACTGGGCTACAATCGCAGCAACGGATGACTCCGCGGCCTTGCACATTGATCACCGGAGCCTCCGGGTTGGTTGGAGGCGAGTGGCTGCGGACCATGCGCAGCCGCGACCCGGATCGGGCGATCGTCGTTCTGACGCGGCGGCCCGAGCTGTTCCCGCATGCCCCGGTGACTGCTATCGGGTGCGATCTCGTGCAAGACAGCCCGCAATTAGCGGAGCGCTGGCAAAGCTCGATCACGGAGATTCTCCATTGCGCCGCCGATATCCGGTTCAGCATTTCGCTCGCACAGGCACGAGCCGCGAACGTCGAGGGCACGCGCCGCATGCTGAATCTCGCGCGGCGGTGTCCGCGGCTCGAAAAATTCGCACACATCAGCTCCGTATATGCGGCCGGCAAGTTGACGGGCGCTTTTCCGGAGCAACCGTTCCCGCCCGCGCGCGGCTTTTTCAATGTCTATCAACAGTCGAAGTATGAGGCTGAGGAGCTGGTCCTGGACGCCATGCGAGACATCCCATCGGCAATCTTTCGGCTCAGTTCGATTGTTGGGAACTCGCAAGGCGAAGTGCGCCAGTTCAACTATTTCCACCAGTTGTTAAAGATGATTCCGAACAGCGGGACGGTTCCTGTGATGCCAGGCGATCCCGCGGCTCCGGTGGATCTGATTCCGAGCGATTGGGCTGTCGCCGCGCTCGACTGTTTATTCAAGCAGCGTTGGAAAGCAGGCCGGATCTATCACGTATGCGCCGGGCCTTTGGGTTCACTGCCGGTGCGATCGCTCGTGGACATCGCCTTCCAGCGCTTCGGAATCCGGCCGCCCCGCTTGGTGAGCATGGCTGAGTTCGAGCGGTTTGCAGCGTCACGGCGAGGGAGCGCGGACGGCGTGGTCAGCGAGATGTTGCGCGTCCTCGAGCAGTTTCTTCCGCACCTGGCGCTCTACCAATCGTTTCAGAATGACGGCACGATGGCCGATCTTGCAGGCGCGGGGTTACCGGTTCCGCGGATCGAGAGCTACTATTCGCGAATACTGGACTACTGCATCCGGACCAACTGGGGCCGTTCAGGTTTTGCGCCCGCGAATGGGAGCGTAGGCGCGGCCGAGAAGGTTCGGCGAGACTCCCATCCAATACAGGATCTGCATGGCGGTCCAGTGGGCGAACGTGCGCGTGAAGCTGTGATCTTCAAACCGCCGCGATGACGTCGTGATCTGGCACGGCAGGTGAACGAACCTGCCTTGCCGCTTCAATCGCTTGATCAGGTCTAAATCTTCGAAAATCGGATACGGCTGGAAGCCGCCCACCCTTTCGTAGACGCTGCGCCGGCAGAATATCCCGGAGTCTCCATAGCAAAGTCCCAGTTTGCGGAAATGTGGATAGGCCCGCGTGAGCAAGTTCGCTTCACGGCTGGGGCCATCGAAACAAAGACTGAAATTGCCGCCGGCAGTGTCAGGCGCTTCGAGCGCCTCGAAGATCCGCGCCGCGGCGTCGGGCGGAGGGCAGGTGTCGGCGTGAAGAAACCAGAGTACGTCGCCTCGCGTTGCGCGCGCGCCCGCGTGCATCTGAACGCCGCGTCCACGGGCCGTCTCAATGACATTGGCGCCGCGGGCTTGCACGATATCCACGGTGGCATCATCGCTTCCGCCATCGGCAATAACTACCTCGCAATCGCCTTCCAGTTTCAGAACTGCATCTAACGTCCCGCCGATCACTTCGGCTTCGTTCAGCGTGGGAATGACGATCGCGAGCTGCATCTTACGCATCGTGCGCTGACTGGAATCGGGGATTACTGAATGTTGACCGGCAATTGGAGATCGATAGTCTTGGGTGGCAGGCATTCCTTGTTGTTGCATGCCTGGTAACGCAGCTTGCCGGAGATGGTGGTGAGGCCGGCAGCGGCATTCGGGGCCGCCTTGAAATTTGTCCTAATTTCGAAGGATCCGCTGAAGACGGAAACGGGTTGCGGCGAGAAGTCGTATTTTTCGAATTGTGGCTTCGGATAGATCACCTGTTCTACTTCGAGCGGGCTTTTCGTCCAGGACAGCTTCAGGGGAATCAGGTACTCGTCAGCCGGGGCGTTGCTGTTCACGTGATAGCCGGACCGAACCTCCGCGGATACCTTCGCCGTGAATGAATCGCCGCGCTTCACGGCACTGCGTTCGAGTGGAGCGACCGAAAGCGCTCCGTTATTTTGCGCCCAAGCTACCCAACAGAACAGGAGAATCGAGCAGGTGATCAATTTCATCCTTGAATCCATCCTTGCTGGTTTCGAGGCCGATGTGGACCTTGGCGATCCTGCCAGAGCGGTCGATCAGAAACGTGGTGGGAAGAGAGTTCACGCCGCCGTACAACTCCCCTACCTGATCGTTGCCAAGCAGCACCCGGTAGTTCACTTTGCGGGCTTGAACGTATGGTTTGACAGCGTCCCAACCGTCCTCATCCATCGACACGCCCACCACGGCGAAACCGCGATCCTTGAACGTCTGCTCAAACTCCATGAACCACGGAATCTCGATTTTGCAGGGACCGCACCAGGTTGCCCAGAAGTCGAGCAGCACCACTTTACCTTTGTAGTCGGATAGCTTTGCGGCGGCTCCGTTGGCGTCTTTGAGAGTGAAATCCGGGGCAGGCTTGCGGCTACTATCGGGCTTCATGGCTGCCTTTACGGTGGGCGCTGACGAGCAGCCCGTTCCAAAGAGAGCGAGCAACAGCACGCAAGCAACAGCTAAGCCGGAAAATCGTTGGGACACGGTGACTCCTCTGAGTTCATTATATGTGAGGGATCGGGCATACTTGAGTTCCTGGCCGATATTTCGATTATGGCGCTAAGATCCTTTGTACAGCCATCCTAATGGTATCCTAATCACCATGATGATTACCATGGATAAGGCAGGACGCGTGGTACTTCCCAAACCAATCCGAACCGCCGCTCGTATCTCGCCAGGGACGCCATTAAACATAGAAACACAAGGTGGGCGTATCGTGATCGAGCCTGCTCCCATTGAAGTGAGACCCGAAAGGCGGGGCAAACGCCTTGTGTTAGTCGCGCCACCTGACGCGCCGAAGATCACGGTGGATGAGATCCGGAAGGTGATCGAAGATATCCGAAATGAACGCGATGCTGATGCGTGGTCAAAGCAGACTTAAGTTTGGACTTGATACCAGTTGCCTGATCCCACTGGTTAGCGCCTGGCATCCGTCTCACGAAGTGACTTTGGCTGAGTACGAATACCGTCTTGGGCGCAGACAGCAAGCTGTTATTCCTGCCCCGGCTCTGCTGGAATGCTATTCGGTTCTCACGCGCTTACCGAATCAATTTCGAGTGGCGCCTGAGGCTGCGCTTGTCACACTTCGGGATTGGTTCGGGAAGGGCATGGTGGTGGGCGCGTTATCCGCGGATGCCCACTGGAGTATTCTTGACAGCTCAGCCAGACTCTTAATTACCGGCGGCGCTATCCACGACAGTGTGATCGCCTGGACGGCTTTTCGCGCGGGAGCAACCGAGCTTTTGACCTGGAATTTAAAGCATTTCCTCGGGGTCGCGCCGCAAGGTTTAGCGGTGATGGCGCCATCCAGATCGTAGCCGGTCAGATCGCGACTGGTGTGTTCCCGAACGATTCGGCAAACCAGCGTTCGCGCGCCTTCCGGTAGCGGCTGCTCAACGTGAATTCGTCATGCCCGGTCAGGCGCGAGTATCGCCACGCCGCGGTGTCGCAGAAACTCTCGCAAACGTAATCGCGCCACTTCGGATGATCGGATACCGCATCCCTGGAACACGCTCGCGCGAGATCCAGCTTCCGGTATTCGGCGGACCAGCCCAGTTCTCCGCGCGCTCCGCGCCTGAACTCGTCGCGCAGCATATCCGAGTACGCGTTTCGTAGTGGATTGCCCAGACGTACCCAGGCGAAGTGAAAGACCTCGTGGATGAGTATCCGCGCCAGTTCGGTTGGCTGGGTCGTCAGGTCCTGCTCCAGCACAATCACTCGCCTCGCGATATCTGTCCCGGCGTGCACCGGCTCGCCGCCCGATCGCCTCGAATACAGCTTGCCACGATGAACGATCAACGCCCGCTGAAAGCGTACAGTGACCGGCCGGCCCTCGATCTCCGGGAGCAGCAGCGCCGCCGTGCTAACGAGCGGATGGAATCGGGACCGGGGGCGGCGTGGCCGTAAAATATGCGGGGTTTTCAATTTTCACTTCGTAGCGCTTCTGGAGCGCCTGCATCCATTCGTTGAAGTCTTTTTGCTTCATCTCTTCGTAGATTTGCGTACGGACTTCCTCGTAGGGCTGTGACTTCAGCTCTTCCAACCGAATCAGATAAAAGCCATTGGGTTGACGCAAAGGCTCGCTGACTCGCCCCGGCTTTAGCGCAAATACGGCCTTTTTGATGTCTTCCGGATAAGGGCTGTTGCGCTTCAGCGGAGGAAAATCGCCACCTTTCGGCGCCGACTCTTTGTCGTCCGAATTTTCCTTGGCGATCTGGCTGAAGTCGCCGCCGGAGCTTACTTTCTTGCGCAGGTCCTCAATCTTGGCTTTTGCCTCCGCCTCGGTTAGCGATTTCTTCGTTTTGGGATCGGAACTAGCCACCGGATTGGCGCTGAAGGCAACGTAGATCACTTTCATCTTGGCTTCCTGATAGTGATCGGGATTCGCTTTATAGTACTGCTCCTGCTGATCGGGCGTCGGATTGAATTGGAAATTGCGCACCTGATTGATCTGCGCCTGTGCCAGCGTATTGAGGCGTTGATACTCCAGCGCCTCTTTGTTGGGCGATTGCTGATCGAGCTTGGCCTTTTCGGCTTCTCCCGCAAGATAGCGCATGGTCAGGATATAACTCAGCGCCTTTCTGGGATCGCTCTTGATCGCGAGTTGCATCTGGGGAGGGAAGTACTGGAGGAGTTTGGAAACCTCCGCCGCCGTATATTTCTTTCCATCAATTTGGCAGACGACCGCATCGGGCGCTACGGCGGCTTGGGGCGAGGCCGGCTGCACCGACGGTATCGGAGCAAGATTTTTTAGCCCCGTCGATGGCGAGACCGGGGGAACCTGAGCAAACACAGTGGAACTAAGGCTAAGAACGAAAACAGTCACTTTCATTGAGATTTCACCTGCTGGGGAACTTTTATTGTAGCAGTGGACAGGCTGATCGCGGCCAATACACTTACTTTGGGTGCTTAACCGGATTGGGGGAAGGTGCCGTGGGATTCCCGGAGAGGCGCGTCGATTAGCCTAACAAGGCAAACGGCGGTCAAAACCATTTATGATTGGGCATGGATCAAACAATATCCAGCTTGT
>JBPCOQ010000174.1:0-80765 GCA_051000095.1 Bryobacteraceae bacterium | reverse complement strand
GCGCTCAGATCCCCCGACACACCCAGCATCTGAACAGCCTCGCTCGATCTGACACGCACCACTGACCCGGACGGAAGAGTCGTTCCAAAGTACTCGCCCAACTCCCGCGTAATCCTGGCCCCGAACGATAGCGTAACCGAAGCCGTCCCGAGAGAATTGCCCGCGCTGTGGGAAGCCTGCAGTCGAATCACAACCATATCCCCGTTGGGATTCTGGATTGCCAATCCCGTTATCAATCCGTGGCCCTGTTGCGTGATGCTGGCCTCCGAATAGGTTGCGGTTGAAAAAACCGGCACTGCTTCAGCGAGCAGGAGAACATTACTTTGTCCTTGCGGAACCCCGCGCAAATACGAGTAGTAGGTATCGCTAGACCCATCCGGATTGGTAACGATGATCTGTTTTCCATCCATGCTGGTACCTTCGCCCAGAGTCAGGTCGATCTCATTTGAGTTGATTACCCGCACGGATGAAATCCTTGGTCCGTCAACCCGAACCGTGGTTTTGGCCTGAAATCCCATGCCGAGGAGACGAATAATCGTACCGGCATTCCATGCCCCGCCCCCGGGAACAACGTTTGCGATGGAGATGCCTCCGCCAACCTTAATCGAGCCCGGCTTTGGAATAAACTGATTCACTTGTCCCGCCGGGTTCACCCAGGACGACCCGGGATTAAGCGCGAAATTCACTGTTTGTCCCTTGGGCAAATCACTCCGGATTTGGGCAGCAACGGTGAAGATCGGATATTCGGACGCGCTTCCGAACGTCGCGTTGGGCGAGACGAAGGTTAAGCGGAGGAAGCCGTTGTGCAGCAGAGCGGTCCCAAACACGTCGCCGGTATTGCTGAACAGAGCGATACCGTCCACCGAGGAAAAGAAGTCCGCGCCCACCTGGAATCCGCTGGTCCCTGTAAAGATGGGAGTCGGCTGGATGAGGACAAACTTAAGCTGGACCGTGCCCCCTGCCGGTTGAATCTCATTCATGATGCGAACTTCACCGGGAGTACTTGGAGCGCCGGGCGTTTTTCCTCCCGAAGCGAACGCAGCGGAGGCAACTATGACGAAACCCGTCAAGGCGCGATTGTAAGTAAAGAGTGTCATTTTTCCTATTTCGGGTAGTGGGTCAGTTTGAGATTTTGGCCCGTTTCGGGCGCGTTGCCTTCGGCTCAGCCTGGGCCAAGAGGTCGATCACTTCGGCCACACTCCAGGGATGAGATTCGATTCCAGCGGCCATCGCGGGCGTCATCTTCAAAGTCTGATGCACGCGCCCAAAGTTGTACCACATGAAGTAAAGCGCAACCGCCGCCGCGTGATTCTCGACCTTCTTTGAAAACGCATTCGTCAACCGAGTGAAGCGGCGCATCGACATCCTCATCGTTAGATTGGCTCTCTCGACGTAGCTGGTCGATATGTGCTTTGGGTCCGGGTTGCCGAGTACCTCTTGCTTCTCGCAGCCGATGCACTTTGCGGGGCTGTAACGTGCTTCACCGGCAACGTCCGCGCCGTACACCTTGTGCAAGATGCTGTAGTCGATATCATCGGCGAAGGCGTCGATGATCGCGTTCAGGTAGACCTTCAAGCCATCCGTTGTTAGCTGCACACGATTCGCGAGACGGTCTGCCAGATCTTGAATAAACTCGGTTGCGCTCTCCGCGTCGCGTTTCCCGAGAAGCCAGCACGGAACCAACTTCGTATCGGCGTCAATCGCCGTCCAGGTCCACACGTCACCGGCGATCTGCTTGTCGGCATTCTCGGTTGTGAGGTTCTTCTGCTTGCAGCCGACGAACGACCAGATTTCATCGCACTGGATGCGCTTTAGCGGTAGATTGCGGAGCTTCTCATCCTGGAACTTGGAGCAGGCTGCGCCGATCTCAACGAGCAGCTTTACCACCGTGCCTTTTGCTACGCCCGTCATTCGGACCGTCGAGCGAATCGAGTTTCCCTCGACCAAGCAGCGGATCACGGTTGCGCGGCGAGCGGGATCTAAACGGTTCATACTGTCCATTATGCTTGAGCATGGCGCCGTTGTCAATACTGGTATTCGCATTTGACTTCCAGTATTTCCCAGTTATACTGGCAGTGGGGGTTATTTCTGTGGAAGACAATGAAGATTTAGGCACCAATGGAAGAATCCGATCTGGGAAAGCTAGGATGTACGAATTGACTGCCGACGAAAAAAAGACGCTTGGCAAAAAGGGTGCTAGTAAGAGATGGAGTGCACCGGAAGGCGCCACAATTTATGAGCCGGAGGCTTGGGGCGACTTGCCGATCATTGGTCATTCAGTGCCGTGCGCGGTCCTGTTGATCGAGGGCGAGGTAATCCGGGTGGTTTCGGAACGTGGCCTCATTAAGTCTTTTGGCGGGAAACGCGGGGGTTCGCATTGGCTCCGCACAAAGGGCGATACTGCCGCCTCCATGCTGCCACCGGTAATATCAGCATCAAATCTTCGGGAGTTCATCAGCGCGGACCTCATGGAAGGACTTGCCACAAGGTATTTTTATAAAATACCTGGACGGTCTGGGATGGTTGCCAATGGTGTACGAGCTGAACTGTACCCCATGATTTGCGATGTCTTACTGAAAGCTGGGGATGCTAAGAAATTACTCTCTAGCCAAGACGATATGAAAATAGCCGCTGATATGTTGATGCGCGGACTCGCTCATACGGGAATCATCGCTCTAGTAGACGAGGCTACTGGTTTTCAAGGTCAACGCCCGCCAAATGGACTTGCGCTTATCTTGGAAGCATTCATCGCCAAAGAATTGCAGCCCTACGTACCTACGTTCAAAAATGATTTCTACGAGCATCTGTTTCGTTTAAGGGGCCTCAACTATAAAGTTGACACGCCCAAAAGGCCTCAGTATTTCGGACATCTTACGACAGATATCGTGTACAGGCGTCTAGCTCCGGGGGTTCTTGCTGAGTTGAAGAAAGTTGTTCTCCGCAGAGAAGACGGAACGCCAAAACACAAACTCTTTCAGAGGCTCACCCAAAATCGAGGGTATCCTTCACTACGGGAGCATCTTGGGTCCGTCACTTCGATCATGAAGTTAAGTGATGCCTATCCAGACTTCATCAACAAACTCGACCGCCTCCACCCAAGGTATGGCCAGATGCCGTTAGATTACGGCATCGCTAAAGACGACGGCAAGGGTCTTTAAGTAACCTTCCCCCAACGCACCATAGCAGCCTTCTTTGCGATAGCAGACCGCTTTCGTGGCGACAGCGCCGCCGCCCTCGCTACGCCCCCCTTGGCGCCACCGAGCCTGCCTAACGCAACAGCAGCCGGGTTCTTGCCAGCATTCTTGTCTAAGAGTGGCGATCCGTCCCATTGTTCACCAATGGCCTGCTCGACTACGCGCCGCGCTACCGTGGTGAAGTCGTGATCTTTGCTTGAGCGGGTTGGCATGATAGGATTGTCGCATAGGAGGTGCCTCATGAGCACTAAGATAACCGAAAAACAACCGCCATTACTCTTTGGCCTTGTCACGAACACGGCTAGCGAGAAGGTGTTCGCCTCTAGCGGAAATAAGAAATGCGGCGATTGCTGGATGCAGGGCGGGGCGAGACTGACGTTCCGAAACGATGGCTCAGGACAGTTTACCTTCCGTACAAGGACGGATAAGACTCACTCGAGGGACACCTGGATACAACAATTCGATGTAGTTGATTCGGGTGGTAATGAAGTTTTCTATAGTGGCTTCTTCGAGAGTTATCCAATGCACTCACCAGATACCGTTCCAGCGGACTACTACTACGAAATGGCCAAGTCTTTCAAATTCCCCAAAGACAAGTTCGATAAAATAGCTGCGGTAAAATCCATTATGGAATGCTGAATCACAATTCAAACTGACCCACTACCCTATTTCGTAATCAAAACAAAATCTTTGGTTCCCGACGATGCCAACTTGCCGCCCTGCGCGTCAAGGGCAGTAACATCCCACAAAATTCGTTTGTGGGGCACGATGCTGGAAAGGACGCGATCCGGCAGAGCAACCGAAGTCGCAAGTACGTTGGCTTCCCACAAGATCGTTTGATCGACTTCCATGACTTGGACGGAGTAAGTGGCCGCGCCCGCCACCGGTAGCCAGTTCAGCGTTTTCGGCGCCGCGGCGATTTGCCCTACCGGAGCGGTAAGGTCCAGGCTTTGGGAGCGCATTGTGTCCGTTCCCGTCACATGGACTCCCGCCGGTGATTCGACATGGCGATTGAACTGAACAATCCCAACGGCCACCAGAACAGACGCCACCGCAAGCGACGCCGGGGCAAGAATGCGCAGTGATAACCAGCGTTGCCGCCACGCGGCCCGAAGTGTGCCCGGTTCCCCGGTAGCGCTCTTGGTTCCAGCAGCGTGAGTGAGGCGGCTGGCGATCCATTGAACCGACGCTGCCTCGTCCGGCCGGGGTGCAGCTTCCTCGAAGCTCTGGTACAAAGCCAGTTCGGTCTTGCAATGTCCACATTCGGAGACGTGGGCTTGTTCTTGCGCAGCCAGTTTGCCCGCAAGCAGCCGTTCCATGGCCGGACAGTCGGGGGTAGGCCCAAGCATCCTCTTCAACAACTCTTCGTTTTCGGCGGCTTCCATCCTCGTCCCCTTCTGCAATCTCTCACTTACCGGCGTTTCACTTGGCGTGCTTTCCACTTCTGAATAGCCGAATCCAACTTGCGGCGCGCGCTGACCACGTATGCCTTCGCCCCGCTCGCGTTTTCCAGCCCTAGCACCCGCGTAATCGCGTCCAATGGCATCTCTTCCGCGTAGTGCAGCGTCATTACTCTCGATTCTGTGTCGTCCAGGCTCTCTGAGATCAGCCTTCTCATCAACTGCAACATTTCCTTCCGCTCGAGCCATGCTTGCTGCCCGCCCGAACGGGAATCGGGAAGTTCTAGCGTGATCGCATCCGCAACTCCCATCGGCTCCGATGCCCGGGCTTTTAGGTCGTTGAGACAATGATTCCGCGCGATGGAATAGAGCCAGGTCGAGAACTTCGAATCCCCTCGAAAAGAACCCAGATAACGATAGGCCTTGAAAAAAGTTTCCTGAGCGAGGTCGAGCGCCGATTCCCGGCTCCCCGTAAAGCGAAAGCACCACGTTGCTATCCGGGCGTGGTAGCGCTCGAAAAGCTCGTTGATCCACCTCTCGGCTGCCGCCGGGTCCGCCTCCCCCCGGAACTTCTCGACCAGCTCCTCGTCGCTGAGGGGCGCCATTGCCTCGATTATATTCGCCGTGGTTGAGCACCCGTTCCATCACTAGGTATGACATGAATAGTGTGGGCGCGGAACAGAAATCGATGAATAAGTCGTAAAATGCCGGTAAAATCTTTAGCAAGGACTGTTCCATGCGCCGTAACTTGCTAAAACATCTGCTATTTATCACTCCGTTGCTTCCCGCTCTCGTATACGCCCAGGGCCGTCCGTCCGCAATCTCCGCACCTCGCTACGTCGGCTCACTGGCCTGTAAGGCTTGTCACCCGAGCTTGTACCAGCGTTGGAAAAAGACCCGCATGGCGAACGTCGTCCGCGACCCGCGCGAGCATCCCGAAGCCATCCTGCCGGACCTTGCAAAACCGGACCCCCTGGTCACCTTCACCAAGTCCGACATCGCTTTTGTCTACGGCAGCAAATGGAAACAGCGCTACTTCAAGAAAGCAGGAAACGATTACTATCCGTTGCCCGCGCAGTGGGATGTGACCCACCAGATCTGGCGTCCCTACAACGTCAAGACCGGAACGGACTGGTGGACCGTTTTTTATCCCCCGGAGAACAGCGCGCGCCCCACCGGCCCGCTTTGCGATGGTTGTCATTCGGTCAACTACGACATTCAGACCCACACAGTCACCGAATGGAACGTTGGATGCGAGAAGTGCCACGGGCCGGGCAGCGATCATGTTCAGCATCCCTCCCGCGCGAACATCGTCAATCCCGCGCGCCTGGATTCTCTTCGCGGCAATGACATCTGCATACAATGCCATTCGCAAGGACGCACGCTACAGAACCCGATTGCCGGCAACTATTACGATTGGCCGGTGGGCTTCAATCCGAAACTCAGCCTCCAGGAGTTCTGGCGATTGGAAGAGCACAAGCCCGGCGAAACTACGTTCACTCACTTTGCCGACGGTACCGCTCATAAAAACCGGATGCAGGGCAACGACTTTGTGAATAGCGTCATGTACACGCGCGGGGTCACTTGCTTCAGTTGCCACGACGTGCATGGGACAGGTAATGACGCGGACTTGCTGAAGCCCGCGACGGTCATGTGCCTGGAGTGCCACGGACCAAGCTCTCCCAACGGTCCTCACACCGCAACGATCGAACAGCACACGCACCATAAAGCGGGAAGCGCTGGCAACGAATGCATCGCCTGTCACATGCCGAGAATTCAGCAGACAATTGCTGACGTGAATGTTCGGGGTCACACCTTCCGGTTTATTACCCCGAGCATGACCGAAAAACTGAATATCCCGAACCCCTGCACGCTGTGCCACAAGGAGCGGCCTCTCTCCTGGGCCACGGACGCCCTGAAAAAGTGGCCGGAACGCTCCCCATGGCGCATGTCGGAGTAAGCCTGAGCCTCGTGGTTCCCTAATCGTCAAATTCCATCCAAATCCGGCAGGCTTTTCTTAGGCTGCGGAAAGCATCGGCATCACGCGCAGGCTCTTGAGATAGAGACCAGTGGCGATCACCTGCTTTCCAGTAGGCGTTAAATAGTATTTGTACGTTCTGCCAACTTTCTTGATCAGCCCCCGAAGGCGCAGGTTTTCAGCGTACGTGAGACCTGACCAGCCGGACGGTCGTTTTGTGCCGTCTGTCAGGGCGACCCGATCTTCGTCGCCTGCCAATCCGGACGAGTTGCAGTCCGCAATTGTGGTTGCGGCTCGGCGAGCTTAGGTTTCGTGAATCGTCCAGCATCGGGCTCTCAAATTCTTAGCTCCCGGGGAGCCAAATTGAGCTTTCGAAACCGCGACTACCAGGAGGCTTACGGGATACTTTGCCGTGCACTCATGCCGTGCCCCTCATAGAAACTCAGGAACTCTTCAGATTCAGCTCGTAAAATGGGGAAGTTGTGCCCAATTCATTTCGTTTCACTACTCTCGTGATTTTCGCCGCCTGCGGGTTCGCTCAAACTCTGCGTCAAGTCGCCGCAATCGATCTGCCCGGCCCGCCCGGAAAGCGATTCGATTATCTTACGCTCGATTACGAGGACCACTACCTGCTTGCCGCCCATCTCGGGGCGGGAATTCTCTATGTGATCGATACCAGAAACGATACCGTCGTGAAGGCAATTCCCGGCGTGCCAGGCGCCGAAGGCGTGGAGTTTGTGCCAGGGCTCAAGAAAGTCTACACCTCGAACGCCGGAGACAATACGATCGGAGTGATCGATCTCAAAGGGATGAAGCTTATCAGGAAACTGCCCACCGAATCGAAACCGGATGGCAGCGCTTATGCCGAGCCGTTCCGAAAGCTGTACGTTTCGGACGAGCGAGGCAAAGCCGAAGCCGTAGTGGACGTTGATAAGGACGCGATCGTCAAGACTCTCAAGTTCGATAGTGAAACCGGGATGCCGCAATACGATCCGGTTGCGCGGAAGATCTATGTCAACCTGCAGGATAAGAATATCTTCGCGGTGATTGATCCAGCCACAGACACGGTGGCCGGGCGCTATTCTGTGGGGCGCTGTAAAGGCAATCACGGCATGGCGCTCGATCCGGAGCATCATCGTGCCTTCCTGGCCTGCGAAGGAAACGACCTGATGACCGTGTTCGATCTCGATGCGCGCCGCCCGATCGCGTTCCTAAGCTTGCCCGGTGGTCCGGACGTGATCAAATTTGATCCGGGTCTGAAGCGCGTCTATGTGGCGTGTTCAAGCGGAGCAATTTCGGTCTTTCAGGAGGACGATCCCGATCATCTCCGGAAGCTGGAGGACTTTCCAGTCCAGAAAAAAGTCCACAGCCTTGCCGTTGACATCGAGACACATCGGGTTTATGCGCCGGAACAAGAGGAGAATGGGAAGCCCGTGGCCCGGATGATCGTGTTCGAAGCCGTTCGGAATGCGAGCACAGTAAAGTGACTGGTGGCGGCGCGAGATCCCCTCACCGCGTCAGTCGATGCCAGGTTCGAAGATTGGAAAGGTCAGGCATCTTGAAGGAATATCGGATTGTCCCTGCAGACCTTCAATCAATATTCGGACGTGGGCCGCTGGCCTTGGCCGCTGGCCTGAGCTTGTCAGAGGCGGTAATGAGGAATGGGGGAACCTGGAGCACCGATGGAAACGGAGAATTCCGATGGGAGGAAGGCGGTCACGGACATATGCCAAGGACGGTGCTTTCGGTCGGGAGCGTGTCCCGCCACTGCTGAATCAGCTTCTTATATGCATGACCGACCGGATTGATATTCCGGTCCAGATCGCAAAGCCCAAGCGGGTTCACGTTACCGTTATCTTCCCTCAAACCGCTGTCCCAGTCGACCTGGTCCTGAAGGCTGTACCAGGTGAAACCCAGTATTGGCACGCCGTCCTGTTTGAGACGATGGACATTGGCCCATTCCTTTTGAAGCCACTTTACCGCTTCTTCGCCGCCTAAGCCGTTGGTTTCCGTATGCATCACGGGCAGGCAGTACCGCGCGAAGTACTGATGAGTAATGGGGTAATATCCAAAAATCTCTCCCGATAGCGAAATGCTCCCATCGGAGTGGACCAGGTTTTCGTTCGTAGCGTAATAATCGTTGCCCATCACGCAACGGGACCGCACATGGTGCTGCAGAAACCAGTGATACTCGTCGCGAGTCATGCCATTATCGAGCAAATATTCGTATATGGTTGCGTTCAGGTGATATCCATAAGTCAAATCGAAAGATAGAAAGCGCTTCTCGTTGTACCTGCGGGCGGCATCCTCGCAATCCGGGTCTTCCGGATGGAAGTACTGCGTGGATTCGCTTTGTATGAAAATCGCGTCCGGGCGTTCTTTCAA
The DNA here is from genome assembly GCA_051000095.1 of Bryobacteraceae bacterium. GTDB lineage: Bacteria > Acidobacteriota > Terriglobia > Bryobacterales > Bryobacteraceae > JBBSHP01. The sequence continues at coordinate 71,808 of JBPCOQ010000174.1, read as the reverse complement.
GATTGCATGCATGGACATCACGTTCGCTTTGCAGAGGTGCTTGAGCGCGGTAACGAAGGCGCGATCTGTTTTCAGCCGCTCGTTCCACCAGCCAAACTGAGCGGAGAACGTCGCCGCTATGAAGATTTCATTCACTGGCGTATAGAATCGAATCCATGGGAAACGTCGAGCGAATGCCTGTGCGTACTCGACAAACAGCTTGGGCCAATCGGGATTCTGGAAGTTGCCAACCCAGTCCGGCACGCCGAAATGACATAGATCGACGATGGGCGTGACCTTCTGCTCCTGTAGAGCTTTGAAAGTTTCGTCCGCAAAGCTCCAGTCGTATTTGCCCGGCGCAGTGTGGGTCGAAAAGTAGGGAGGGCCGTAGCGCAGGTATTCGATTTCCAACTCCTTCAGCAAGCGGAAGTCGTCGCGCCAGCGGTCGTAATGTTTGGTCTTTGCCATCTCATCCTGCCGAACTGTTTTTCCCTTCCATTCGATCGTGGGATAGCTGTTTTCGATGCCGGTGGCAAACATGAATTCCATCATGCGATTCGCTCCTTACGGAAGAATGTCCAACCGGCCGCCGTCCACTGTAAGGTTCGTACCCGTGATAAAGCGCGCCTCGGCGGCAGCGAGAAAACAAATGGCGGCGGCGATATCTTCCGGCTTGCCGATGGCGCCTTCCACTTTTTCGACTCCGCTCTTGATGTTCGGATTGTTCCAGAGCATCGGCGTGTCCACGGCTCCCGGAGAGACACAGTTGATGCGGATTTTGTTGGCGGCGATTTCTTCGGCGAAGCCTCGCGTGAACGCTTCCATGCCTCCCTTGGAAGTGGCATAAGGAACTACGTTCTTGGTGGTTTCATAAGCATGCACCGAACTGATGTTCACGATCGCGCTTCCTTTCGGCATATGAGGCACTGAGTACTTACAGAAAAGGAAGACCGAGCGAAGATTGACGTTGAGAACCTTATCGAAATCATCGTCGGGCAAATCGACAATCGGCTTGAAAGTCATCATCGCCGCGTCGTTCACCACCACGTCGATCTTTCCCCACTTCTCCACGGTCGTCTTAATCACGGCTTTGATCTCGTCCGGATTGCCGACGTCGCACTTCGCGAAGATCGCTTCTCCCTTCGCGTGAGTGATCTCCTGGACTGTCTCTTTGCCGTGCTGGTCATTCAAATCGACGACCACCACCTTTCCGCCCTCATGCGCGAACTGCTTGCAAGCGGCCTTGCCGATGCCAGATCCTCCCCCGGTCACGACGCAAACTTTGTCTTTAAAACGCATCAGCTCCCTTCTCCTTATTAAGATCCGGCATCACTACCGTTTAAGACCAACTCGTTTAAATCCCAATGAAAGCGCGTCAAAACAAGTGGGTCGTCTTCTGTAACAGCGACCATATCGGCTTTGCGAACGCCGCCCTGGTTTCCGAGGTAAACACCCGGTTCCAGCTTCAACACCATGCCCGCCTCAAGAATATCCTCCGATTTCGGATGCAGCCGGGGTCGCGCAGCGTGATCGGCTGCGCCAAACCCCGCCCCATTTCCAGCAGGGTGTTTGAACGCCGGTCCCAGGCCAAGCGATTCGAAGACCTGGCGAGCCGCTCGATCCACATCCGAAGCCCTTACTCCAGGACGGATAATATCCAGGGCCGCGGTCCGCGCCGCGAACACAGCTTCAAACATTTGCTGTTTTTGATCATCAAGAGGTCCGACATGATAGGTCCTGGTAATATCCGCCCAATACCCGTCCGCATAGGAATGGCAGCGAATCGTAACCAGGTCGCCTGCCTCAATCCGGCGTAAGCGCGAGCGGCCATATGGACCGCAGGCCGTCGCCGAGTTTACTCCTGACATGCAATGTACGAACCCGTCACACCGCTTCACGTGTCCGAAATCCCCCAGGCAAGAAGTCAACGAAATGCGAAATGTGGCTGCCGCCTGCGCCTCATTCAGACCGGCTCGCAGCAGACGTGCCCCGCTGAGGAACGCCCGCTCGGCGATCTGACAAGCTGTACGAATATGTTCGATTTCCGCGGATGTCTTGATCGTCCGAAGCTGAGCCAGCAGTTCATCCGCCGGCGCCAAAGTTGCGGATGGAAACACCCGGCGCAATAGCCTCGCGGCGCTTCCCCGGAACAAGTGCGGCGCGTAACCTGCCGGCTCGAACGCATCGGCTTGCTCAAAGCCGATGCTATTCGCCGCAAGGCCGAGGTCTCGTTTGACTGTGACGAAGGTTTCAAACAAGCTCTCTTCGGCGGTCAGAACGTTTTCCAGTGGACTTGGCGCATAGGTGGCCACTTCATCAGCCCAACTCTGTTTGGCAAGATCGTCTTCGTCTTCGGGAACAATCAACACGATCTGCCCATCCCGCGTAACCAGCGCTACCGAAAAACCAATGGCCGGCCAATAGCCCGAAAGCAAGAGTACATTCGCGGGCATGGCACACACCAGCAGGTCCCAGTTTGTCTGTGCCAGAGCTTGGTGAATTAATTCATCCCGAACCATGGACTCCGGCGCTCATGCCATTACTCTACGTTTGAAAAGATCAAAACTGGGTCAATAATCGGCGGAATCACATCAAGATTGCGTCAAGGAAAGACCGTCATGCGGCCTCCGTGCGAAGCCGGTAGCCAATGCCCGGTTCCGTCACTATGTAACGCGGTCGCGTAGGATTCGATTCAAGCTTCCGGCGTAAGTTGCAGATGTTGACCCGGAGCAGATGCATTTCATCTTCGTAGCACGCGCCCCCCCATACTTCACGAATCACCTGGCGATGTGTGATCACTCGATCCGTGTGGCGTATGAAAAGTTTTAAGAGATCGTATTCCGTCGGGGTGAGTTGAAGCTTTTGTCCGCTCAATCGAACAGTCCTGCGGACGAAGTCGACTTCCAAGTCGCCAATCGCGAATAGCGAGCCCATCTCGGCTTTGTTCGTGTGGCGCAAAGCGGCTCGGATGCGAGCTAAAAGTTCGCCTGGTCCAAAAGGCTTTGTGAGGTAGTCGTCGGCCCCGGAATCGAGCGCCGAAATTTTATCCGACTCCTGATCTCTAACGGACAAGATAATGATGGGCGTCTGGGTCCATTCCCGAAGGGAACGGGTTACATCGAGGCCATCGACGTCGGGGAGTCCCAAATCAAGAATGATCACGTCGGGCCGCACCGCTGGGACTGCCTCAATCGCCTCCCGGCCCGTGGCTGCTTCGTACATTAGATAACCTTGATTGGTCAAAATTGCTCTGAGGAGGCGTCGAATCCCGTTCTCATCATCGACAACAAGTACGCGCGCGCCCGCTTCTTTCGTAACATCACCCATATTTCCGTCCGTCGACCGGGAGAGCGAAGGTGAATGCGGTCCCACGCGGTTCGCGGCGCCGTGCCCAGATTCTTCCATGGTGTGCTTCAATTAACCCTCTACAAATAGATAGACCGAGCCCGATACCGCCTGTTTCGCCTGTTCTACCTGCCCGATTGAACTTTTCGAATATCTTCGTCAGATGCCGCTCCGGAATACCATCTCCGCTGTCGAGAACGCGAATTTCCAACTGTTCTTCGAGCACGAGTGCCTCCAGAGTGATTGGCGCATGCTCCGGAGAATACTTGAGCGCGTTATCTAACAAGTTAACGATCACCTGAACAATTAACACGAAATCCATCCGGACGAAGGGGAGGCCGGGCGCGAGGCTCACGTGAATCGGCCGGCTCGAGGCGGCCGGCCCGAGCTGCTCGAGGGCGGCGCCGATGACATCCTGGACGTCGCAAGGGTCCATTCTCACGCACAGCGCGCCAGCTTCGAGCCGGCTCATGCCCAGGAGATTCACCAGCAGCCGGTTGAGGCGCTCGGCTTCCGACCGTGCATTTTCAATCAGTTCACGCCTCACCGCTTCAGTGAGAGTACCGTGTTCCTCCTGCAGCGTGCTTAGAGCCCCGAGAACGGCAGCCAACGGGGTTCGGACATTGTGTGAAATTGAACCTAACAAGGCATTCTGCAGGTTATCGGAATCCTGTAACGCCTTGGCATGCTGCGCTTGCTCTTCCAGTCTTGCCCGTAAGACCGCGAGCGCGACTTGATTTATGAATCCCTGGAAGAGGCCCCCACCGGTGTTTAACCTTCTGGTAGTCTGTTCGGCTGCCTTGAATCCGAGAGCCCCCACAACACCGCTCGACGTGCGAAGGGGCACGAAATGAGATCGCGCCCTGGGGACCTCGGACGTGCCGTGTCCGGCGCACTGACCTTCGCGCAAAGCTATCGTGGCCGCCCGCATGTCATTCTGGTCGAAGTCGAAGCACGGACTACATAGACGGACAAAATGATCGTTCGGCGCTGGCAAAACCAGTGCGACTGGAACCCCGAAAGTGACCACCAAGCTATGCTCGATGACCGCGAAAATGTTTGCGATCCCACAGGAACGGGTCAGGGATTGCGTGAGGCTGCAAAGGGCTTCCGCGATGGGGCCAACCGCTCCCTCACGGTCGCGGCTCGGTTTCGGCGGATGCCGGGGACCAAACACGACGGCAGCCAGGACCCCCAGAAACACCGCCGCCCGTCTCATCGATCCAGTGTCGACGCCGATGGGCACGTTCGTCAAGCAATTTACTGCTGCCAGCCCCCGCCGAGGGCGTTATAGATCTGTACAAGGCTGAGTCGCTCGTTCAATTGCGCTCGGGCGAGGTTCAGGTCCGCCGAGAAGTAATTTGTGTCATTCGTCAGGACTTCGAGATAGCTGGTGACGCCGCCTTTATAACGTGTCTGAGAAAGGTTCGATGCATCCTTTGCCGCGTCGGCCAGCAATCCCTGATGCGCACGGAAGTCGCGGTACTTGCGATATCCGATCAAGGCGTTGGAGACGTCGCTGAAAGCCTGCTGAATGGTTTGTTTGTAGGTAAATAAAGCCTGCCGCTGCTCGGCCCGTGCAAGCCGGACATTGGCGCGGAGTCTGGGCAATCGCGCGCGCTTTTGCAAGAGGAGTGTCGCGATTCACATTAATAATTGCCAGACCGAGTTGCGCCTCAGCCTGGCCGAGCTGCCCTTTGGTCTGGGCGAGCTGACCCTTCGCCTGATCGAGCGCGGCCTGGAACGGCCGCGGATCTATTTCGAAAAGGACCTCGCCTTTGCGCACGTAAGAGCCTTCGCGATAGTCCTGAAGGATCAGGTATCCGGAAACCTGAGGCTCGATATTGGCGTTCACGTAACCATCGAGTGTCGCTACCCAGTTACCGTAAGTGGGAACATCTTTCCGTATGACGGCGACCACGCCAACGTCGGGCGTGGCGCCACCTTGGGGGGACGCGTTGATTTAGGCGCGCACCCAGTCAGCAGTACCGCGGTAAACATCAACAGTCGAGCTACGGCGTGTACCCGTACAGGTTTCCTGGGTCTCACTTTCTCTCCAACTTCCGATCGGATGCGTCAGGAAGTCCAATCTTCGATGTGAAATAGCAAAGCAGAACTACTTTGAACTCATGCACAAAATACGCCTTCTCCTCCGGCCCGGCCTCCACGTAGATCGCATTTAGCCCCCTAATGATTTGCAGCGTGACCGTTGCGAACCGCAGCGCCTTGGCCTTCGACATCCGCGGCCTTTTGGCGAGGAAAAAGCTAGCGACGAGCTTGCGAAGATGCCTGCGAATCGGCGGGTTGCGGGTAGTCGAAGGGGCGTCCATGAGCGGCAGGAGGGCGGGATGATCGTCGACAAAGTCGATCGTCATATCGACGAAGCGGTTCACGAGATGGCCCAGACTTAAGGTCTTTGCCTCCGCTTCGAGAGGCGCCCAGAGTTCCTCAAATTGCTTGCCGTATTGAGTGCGCAGAGCCTGAGTGACGGATTCCTTGTTTGGAAAGAACTGGTAGAGCGAGCCAATGGAAGCGCCCGCCCGCTCGGCGATCGAGCTCATAGTCGCAGCTTCGTAGCCACATTCCGCTATGACCGAAGCCGCTGAATCCAACAAAGCGGCCACCCGCCGCTCACCGCGCTTCTGTTGCGGTATACGCCGGGGCATCAGTAACATATGTGAGGGCATCCTCACAAGAGCCTAAAAGATGAGCATATGCTCATGTTGTAACGACGCCAAAAAGCCCTGCTTCCGTTACGCGCTCCGGTAAAAACAGGTGATGGTCCGATAGGCAACGTGGTATAGAGCACACCTTCAATGCGTCACCGTTAGGGTCCACTCCCGACGGTCGTGGCTCGGAACACTGAACCGCGCGGTGAGCAAGCGGCGCACGAGGTGGCTTCTTGACAACTTATTGACGTTTAGCCCCCCGATTCTTGACCCGATCTTGAGGAGTTTCTTCCTATATTCGATCTGTAGGCTCTCGGATTCTCGGGAGCGAATGCCGGGCACTTCATGCAGATCAGTACATTCGATCCCCAGTCGGCGCAGGCACACGGAATCGAATTGCTGTTCGTGTTCACTCTAATCGTATGCGCAGTCGTGTTTATCGTCGTTGCGGGACTGGTCTTTTATATCGCGTACCGCTACCGCCGCCGGACGCAAGACGCTGAGCAACACCCTGAACAACAAGCCGATCCTGCGGCCAATTTCGGAAACCAAAAGCTCGAAATCGCCTGGACCGCGGTTCCTTTGTTTATCATACTGGTCCTCTTCGTATTTACGTGGAAAACGATTGCGGCGGTGGACCCTCCACCCCCGCCTGATCCGGATGTCGTCGTCACCGGGCGGCAGTGGTGGTGGAACGTGGAGTATCCCAAATCCGGCGCGGTAACTGCGAACGAGATTCATTTGCCCGTTGGCAGAGATGTCTCGATACGAGTTCTAACCGGCGATGTGATACACGACTTTTGGGTACCTCAATTAGCACGTAAGATGGACGCAGTCCCCGGACTCCAGAATCATCTTTGGATTCGCGTGGACCGGCCGGGTATCTACCTCGGAGCCTGCGCCGAGTACTGCGGAGCCGAGCATGCCTGGATGCGCTTTCGTGTCATCGGAGAATCGCCCGGCGCTTTTGATTCATGGCTGCGGCACCAGGCGGAACCGGCGCTTCGCTCGTCAAGCGATCAAGCGGAACTCGGAGCTAAGAAATTCCAGGAGCTCACTTGCGCGAATTGCCACGCCATCCAAGGCACCGCTGCTAAAGAGCGCATCGGGCCCGACCTCACCCATCTGGCCAGCCGGAAAATGCTTGCGGCTGAGCGTCTGGAGAACACCGCGGAAAACCTTTCACAGTGGCTGAAGAATCCCGGAGCGATCAAACCCGGAACCAACATGCCAAACCCGCAGCTCGCACAGTCCGACATCGCGTCCTTGACGGCTTACCTGGAGTCTCTGCAATGAGCGATGTCCCTTTCTTGCCCGCGACTTCGTTTCCTCTGCCAATGGGTGCGGAAGAGGCTCGCCCAGGTTTGTTGAGTTGGGTTTCGGCTGTGGATCATAAGCAGATTGCGATCCTGTATCTGCTGACAACCACTTTCTTCTTCGCTCTCGGCGGAGCGGAGGCGCTGCTGGTCCGTGTCCAGCTCGCCTGGCCCGGTAATCGTTTTCTCGATCCCGAGGCGTACAACCAGATCTTCACGATGCACGGGACTACGATGGTCTTTCTGGTCGTCGTTCCCGCGCTCCTGGGATTCGCTACTTACATGGTTCCTCTCATGATCGGCGCGTCGGACATGGCCTTCCCCCGCCTAAACGCGCTCAGCTTCTGGTTGTTCCTCTTTGGCGGTCTGTTCCTTTACTTCAGTTTCGTCGCGGGAGGCGCTCCGAATGCGGGCTGGTTCAGTTATGCGCCGCTGAGCGAGAAGCCGTATTCGTCGCATGTAGGGCTGGATTATTGGGCTTTAGGATTGCTTGGCGTGGGCGTGGGCACGGTTGCATCCGCGCTGAATCTGATCGTCACGATCTTCGCGCTCCGGACCCGAGGTCAGACCATTCGCAAAGTTCCGCTGTTCGTCTGGATGGTGCTGGTGAATTCCTTTCTGATTATCTTCGCCTTGCCGGCTTTGAATGCCTCACTTGTGATGCTACTGATCGATCGCCAGCTAAATACTCATTTTTTCACCCAGCTTGGCGGCGGCTCGCCGGTCCTGTGGCAACACTACTTCTGGTCGTTTGGACACCCGGAAGTTTACATCATGGTTTTGCCCGCGTTTGGCATGATCTCCGAAGTAATCCCCGTGTTTTCACGCAAGCCTATTTTCGGGTACGGATTCGTGGCCGCTTCGACGGTGGCGATCGCGCTTCTCAGCTTGGGTGTGTGGGCCCATCACATGTTCGCGGTTGGCTTGGGTCACGCCTGGGATCTGGCGTTCGGCGCCTCCAGCATGCTGATCGCGGTGCCAACCGGAGTCAAGATCTTTAACTGGATTGCAACCATGTGGGGCGGAGCGATCCGGGTTACGGTCTCGATGCTATTCGCCATGGCCTTTCTCATCACGTTCACGATCGGTGGGCTCAGCGGCGTCACCTTTGCAGTGGTTCCCATCGATTGGCAGGTGACCGACACCTATTACGTGGTCGCCCACATGCATTATGTGCTGTTCGGCGGAACGCTGTTTGCGCTTTTCGCCGGTGTCTACTATTGGTTTCCCAAGATGACCGGGCGTCTGCTGTCCGAGAAGTGGGGACGCTGGAATTTCTGGCTGACCTTTATCGGTTTCAATCTCACGTTCTTCATTCAACACATTTTGGGTTTAGCGGGAATGCCCCGGCGTGTTTACACCTATCCGGACCTCCCTTGGTGGGGCGCGATGAATATGATCTCCACCATTGGCGCGCTCGTTCTGGGAATTTCAGTTCTGGTGTTTCTAGCCAACTGGATGCTCAGTTTGCGGCACGGCCAGATTGCGGGAGACAATCCTTGGGACGCGTGGACGCTCGAATGGGCGACGACATCACCGCCGCCCGTCGATAACTTCGAGTGGGTGCCTCCGGTTCGCAGCCGTCGTCCTTTGTGGGATCTCGCGCATCCTGAAGATCCCGACTGGAGGCATGGGCAGTGAGCATCGCTATCGAGAAGAGCAAGCTGCTGATGGGTCTATTTCTCGCGTCCGAAGGAGTGTTCTTCGCTTTCCTAATCCTCGCTTACGTTTACTTTCGAAATGCGATCTCAAGCGGTCCAACGGCGGCAAGCAGCCTTGATCCACCGGTTACCGCCATATACACAGTCCTGCTTCTGGCGAGCAGCGGAACGATTTGGATTGCGGAAAAACGGCTGAAGGCGAACAGCCCTTCACGGTTCCGCGCTTGGTTGCTCATTACGGTTGCGCTCGGCGCTATCTTTCTAGTCGGACAAGCACGCGAGTATGCGCGTTTGTTGCGCCACGATGTGACGGTAAGCAGGAATTTGTTCGCGAGTTCATTTTTCACTCTTACCGGCTTCCATGGCCTGCACGTTTTCCTCGGCCTCGCGGCGCTCGCAACAATGCTCGGGATTGCATATTCCTCATCCATCGGGAAGAAGGAGATCCTCGCATTCGAAAGCCTTGCGCTGTACTGGCATTTCGTCGATGCTGTCTGGATCGTAATTTTCAGCATCGTCTATCTCTGGATACTGCTATGACGAATTGGGAATTCTTCGCGTCGGCGTGGAACTGGAAGCCTTCGGTGCTCATCGGGTGCGGCGCTCTTTTGGTGGCTTACGCGGTGGTCGTAAGACTACGCTTCACACGCCGGTCGCTCCCGTTTATCGCGGGACTGTTTTTGTTGCTGCTGGCATTAGTATCGCCTTTGGATGAACTCGCCGACAGCTACCTGTTTAGCGCACACATGGCAAAGCACATGCTCCTGGTACTGGTGATTCCCGCACTCCTCCTGATCGGGATGCCAGCGCACTTTATGCAACGGGCGCTCTCCCGACCGGCAATCCGTAAGGCGGAATCGATCCTGGGCGCGCCGGTACTGGCCTGGATAATCGGAATCGCGGCCATGGCGGTGTGGCATATACCCGCGCTGTTTAATGCCGCACTCGCGAGCGAGCCGCTCCACATCGTTGAGCATCTGAGTTTGCTCATTGCCGGGACCATCTTCTGGTGGCCGCTGCTGGCTCCGCTGGCGGAAGAGCGCGTCGCGCCGGTTCCCGCCGGAGTCGGGTACTTATTCTCGGCGTGTCTGGCATGCACAGTGATCGGAATTCTGCTCACGTTCGCATCGCCAGGAACGTACTCGATTCCTGCGAATGTGGATGCTCGCGTGCTTTCGCTCGTGCGAAACGGCTGGGGCATATCGCCTGAAACGGATCAACAGGCGTCTGGGCTGCTCATGTGGGTTCCCGGATGCTTCATCTATCTCACTGCCATCGTGGCCATGTTTGCACGATGGTATAACGCTCCCGACCTTGCTATCGCCGGAGAGATCGCCTGATGCAGCAGGTTTCGAAGCCCGATCGCTCTGAGTGGAACAAGCCCCTGCCGGCGGAGTTGCCGTCTCCTACCTATTGGCCGGCGGCGCTGGCTCTCGGACTCGTTTTGCTTCTGTGGGGCGTGATTACCACCGCGGTGATTTCGATTGTTGGACTAGTCGTTTCGCTGCTTGCACTCGGCGGTTGGATCGGAGATGTTCGACATGAATCCTGATTGCGAAAAGGTAACTCCGCAGAGACGGGAGTTCCTTGCGCGCCTCAGCCTGGGGCTTGCGGGCGTGGGGGCGGCGCTGGTCGGCATTCCCGTCGTCGGCTTCCTCCTCGCGCCCTTGTTTCGCAGTGTTGCGGAACAATGGCGTTCTGTCGGGCGCGCCGAGGGTTTCCAACCGGGCCAAACGATAGAAGTGAGTTTCGAGGACGCGTCGCCAGAGGCGTGGGCGGGGGTCACGGGGAAGACAGCGGCTTGGTTGCGTTGTGACAGCAACCAGCAGTTCACGGCGTATTCCGTCAACTGCACGCATTTGGGCTGTCCGGTGCGATGGTTATCGGAAGCCAATTTGTTTATGTGTCCGTGCCATGGAGGGGTTTACTACAAGAACGGTGATGTCGCGGCCGGGCCTCCTCCAAAGCCATTGACCAAATACCCGGTAAGGGTCAGGGACGGTCTGGTCGAGATTCTCACCAAGCCGACACCGATCACGTAAGGCGAAACGATTTGCGTTTATTAAAGCAGGCTTGGGCATGGATCGACGATCGCACCGAAATCTCCAGGACGCTCGGTCCAATCCTGCGCCATCCCGTGCCACCGGGTACTGGATGGAAGTACGTCTTTGGTAGCGCGACCCTGTTTGCGTTCATTGTTCAAATCGCCACCGGTATCGCGCTCGCCACCGCATACATTTCGTCGGCGGGTCAGGCGTATGATGCGCTGCAGTTCATCAGCCACAATGCTACCTTCGGCCACGTCCTCCGCGGCATGCACTATTTCGGCGCTTCCGCGATGGTGTTGATGGTTGGCATTCACATGATCCGCACGTTCCTGACGGCATCCTACAAATTCCCCCGCGAAATGAACTGGATACTCGGCGTAGTGCTCCTGGCGCTCACGATCCTGATGGGGTTCACGGGGCAGTTGCTGCGCTGGGATCAGAACGGAGTCTGGTCCACGATCGTGGCCGCGGAGCAGGCCGGCCGTGTTCCGTGGATCGGAAATTGGTTAGCCCAACTAATCCTGGGAGGTCAGACGGTGGGCGGCGCGACGCTCAGCCGCTTCTTTGCCTATCACGTCTTCTTTATTCCCGCGCTGATCTTCGCCTTCGTCGGCCTGCATTTATTTTTGGTGTTGCGGCATGGAATCTCGGAACCTCCGAAAGCCGGCCGCCCCGTGGACCCCAAAACATATCGAGTCTGGTATGAAGACTTGTTAAAGCGGGAAGGCCGGCCGTTTTGGCCGGATGCGGCGTGGCGCGATGTCGTATTTGGGATCGCAATGATTGCGGGTATTGTGTTGTTGGCGTGGTTGGTAGGGGCTCCGGAGCTGACCAAGCCTCCCGATCCGACCATCATCGAGGCATATCCCAGACCCGACTGGTATCTGCTTTGGTACTTCGCCGTGCTCGCTCAGCTTCCGCATGGAACCGAATCGTATGTAATTGTGCTCGCGCCCCTCACGGCAGGGTTAGTTCTATTGCTCCTGCCGTTATTATTCAATAAGGGCGAACGGAGTCCATCGCGGCGCCCATGGGCCGTGGCAGTAGTTCTTTTGGCAGTCACGATGGTGGGAACTCTTTGGGTGGCCGGCCAACGATCGCCCTGGTCTCCCGATTTCGGAGCGCGGCCGTTGACGGCGCAAATTGTTCATGCGAGCAATGGTCCGATCGCCGACGGCGCACGCATCTTTCACGCGAAGGGTTGCGAGTTCTGCCATCGTGTTTCCGGGCAGGGGGGACAACGAGGCCCGGACCTCACCGCCGTCGGCGATCGCCTGACTCCCGATCAGATGACGATCCGTATTCTGAATGGTGGAAATAACATGCCGGCATTTGCGGGGAACCTGACGCCGCAAGAAACGAACGCGCTGCTTGCTTTTCTGCGTTCCCGGAACCCGGCGGCTCAAGCTAATGACAACCAGGCTAATGACAACCAGACAAATGACAAAAAGGAGTAGCAATTTATGGCAAAAACAGTAGCCGATTTACTCATCGAAAGATTGATTGATTGGGACGTTGAAATTATATTCGGATTTCCCGGTGACGGAATAAACGGGATCTTCGAATCGTTGCGAACGCGGGAAGACAAGATTAAATTCATTCAGGTCCGGCACGAGGAAGCTGCCGCGTTTGCCGCGTGCGGTTATGCCAAATACACGGGCCGGCTCGGTGTTTGCCTGGCAACATCCGGTCCGGGCGGCGTTCATCTGCTCAACGGACTGTACGACGCCAAGTGCGACGGACAACCCGTGCTCGCTATCACTGGTCACACGTTCCATGATCTGATCGGTACCCACTATCAGCAGGATGTCGATCTCGACAAGTTGTTCATGGACGTGGCCGCGTATAACCAGCGCGTCATGGGTCCCGCTCACGTCATCAACGTTCTCGATGAGGCGATCAAAACCGCGCTCGCGCGCCGAACGGTCGCGCATATTACCATCCCTAAAGACATCCAGGAGTGGACATCTTCCAAAGAAGTTCGCTCTGGCGCGAATATCGCGAAACACAGCTCCGATGTCTACGCGGCTGCTTACCCCGTCCCTCCCCAAGCCTCTTTGCAGGCTGCGGCCGAACTCATTAACAAAGGCTCGAAGGTTGCCATCCTGGCAGGCCGCGGGTGCCTCCACGCTCGCGAAGAAGTGCTGGATCTCGCCAAAGCAGTGGCAGGACCGATCGTCAAGCCGTTGCTTGGGAAAGCCGTAGTTCCCGACACGAGCCCCTATACGACGGGCGGCATCGGCCTGCTGGGGACCGCGCCTTCGCAGGACGCGCTTCAGGAATGCGACACTCTGATCATTGCCGGCTCAGGTTTTCCTTATATGGAGTTTTATCCCAAGCCCGGCAAGGCAAAAACAGTTCAGATCGATATCGACCCCACACGCATCGGACTCCGGCACCCGGTGGACGTTGGTCTCATCGGAGATTGCCGGACCGTGCTGAAGGCTTTGCTCCCGCTACTCGAGAACAAATCCGATCAGAGCTTTCTCGAAAAAGCGCAGAAGCGCATGAAGAGCTGGAATCAACTTATGGAAGAGCGCGGCACGCGAACGGACATGCCGATGAAGCCACAAGTTGTCACGCATCACCTGAACAAGCTTCTGAACAGCGATGCCATTGTGTCTTCAGACAGCGGCACCATCGCAACCTGGTCGGCGCGCTATATCGAGATGCGGGACACGATGCAGTTCTCTCTCTCCGGCTCGCTCGCGACCATGGCGAATGGCCTGCCTTACAGCATCGGCGCCGCTGCTGCATTTCCCGACAGGCAAGTCGTTTGTATCGTGGGCGACGGCGGCTTCACCCTGCTGATGGGCGAGGTCGCCACGCTCGTCAAATACAACATGAATGTGAAAGTCATCATCATCAAGAACAACGTGCTGGGTCAGATCAAGTGGGAGCAGATTGTCTTCGAGGGCAATCCGGAATTCGGTGTCGAACTCCAGCCCATCGACTTCGCTGGTTATGCAATGAATTGCGGAGCGGCGGGATTCACGATCGAGCGTCCGGAACAGGCTGAGTCCGTGCTTCGCGAAGCGTTGGCACATCGCGGCCCTGCCGTGATCCAGGCAGTTGTGGACCCGAACGAGCCGCCAATGCCTGGCCAGGTCACGACCGAGCAGGCCATCAAGTTCGGGGAAGCCTTGATTAAGGGCCAGAAAGACGCAGGCAAGATCATCAAAACTTTGATGGAGGACAAGTTCCGTGAAGTCATCTAATGCACTCGGAGTGGCACAGGCATTCTTGCCTGTGTTGCACTTGGACGCAGACCCTGATGTTTTCAATCCGGTCTTTGCCCGGCTGCCCGGCAAGAGAAACATTCCTGCGTGCCGTGTCGAGACTCATCCCGATGCTTGGGTGGTGAGAAATGCGGACTAGTAGCGTGATGCCGTTTCCGCGACGCGAGGCACCGCCCATGGCGCGAGTCCGCCAGGATCTGCCATCGGACCACATCTCCGATGTCCGTAGCGACGTGCGGCAAAAATTGGTGGACGCCGGACTGCGTGGCAAAATCAAGCCCGGGAACCGGATCGCGATTACCGCGGGGAGCCGCGGGATCGGCGGTCTTATCGAACTCCTTTCCGGAATCGCGGATGCAGTGAAATCCTGCGGCGGCCTTCCCTTTATCATCCCGGCCATGGGTAGTCACGGCGGCGCGACGCCGGAAGGCCAGACAGAAATTCTACACAGGCTTGGAGTGGACGAGCAATCCGCCGGAGCGCCAATCCGCGCGACGATGGAAACGCATGAGCTTGGTCCAGCGGAAAATGGCGCCATCGCCCACCTGGACCGTTTCGCCGCCGAAGCCGATGGAATCATCGTCCTGGGGCGCACCAAGACCCATCCCGAATCAGTCGGAGAGCTTGCCTCCGGCTTGCTTAAAATGTCTACCATCGGTCTCGGTAAGCAGGTCGGCGCTCATCAGGCGCATAGCCACGTGCTGTGGGATTCCGTTCGCGCCGTACCGAAAGTGCAGTTGGCGAAATCCAAAATCCTGTTTGGCGTGGCAGTGGTGGAAAACGGCTACCGGCAGCCGTGCGCCATTGAAGTGGTGCCGCCGGTCTATGACGCTTTCCTCGAAGCCGACATGCGCCTGCTACGCTTCGCTAAGGCGCATCTTGCCCGCATTCCCTTTGACGATCTTGACCTTCTCGTTGTCGATGAGCTTGGTAAAACCATCTCAGGCGGCGGCATGGATCCGAACATCATCGGGCTTTGGAGAAACTCGGATGCGCCGCACCAACCAAACTACAGACGGATTGTGGTGCTCTCTCTCACCTATCCGTCATTGGGAAATGGGCTGGGGATCGGCATGGCGGACTTTACAACGCGCCGCTTCGCCGATTCGTACGATCCCGCCGTTAGTTACATCAATCTGCTCACCGCCTCGGAGCCCAGCGGCAATACTCGCGAAGGCCCGCTTCCGCTGGCGCTCGACTCCGACCAGGAAGCCATTGAAGTGGGCCTCTTCTCATCCTTAGCAGGCGCCGCTCCTCGCGTCTGCCGCATCAAGAATACGGCTCTACTGGATGAACTCTGGGTTTCGGAAGCGCTCGTGGGCGAAGTGGGAGCAAACCCGAAACTCGAAGTGCTCCAGCCAGCTTCATCACTGTCATTTGATAAAGCAGGAAATCTCTTTTAGGGGAACCCATGCAAACCATCGAAACAAAACTGTCCGATTCTTTCGTCCGAATCACGACGAAGACCCCGCCAACTCATATCGATGACCGGATGCAAACCGGCACCACCTCCACGATGACGCTCAATGTGGCGGCGCTTGAAAAGGAACTTCGGGCTGGAGTAAAAGGCGAAGTGCGATTCAGTGACGGCGATCGAGGCATGTATGCGTCGGACGCCGGGAACTATCGCATGGTTCCGATCGGCGTGGTACTCCCGAAAGACGCCGATGATGTTTTGCACACGCTGTCGGCGTGCCGGAGGCAAGGCGCGCCGATTGTCGCTCGCGGCGGCGGCACCGGGATACCGGGGCAAACCGTGAATGTGGCTGTTCTGCTTGATTTCTCCAAATACATGAACCAGATCGCGGAAATGAAGCCGGAGCAGAAGTACGCGCGGGTGCAGCCCGGTATCGTGCTCGATGAACTGCGCAAGGCGGCCGGTAAGCACGGGCTCACGTTCGGCCCCGATCCAGCGACCCATAGCCGTAACACGCTGGGAGGCATGATCGGCAACAACTCCTGCGGCATTCACTCGATGATGGCGGGGGAAACCGTGGACAATATTGAGGAGCTCGATATCGTTCTTTACGATGGCACCCGCATGACCGTCGGAGCGACGAGCGAGCAGGATCTGGAGCGCATCATCGGCGAGGGCGGCCGCAAGGGCGAGATCTACAGCCGCCTGAAGGCATTCCGCGATAAATACGCCGATGAAATCCGCAAAGAGTTTCCAATGATCCCGAGGCGGGTATCCGGTTTCAACCTGCCCGCGTTGCTGCCGGAGCAGGGCTTCGATGTGGCGAAAGCGCTGGTCGGAACGGAGTGCACTTGTGTACTCGTGCTGGAGGCGAAGACGAAGCTCGTCTACAATCCGCCGGTTCGCTCGCTGCTGGTCTTCGGGTATAAGGACATTTTTGCGGCAGGCGACAATGTCGTCGAACCGGCGAAATTTGGCCCAATCGGTTTGGAAGCGCTCGATGATACGTTTATCCAGTACATGAAGAAGAAGGGGCTGCATCCGCCCAACATGAACTTCATGCCGGAAGGAGAAGCCTGGCTGCTGATCGAGTTCGGCGGCAAAGATAAGGCCGAAGCCGACGCCAACGCGCGCAAGTGCATGGACGACTTCAAAAAACGCGGCGATCCTCCGCCGATGAAACTCTTCGACGATCCGAAGCAGGAGAAGCTAGTTTGGCACTTGCGCGAGGAAGGCCTGGGCGCGACCGCCAAGGTGCCGGACATGCCGGAGAATCACGAGGGTTGGGAGGACGCTTCGGTCCCGCCGGATAAGCTTGGCCCCTATCTGCGGGATTTCAAGAAGTTGATGGATAAATACAACTACGTCGGCCCGCTGTACGGCCACTTCGGCCAAGGATGCGTTCACACGCGGCTCACCTTCGACCTGCAAACGGCGGACGGCATCCAAAACTGGCGTCACTTCCTGGAGGAGGCGTCCGATTTGGTGGTCAGCTATAAGGGCTCGCTTTCGGGCGAACACGGCGACGGCCAGGCTCGAGGCGAGTTGCTCGCGCGTATGTTCAGTCCTGAAATCATCAACGCCTTCCGCGAATTCAAACAGATATGGGATCCGGAATGGAAGATGAACCCGGGCAAGGTCGTAGACCCGTATCGGGTGGACGAGAATCTTCGCGAGGGCACCGAGTACAACCTGCGAAAGGTGAAGACTCACTTCCATTTCCCCGACGACCATCACAGCTTCGCCTCGGCCAGCGACCGTTGCGTCGGCGCTGGCGTTTGCCGCCGCCATGAAAGCGGCGATGAAACCATGTGCCCCAGCTACATGGTGACTCGTGAAGAGAAACATTCGACGCGCGGCCGCGCCCGTTTGCTGAACGAAATGATTCGCGGCGATGTCGTGAAGGACGGCTGGCGGAATGAGTCCGTCCGTGAGGCGCTCGACCTTTGCCTATCTTGTAAGGGCTGCAAACACGACTGCCCGGTGCAGGTGGACATGGCCACGTACAAGGCCGAATTCCTGTCGCACTATTACGAACGGCGCCTCCGCCCGCGCTACGCGTATACTTCCGGCCTGATTTATTGGTGGTCGCGCGTGGCCGCTCATATGCCCGCTACGGCGAACTTCTTTACGCAAACGTCTGGCTTGAACAACCTGATGAAACTGGCAGCCGGCTACTCACAAAAACGGCACATTCCGCCGTTCGCTCCCGAAACGTTCAAGCAATGGTTCGCGCGGCGGGGCGTCAGGAATGAGGGCAAGCCGCCCGTCATTTTATGGGCCGACACCTTTAATAATCATTTCACTCCGGCGGTTGCCAAAGCAGCGGTCGAGGTTCTGGAGCACGCGGGATATCAGGTCCGGGTACCCAAGCAAAGTCTCTGTTGCGGCCGGCCTTTATACGATTACGGCATGCTCGATACAGCACAAGGTCTGCTCCGCCAAATCCTGGATACGTTACGCCAGTCGATTCGCGATGGCATTCCGATCGTTGGCCTGGAGCCGAGTTGCATGACTGTATTCCGCGACGAGCTGAACAACCTGTTTTATGGCGACGAAGACGCAAAGCGGCTGAGCCAGCAAAGCTTTATTTTGAGTGAATTCCTGCAAGAAAAAGTAAATGACTATCAACCGCCCAAGCTCCAGCGCAAAGCGATGGTACACGGGCATTGCCACCACAAGTCCGTCTTGCATTTCGAAACCGAAGTCGATCTGTTAAAAAAAGCGGGTGTGGACTGCGAGGTTCCCGACTCAGGCTGCTGCGGAATGGCGGGTTCCTTTGGATATGAGGCCGACCATTATCAGGTCGGCCTTGACTGCGGGGAGCGCGTCCTGCTTCCGGCAGTTCGAAATGCCCCCGAAGACAAATTGATCGTAACCGATGGATTTAGCTGCCGCGAAATGATTCGGCAGGAAACCGGCCGGCGCGCCGTCCACTTTGCGCAGGTGCTGCAGATGGCGATCAAAGAGGGTCCGAGCGGTCCATACGGACCTCTGCCTGAAAAACGCTACACGACTCTCGAACGCACGCCCGCTGTCCCAGCCGGGATCATTGCCGCCGGCGCGGTTCTCGCAGGCGCCGGCCTATTCTGGGGGCTCCGGCGTGCAAAGGCGTGAACAACAGGTCGTATTGCCCGAGATGAGGAACGGATCGACCGCCATATAATCTGCTCGACGGAAAGGGGCGGGCAGAACAAGATCGCAATCCTGCGACTGGCCGAGGAGCAAGACACCCGCTACGGCAGCGGAGGCTTCGGCAGGAGGTTACACGTGACAAAAAGGCGGAATCCAGGCACCGATCTGCGCAAAGAGGTTCGGGAAGCCATCGAGCGCGCATGGCCCGATGGCGTGGTGGAAATGACATTCGCTTCCGATGAGTCCTACTTCTGGGATGTTTATCCGAAACTGGCGGTGGCGATTCAGCGCCTCAACGGCGCGCGGCTGGTGCATGAACGGCGAGCCAGAAGGCGGGCCAATTTGATTCGATCATTCCAATCCCGAGGAGGATCCCCCAGACGACCAGGAGCGCTCCCGGTTCTACCATCTCTTCTTCGCGTGCCCGGAAGGGGAAGCGTTCACCTACGAAACCGAGGCGGAAACTCTTGCCGAACCAGGCGGCGAGGAAGATGAGGGCGAGAATGAGTTGCGCATGGAAGCGGTTGCCGGGAAGGGCAGAACCGGCTGGTCGGTGGCGGTATCGCTGCTCGCTCCTTTCGCGGTCATCGCCGGCGACATGGAGACTTTTGACGACGGCTCCACTTCGGAGCCGACTATCGAATCTCAGGGATTCACCGAAATGGGGCAGCGGATCGATCCGGAGCCTGAGTTCCGGAAATCAAAGGCGCGCAGGCATTTGAGATACTCCTGAAGTTGCGCGGCCGAATTTGCGACATACTGGACAGACATGGGATTGGCGTGCTGCCGGAGGAAGAATGGCGCAAGCGATGGTACGCTCGCGCCGGGTTCCAGTGCCGGGTTGCTGTCAGATAGATCGCTACAAAGGGGCCTACCTCGGTTGCACGTAAGTCATGAAGAAGTTGACCCAATCGAGGCTGCGCAAGCTCCGGCCTTTATTCATCGCCGATCTATTTATAGCCAATCTGCTGCCAGCCAGGAACCGCGTCTGCAATGATTACATTCCGCTCCAGGATTCCAAAGGCGCGTCCGAAACCAAGTCAGTCACCATCCGCTTTCAACCCATATTCCCGCAGCTTTTCATACAGCAGCCTTCGGTGGATTTGAAGTGTCCCGGCGGCCTTCGATTTGTTTCCCCCGGCGAGAGCCATGGCCCGTTCCACCAGGTATTTTTCGAGAGTAGCCATGCACTTTTTCCAGCCGTCCTCAATGGGGGCACGCTCGGCCCAACTGATGCCTGTACTCTCGGGCCGCCGCTGCAAGTGAACCTCAGCTTCATCGATGATGCCGCCAGGGGCGAGTACGCGCGCCCTCTCGACTGTGTTCTCCAACTCGCGTACGTTGCCAGGCCAGTGGTAGGCGCAAAGTGTTTGCAGGGCGGAGGGCGTCATGCTCACAGGGCGGCCGTTGCGATGCAGAAAAAAGTCCACTAAGGGGGGAATGTCTTGACGGCGCTCGCGCAATGGGGGAAGCGCGATGGTGACAACGTTGAGACGGTAATAAAGATCTTCGCGGAAGCGGCCGTCACTGACCGCCTGTTCCAGATCGCGCGCTGTCGCCGTGATCAGCCGCAGGTCTACTCGAATTGGAATGTTGCTGCCTAGCCGCTCGATGGTGCGTTCCTGAATCGCTCGCAGCAATTTCGCTTGCAGCGCGGGCGCCAACTCACCGATTTCGTCCAGAAACAAAGTGCCGCGGTTGGCTTCCTCGAAGCGTCCCACGCGACGGTAAAGGGCATTTGTAAACGCCCCTTTTTCGTGGCCGAATAATTCGCTTTCAAGCAGCGTCTCCGGGATAGAAGCGCAATTCACCTTGACGAGAGGCCCTCGCGCCCGGGTGCTGTTGTGATGGATTGCGTTCACCACGAGCTCCTTGCCCGTGCCGGATTCACCACGCACCAGCACCGTCGCGTCGCTCGCGGCCACCTGCCCGATCAGCTTGTAGACGTGCTGCATGGCGGGACTGTGACCAACCATGGCTGGTGACTTCGCTGCCGGCTCACCGCTTCCGGCGGTCTCATCGAAGGCCCTACGGGCCAGCTTGCGATGCTCAATCGCCCGGCGAAGCTGGGGCAGTAGCTTATCAAAGTCGATTGGCTTCTCGACATAATCGAAAGCCCCCAGCTTCATGGCCTCAATCGCGGTGGTGCTGTCGCCATGCGCGGTCATCACGATGAGCGCGGTATCGGAGCCGCCTTCTCGCGCCTTGCGGAGCACCTCCAGGCCATCGAGCCCCGGCATACGAATGTCGAGCAGCGCCGCCTCCGGCTCTTCGGTAAGCAGCAGCAAGAGGGCAGTATGGCCGTCTTGCGCCACAATCACGCGGAACGCCGCCCCTTCCAAAAGCGTTACAAGGGAAATGCGGGCGGCCCGCTCGTCTTCCGCTACAAGTACCTGTTTCATGTAGACCTCTCCCGAGCTGGCAAGCTGATGGTAAACGTAGCGCCCGGCTCGCCATCGAGGTAATCGAGCGTTCCCCCCATGCCATGGACCAGTTCGCGCGAGACTGCCAGTCCCAGTCCCGTGCCTTCACTGCGTGTTGTGTAGAATGCCTCGAACAGATGCTCGCGGTGTTCAAGGGCAACACCGGGGCCGGTATCGTGCACTTCGATCAGCAACGCGTTGCCGGCCCGGTGGACGTGCACGTCGATTTCTCCTTTTCCCGAAATCGCTGCCAGCGAGTTCAGAAGCAGATTGGTCAACACCTGCGTGAGCTGTTTAGTATCCACGGTGGCATGGGCCTCCGGTTCGTCCGCGCGGATACGGAATCCGACGTTCTGCTCACGCGCCTGAGTCTCGATCAAACGTACGCAACGCTCAATCACCGGAAGCACCGGTCGCTCCTCAAGGCATGGTTTTTGAGCTTCGCGGAATGCCAGCAGGTCAGTGAGCAATGCATTCAGCCGATCCACTTCCGCGATGACGAGTTCGAGATCCCCGTGCCGGATTTCATTGCGCGAAAGCCGTTGCTTCAGCACCTGCATGGCGAGGCGTATGCCGTTGAGCGGGTTGCGAATTTCGTGCGCGATGTTTGCCGCCATGCGGCCGATTGCCCGCAGGCGGTCTTCACGGCGCAATGCCGCTTCAAGACTTCTGCGAGCGGCCGCGACGCGGTTCACGGACTGGCTGATTCTTCCGAGCTCTCCGCCTCGCGTGGGAAGCTGAAACGCGAAATCCGTCTCCAGCCTGGCGAGTCCGTCCTGGATCTCTGTAATGCCGCTGCGTAGCCCGATTACCGTGGCTAGCGTTCCCGTGATGCTGACCAGAGCGGCAACAACCAGCCAGATCAGCAAAGCATTGCGGCGCTTTTCGCCCGGGTCGGTGATGCCCGAAATACGTTTCATGGTCCAGCAGACGTGATCGCCGTGCGAAACAGCCTGAATCAGCACGAGATCGCGGGAGCCGCGAATCATTGTTTCACCTCGGCCAGACGCTTTCGCTTGGCGAAAACTCTCCTGAATCTCGGGCAGTTCAGCCTCCGGTACGTCCACTTTGGCGCTTCCCGATCCGTGTGTCGGATAGGAGTAACCAAGGATTTGTGAGCCGGCAAAAAAACCGCCCTCGATGCCTGGGTAGGACCGCAGGACAGCCTGCGAGATCGCGCGTAAAGAAATGTCCTGGGCTGCGACGGGCAAAGCACTCCATGACGAATCCGAGCCGACGCGATAAGAATACTGCTGGTCGAGTTCCGCGTTGGCGGCATCCAGCGTTTTGCGTGTATCGGCAATCACGACCCGCTCCGCGCCGTGGATGGCGCTGGAGATCAAGACCACGCTCAGGGTCGTGACCGAGACCGCCGCGAGAAGGACGAAAACGAGCTGTAGCTGAAGGCGTCTCATTTGGGCGGAGCCGGCACGCGCACGGTGGCTTGAGCGAGATTTTCGAGAGCGCGCATGAGATCCTCCGCGGATTTCGCGCATTCATCGGCGATGCGTGGATCGGGGCGCTCGTACGCGCGCAGGGCTTCCTGATAATACTGCCGGGCGAAACCCGCGATGGTCGTGGCGTTGGGATCGGCGCTCTGTTTCACAAAATAATCGGCCTGTCGAAGCCGGAAGTAAACGCGTTCAAGATGACGGGCCAGTTCACCTTTGTCAGGCGGTGGAGGTCCCGTTTTGTTGGCAATGTGCTGTTGGTGTTCGGCAGCATGAACAAGCGCATCGGCTGCGGCGAGATACCGATTAACGGCAAATTCGTTGCGGTTCTCTTTACGTTCGCTTCGCTCGAGATAGTCGCGGGAGAGCGAGAGTAGTTTTTCGGTAACGGATCCGGTGGATCGAACCTCGGCCAGCTTCCGGCGCACGCCCTCTGATCCACCTGGCGGTGGTGGCGCCGGTCCTCGGCCCGGCGCAGGGGGTTGGCCAACCAGACTACCGGCGACAAGCAATAGCAGGATGGATTCGCCGAACCTCATGATGTTGTGCGATGGCCGGTTGCGATGGTGCAAGTTCCACGCCACGGCTTGAACGTTTATGCCCGGCCTGTTCGCTGCGCACACTGTTCGATCTTAGGCCAACCGCTGTCCGGTTTGGAGACAACGGTGTCACGAACTCTCGTTGGAAGCATTGCTCTTCGCGATGGTGACAGTCCTGCAATTCTTAAGGACGAGGTTTCACATGATAAGAAAATCAACCATTCTTCCAGCAGTGCTCGTCACTGGCGCTTTCCTGGGGATGGGCTGTGCGCAGCCACCCCCGCCGCCCCCGGATACGACCGCACCGCCGCCATCGGCGGGAACGCCGCCCGCAGCTACGTCTACCCGGCGAGGCACTATCAAGTCCTTTAACACCGGACCGAACGGAGAAACAAACGTCATTCTGCGGGACGGGACCACTGTCATGGTGCCCCCGGAATTCGGCGCGCAATTGCGATCCATCGCGAAACAGGGTTCGCGCATCACGGTTTCCGGGGTAAGCCGGCCCGGTGCATCCGGGCAGGTGATCATCGATGCCCAGACGGTCACCTCGAACGGCCAGACTATGACAGTCCCTGCACCGCCCCCGCCTGACCCGAATGCGCCGCCGCCGCCGCTCGGTCGTCGTAAAGGACCGCGCCGCGCGCCCCCGCCTCCACCACCCGCTAATGCGCCTCCGAATGGCGCACCGCCACCTCCCGCCGGACCGCCGCCACCGGCACCACCAAGGAGGTTCTAACGCATGGCGAAGAACGGAGTTCCATCTTCACCGGAGGGCGCCGCAACCGCGCTCCTCCTTTCTCTTCTCACATTTTCGGTGAACGCCGCGGGCCAGCGCCGGATTATGCTCCTCGATGAAATCGCAGCCTGATCCCGCCGAAGAATGTAATCCGTCAAAGCGCAGTCTGCATGGACTGGATTGGCTATACTTCTTCCTGGCCGATATACAGACCGGTGTGGGGCCCTTTCTGGCTGTCTATCTGGCTACACAAAGGTGGAATCCGGAGCAGGTCGGAATTGCACTCACGATCGGCGGCCTGGCGGGAGTCGTCACCCAGATTCCCGCCGGCGCCGTGGTGGACAGGGCTCACCGAAAACGGCTGCTGGTCGTCGCCGGGCTTATAGCGCTGGTAGCCGGATCGCTCTTGTTAGCGCTATGGCCGAAGTTTTCGGTGGTGGTTGCCGGGCAAATTCTGATCGGTGGAACCGGCGCGCTCCTTGTACCCACGGCGAACGCGATCACGCTTGGTCTGGTCGGAGCTGCCGCTTTCGATCGACGCTTCGGCCGCAATCAGAGCTTCAATTCCGCGGGTAATGTTTTCGCCGCGGTATTGATGGGGAGCGTTGGATATTTCCTATCCGCCCGCGGCATTTTTTTCGCGGTGCCGTTACTCGCGGTGCCTTGCGTTATCGCATTGTTTAGCATTTCAAATAAGGAGATCGGCTTTGAACGATCCCGCGGAGCAGCGGAAAACGATAAAGGGAAAGCAGGTGTAAGCGGCATCCGGTCTCTTCTGAAAAATCGCACGCTGCTCCTGTTTGCGGGGTGCACGTTCCTTTTTCACTTTTCAAATGCCGCGATGTTGCCGCTACTCGGACAGATGCTGGCGCATGGCAGAAGAGCGGAAGCCGCTCCATTCATGTCGGCCTGCGTTGTGGTCACTCAGTTGGTGATCGCCGTGAGCGCGGCATGGATTGGACGAAAAGCCGCCAGAGTGGGACGAAAGCCGCTGCTGCTCATCGGCTTCGGTGTACTGCCGATACGTGGCGCGCTATACACTCTGACAGGTTCCATACCGTTTTTAATTGGTATCCAGTTCTTGGATGGAGTTGCGAATACGATTTTCGGAGTCGTTTCCATTCTCGTTGTGGCGGACCTCACACGCGGTACGGGACGGTTCAACCTTGCACAAGGTGGACTTGCTACCGCGGTCGGAATCGGCGCCTCGGTTAGCACCACATACGCGGGTGTCCTGGTGGAACATTTCGGCTACACAGTAGGATTTCTGGGGCTGGCCGGCGTGGCGGTCTTCGCATGGCTGCTTTTGTGGATTAAGATGCCCGAAACGCTCAGGCAAGGTAAGCCGGCAAAGGAGGTGGGCTGACGTGCTTTTACGAATGGGAGACGGAGCGATTCTCGAATGTGTTGCACCGAGTGGCACAGGCATTCTTGCCTGCCTGCCCGCAAGCGGGTGTTGCACTTAGACAAATACCCTGCTATTTTCAATCCGGTCCTTGCCGGGCTGCCGGGCAGGAGAAACACTCGTGCGGACTCTGGTTTGTCAACTCTGGTGAGAAATGTACGTTAGTTCTTCATCATGCCGTCTCTTCCACAAAGCGCTCCACCAGCATCGAGTAAATCGCGAGCTTGCCGTGCCGGTCGGTTTGAAAGAAGATGCGCTGGCTATTGGGCGCGAAGATGGGCGCTACCTGCCGCGGATCGCTGGCCTTGTGCTCGCACATCGTCAGTTCCCGCTTGACGGCCGCGACCAGCAGTAAAACAAAGGGTGTCGCCTTGCTGCCGCTCGCGCCGACAAACACGCTCGAGTCGCTGTTTCTGCCGAATTGGACGAATTGGGACGTGCCTGCGATCATCCGGTCTTCATTGGAATCGGGAGTGAACTCCCGGATGTTGTTTAGCTGCTTGCGATTTTCGGGGATGTTTAAATAATCGACGGTCCGGCCGTCCTGGCTCCAGACAGCAGGGCCAAGGCCGCCGGGCGCAATGCGTAAGCGCTGATTCTGAGCGCCATCAAAGTTGACGACGTGCAGTTCGCGCGAGGCCACGCGATAGAGAATGCCGGCTCGTTTGGGGCGTGGGACCGGATCGGAAATCGCCTCCGGGCTTTCAACCACCGTAGTGGCCGCGCCTCCAGCCACATTCAAAAGCCGCAAGCGATATGCGGCCGCCCGCTTCTCTACGAAGGCCGCGTACGCGCCGTCTTCCGACACGCTGAACCCACTGCCCTGCTCGAACCCTGCGGGAATGCGATAGACCTCGCGCGAACGCAAGCTAGCGAGGTTGACCTGACGCACGGATCGGGCCGCCATCAGGAACATGCTTCGCTCGTCGCCGGTCATGGTCACGGAGCTGGGCTCAAGCTCCTGCAAATCCGTTAGCTGGCGGGATTGGCCGCTCTTCAGGTCCATGCGGTACACGTGAAACGCGCCGCTCCGGTTGCTCGAGTACAGAATCCAGTTGCCACGGCGCGAGACTGCGCGGCCGTAGGATGCGGGCAAGATACTGGTGTGGCTCGGATCGGTAAGGCGCAGCACCGGAAATTCCGTCGACGGGTCCAGATAGCGTTTTATCTCGGACGGAACGACAGAGGCTTGGCGAGCAACAGGCCCTTTCTCCGCGCCGGAGCTGAAACCAGCAGCCGGTAGGAGCGACAAAAAAACACGGCGGGTCCGCTCCACGTGTTAGCGATGGCTCGTTTCGTAATGCTGCTTCAGCAAGTCGAGCCCGAAATCCCCGTTGTAATCGCGCCAGACACTGTGGATGTGATTGGCGTTGTTCTGCGTGTCGTCATACTCGATCAGGAACGTGGGAGCCTGGATGCGGTAGTAGTGCGGGTCGCCCTTTTTCAGACCGCCTGCCCAGGCGAAATAGAGATTGCCGCCAGCTTTCTTGATCTGTTCTTCGCGAGCCTCGGCCAGCGGGTCTGGCATGTTGTAGCAATACTCGTCCAGCAGGTTCTGCAGCAGCTCCCTCTGTTTCGCGCTCATTTTTGAGGCCGGAAACCCGCTGGCCTGTCCTTGCAAAGCGGCTTTGCGCGAAGCCATCGTGAGGATGTCCTTGTAAGCCTCTTTGTCGACCATCGCGATTTTCTGCTGCTCGGGGCTTAGACCCTGAATCACCTCGCGCCCCAGGTCTTCTTCATGCGCCAGGACACGCAGACCTTTTCGCGGGCCTTCCTTGACCTCGGCCGGATTCGCTCCGAAGAAACTTGGACTGCCTGCGATGCGGCCGTTCACGACGGCGAAGTTCTGGCTGACGTGATGGCCTTCGATGCGGAATCCCCAGGCGCCTTTTTCAGACGGCTCGCCGAAGATGCTGAAGAAGTAGCCCTCCGGATTGCGCCGCTCGCCGTTGTCGTTCTCCATCACCCGCAGAACATCATCGAGGCTCATAATTGACACCGCCTTGATGTAGCCGCGCTGGCTGAGTCCGGCGGCGAGAAGGGCATGGGCCAGATGTTTCTGCGCGGATGTCATATCTTTCAAGGGCAGGCCTTTGCGCGGCTTCGGGATGTAATGCCAGTTCAGGCGCTCGTCATCGCCGAACTGAAAAGTGGCGCGGGCGCGTTCCTCGGGAGTTAGCGAATTGAGAAAAGCATTGGCAGCCTCCGTCATGATGGAGGCGGAATGGATACGGTAGTACGCCGAAGTAAGCAGGACGGTGGACATCGCGATGGCAAGCAGCCGCAATCTATTGGAGCTTAATGTAGACGTCAAGGCAGCTCTCCTTATGTTTCCTAGCTTATCTGAAATGAGCCTGTACTGATGGCCCAGACGCGACCTCGCAGACTGCGTTGCCCGACAGGCTCGCGAGAATGCCCGACGGAGATGTAATCATACGCGCGAGGTCCAGACAACCAGTTCCGGACATGCAGTGATGAGGGCGGACCGTTGCACAAAGGATAAAATGAGTCCAATGACACTGCAGCCGCCGTTTGATCGGATCACGGTCGAATCGGACAAAATGGGAGGTCAGCCGTGCATACGCGGGCTTCGCATAACCGTGAAGCGAGTCCTCGATGTATTGGCGGCCTATCCGGATCGAAGCGACCTTTTTGCGGATTATCCAGATCTTGAGGAGGAGGATCTGCAGCAAGCGCTGGCTTACGCCGCCGCCAATCTGGATGATCGGGTCGAGATCCTCGATTACGCGTCTTGACGGTCGCACTGCTGTTGGACGAAGGACTTCCCCTTCGGACCGCAACATATCTGCGAAGCAAGGGCATGGATGTCGCTCATGTCAGAGAGGTTGGCCTGGCTTCGGCGGCAGATCACGGGAGCAACTCAACCTTCGGTCATCTTTATCCGCGAGCGGAAATTGAACTATGTCGATGCGGCCGAACTAATCACCCGGCTGATAGCGCAATTGGGTACGGGACTCATCGACGGATTAGCGGTTACTGCGACGCGGCGCAATGTCCGGTTGCGGAGACTGCCGCTTAAAGTTAAATGAAATGGACAAGCTGGTGTTGACGTCGCACTCAGCGAATCCAGCTAAAATAAAAAAGGACCTCCCTCCCATGCTTTGGCGGCGCATCCGGCTCACTCTGGACATGATCAAGTTCGAACACTCGGTCTTCGCGTTGCCGTTCGCACTCACGGGAGCGTTGCTGGCCGTTCGCGAGGTCAATCCGTCCGTGGTCATTGCTTCGCAAAAGCTGTTGTGGATTATCATCGCGATGGTGGCGGCGCGCTCTGCGGCAATGGCCTTTAACCGCATCCTCGACGCGCGCATCGATGCGAGGAACCCGCGCACCCGCATGCGGCATATTCCGGCCGGGCAGATTACCATTGGTTTCGCGGCGATTTTCACAGCCGTCCAGGCGGCCGTACTGCTGATCGCGGCCCACGCACTGAATCCTCTCTGTTTCGCCCTCGCACCGGTCGCTCTGGCGATTGTGTTCTTCTATTCATTCACTAAACGCTTCACGGCGCTCTCGCATCTGGTGCTCGGCTGTTCGCTCGGCATCGCGCCCACCGCAGCGTGGATCGCGATCACTGGATCGCTGGATTACCGGATCCTTTGGCTAACTGCCGCCGTGATGTTCTGGACCGCGGGGTTCGATGTCATCTATGCGTGTCAGGATTACGAATTCGATCAGCGCGAAGGCCTCTATAGCCTGCCCAAACGCTACGGCATCGCGGGCGCCCTGTGGATCGCGCGAGCCTTTCATGTGGTGATGGTGTGCTGTTTGCTGGCTCTGGTCGCGAGCTTTGGACTTGGCTGGCTGAGCGTGGCCGG
This sequence comes from Bryobacteraceae bacterium, assembly GCA_051000095.1. GTDB lineage: Bacteria > Acidobacteriota > Terriglobia > Bryobacterales > Bryobacteraceae > JBBSHP01. The sequence goes on along the minus strand of JBPCOQ010000174.1, from coordinate 42,603 downwards.
CGTGGCGACCGTCTGTGCGCTGCTGATCTACGAACATAGTCTGGTGCGCGCCAATGATCTGTCGCGCGTAAATGCCGCCTTTTTTACGGTGAACGGCTACGTCAGCATGTTATTCTTTGTGTTTTGGGCAGCCGACATTTACTTGGTGAAAGTGTGACCCTTGACGATCTACGCTTGAAACCGATTCTGGACAAGGTGGAAGCCGGTGTTCGTCTGGACTACGGCGATGGCGTGACGCTTTTCCGGACGCCCGATATTCTCACACTCGGTTATCTCGCCAACATCGTCCGCGAGCGCAAAAATGGCAACGTCACTTACTTCAACGTCAACCGGCACATCAATCCGACCGATGTGTGCGTGGCTAGCTGCAAGCTGTGCGCGTTCGGCAAGCGCGCCAAGGATCCCAAAGCTTACACCTGGTCGCTCGAGGAAGTCTGGCATCGCGCGGGTGAGGGCTGGTCGGAAGCGATCACGGAGTTTCACATCGTCGGCGGACTGCATCCCGAATTAACGCTCGATTGGTATTGCGAGATGCTGACCGGGCTCAAGGACCGCTTCCCCGAGGTGCATTTGAAAGCGTTGACGATGGTGGAGATCGCCTACTTATCGCAGCGCGCCAAAATCTCAATACGCGACACGCTGCTGCGCCTGATGAATGCCGGACTGGACTCGCTTCCGGGTGGCGGAGCGGAGATCTTCAACGAGCGCGTTCGCCGCATCATTTGCGATCACAAGATTGACGGCAACCAGTGGATCGATGTGGCGCGCGCCGCGCATCAACTCGGCTTAAAATCAAACTGCACGATGCTGTACGGTCACATCGAGACCGAAGAGGATCGCGTGGATCATCTGTTGCGATTGCGCAAACTGCAAGACGAGACGCATGGATTTCAGACTTACATCCCGCTGGCGTTTCACCCCGAGAACACGCCGCTGCACCACATCGCGAAGACCACCGGCTTCACGGATCTGAAGAACATCGCGGTAGCCCGGCTGCTTCTCGACAACATCGATCACATCAAGGCGTACTGGATTATGATGACGCCGGGAATCGCCCAAATCGCGCAGCGTTTCGGAGCGGACGACCTGGACGGCACCGTAGTGGAAGAGAAAATCTATCACGACGCAGGCGCGACCACCAGCCAATCGCTGCGCAGAAGCGATCTGCTGCGGCTGATTCGCCTGGCGGGCCGTGAGCCGGTGGAGCGCGATACGCTTTACCATCCGGTGACACGGAACGAGCCGGCGTTCACCGTGCTGGTGTAATACCCGTGGATTTACAAGTTCAAGCGCCACACAGACAAGAAAGTCTGTGTGACTGGCGCAAGGAATTCCCGGTCCTCGAGAATACGGTTTACCTGATCAGCCATTCTCTCGGAGCGATGCCCCGGCGCGCGCGCGACCGGCTGAACGAGTACGCCGATATGTGGTCTACCCGCGGCATTCGCGCCTGGGAGGAAGGCTGGTGGGACATGTCGATCACAGTGGGCAACTTGATCGGGCAGATCATCGGCGCGGGGCCAGGGGAAGTGACGATGCATCCCAACGTTTCGATCTGCCAGTCCATCATTCACTCTTGTTTTGATTGGCAGCGCAAGCGCAACAAGATCGTGACTGAGTCGCTTAACTTTCCTTCCAATCTGTATATTCTGCATCAACTCGAGCAGCTTGGCGCTCGTGTGATCACGGTTCCATCCGAAGACGGCATCACCGTTCCGCTGGATCGCATGCTAGCCGCGATCGACGAACAGACTCGTCTCGTGTCCGTCTCGCATATTATTTACAAGAGCTCGTTCATCCAGGATTTGCACGCGATCACGCAGAGGGCGCATCAGGTGGGCGCCATGGTGGTGGCTGACATCTATCAATCCGCCGGGTGCGTTCCAGTGGACGTGCGCACGATTGGAGTGGATTTCGCTACCGGCGGTTCCGTCAAGTGGCTATGCGGAGGACCCGGCGCGGGCTACCTGTACGTGCATCGCGACCTCTGGCCGCGGCTGGAGCCGAAGGTCACTGGCTGGATGGCGCACAAGCAGCCCTTCGCTTTCGAGGCCGGTCCGATCGAGTATGCGGAGGACGCATTCCGTTTTATGCAGGGCACGCCGAATGTCCCGGGCATGTATGCGGCTCGATCCGGCTACGAGATTGTGAATGAAGTGGGCGTGGAGAACATCCGGACCAAGTCGATGCGCCAGACGGCCATGCTCATCGAGTTGGCCGAGGAAGCCGGATTTAGGATCAACTGTCCACGCCACGAACATGAGCGGGGCGGCACGGTGGTGGTGGATATTCCGAATGGCTACGAAGTCACCAAAGAGCTGCTACGGCGCGATTTCCTGGTGGATTTCCGGCCCGGAGCGGGAATCCGGATCGCTCCCCATTTCTACACTAAGGACGCAGAGCTGGAACTGGTGATCCGGGAAATCCAGTCAATCAGTGTGGGACACGCTTCAGCGGGAGCGAGGGGGCCGTCACAAGTATCGGAAACGGTGAGTGGGGGTGGGCTTCAGCCCGCCTTCTCAAGCGCAGTCTGAAGGACCGCGCCACTCAGAATCAACCACTTAGCCGCAGGTTTTAGGAAAGCTTGTCCCCGTTAATTCGAAATGAAATTCTCTTACAACTGGATATACGAGCTGGTACCCGGACTCGATGAGACGCCGGAAGCCCTAGCACGGCTGATCACGATGAAGACGGCCGAGTGCGAGGCCGTCGAGACCGTAGGCAAGCTGCTGGATGACGTCTCCCTCGCGCGCGTGATTAGCGCCGAGCCGGTTGGCGCGGGACATAACCAAATCACCGTGGTCGAAACCGAGCGCTATGGCGTTAAAACCGTCGTGTGTGGCGCGCCGAACTGCAAACCCGGAGTGGTGACTGCATACGTGCCGGCCGGCAAACAGACGATCCAAGGCGTGGAGAGCGACGGCATGTTGGCCAGTGGGGCGGAGCTGGGGATCAATCGCGATCATGCCGGCATTCTCGATATTCGCGAGCCTTGGCATCGGGCTCTGGCATCGGACAGCATCATCGAAGTAGACAACAAGTCCCTGACTCATCGGCCGGACTTATGGGGCCATTTCGGAATGGCGCGGGAGGTCGCGGCTATTGCGCAGGGGCAACTTCGTGATCCGGTGGATTTGAGTTTCATTCCGAGTGGCTCCGCTGTGATTGAAGTTGAAATTGCAGACCTGATGCTATGTCCGCGCTATAGCGCGCTGGTGTTTGAGAATGTCACCGTGGCGCCGTCGCCCTTGTGGCTGCAATACCGGCTGGAAGCGATCGGGCTGAACCCGATCAACAACATTGTGGACGTGACAAATTATGTCATGGCGGAGCTTGCTCAACCCATGCACGCCTTTGACGCGGACCGCCTGCACGGGAAGAGCATCTTTGTCCGCTCCGCGCGGGAAGGCGAGCGGATCGCTGCATTGAATGGCGAGAGTTACGATCTGAGCGCTGCTAACCTGGTGATCGCCGACCGCGAAGGCGCCGTCGCGATCGCGGGAATAATCGGCGGTCAGGACAGCGCTATTGACGGCCGAACCACTCGGGTTGTGCTCGAGAGCGCCAATTTTCAGGCAGCGAGCGTGCGCAAAACATCGTCGCAGCTCAAGCTGCGTACGGATGCATCCATGCGCTTCGAGAAATCGCAGGATCCGGTGAATACAGTGCGCGGGCTAGCGCGCGCGGTCGCGCTGTTGCAGGAGGTTTCACCGGGCGTCCGGCTGGTTGGCGGCCTGGCCGATAACAAAACTCCGCTGAAAGCTCCCGCGCCCGTCGAGCTTTCAATCGATTGGGTCAATCGCAGACTTGGACACCAGACCAGTGTGGCGGAAGTCCGCCGTATTTTGGAATCGCTCGAATTTGGCGTGACGGAGCTCCGGCCCGGGATTCTGTCAGTCACGGTGCCTAGCTGGCGCGCGACGAAAGATGTCGACATGAAGGACGACCTGCTCGAGGAGGTAGGCCGCATGATCGGCTACGATTCGATCGCTCCGCGGACGCCGCTGGTTGCGTCAACACCGCCCCCCGGCAATCCAGAACGGACGTTCCACCGCAAGGTGCGCAATATGGTGGTAGCGCAAGGGTTCACCGAGGTTTTCAACTACTCGTTTTTGAGCGAAGACATGGCGCGAAGGTTCGGGTTCGATCCGGCGGCGCACCTGCGTGTGGCGAATCCGATTGCGTCCGGCCAAACGCTGATGCGCGCGAGCTTGCTTCCCGGCGTGTGGAAGAACTTGGCGGACAACAGTAAACACCTCCACACTTTCCGGCTGTTCGAGATCGGGCGCGAGATTCATCCGCGAGCGGGTGCGCTGCCTGAGGAAGCGCCGCACCTGATGGCAGCGATGTTCGCGCGGGAAGGCGACGGTAGCGCCGGCTTGTTTGAGTTGAAGCGGCTGGCCGAGTGTTTGGCGCCTTTATGCGAAGCGCAGCCTGCCATCGCGCGTGTGTACGAGCACCCCGAGCGGAGTGCGATTGTGTTAGCCCGGAACGTGAGGTTGGGACGTTTGTTCGAGCTGCATCCGCGGCTGGGTGTCGAAGGCCGCGCGGCTGTGCTGGATCTCAGCCTGGTGGCTCTGGACACCGTGCAACGCCGGGAGGTTCAGGTCAAGCCATTGCGCCGCTTCCCCGAAAGCGCGTTCGATCTGTCGGTGATTGCTCCATTGCGCGAGCCGGTCGGGCACATTCAGAAGCTCATTGTCCAATCCGCCGGGCCGGATCTGATTGAAATTGAGTTTGTACGCCAATACACCGGGGCTCCGCTAGCCGGCGACCGAAAAAGCGTGTCATATCGCCTGACCGTAGGCGCGGCGGACCGCACACTACCGGCCGAGGAAGTCAGCGCTATACGAGCGTGCGTGATCGAAGCTCTTCAGGCAGCCGGTTATCAACTGCGCATTTGATGTAATGGCTGGTACGCGGATCCCCGAAGCGATTCTGCGCCCGCGGGGCGAGAGCGGCGAGGCGAATACCACGCCGCAACCGGCCACAAAAATCGTCGCCGTCATCGTCACGGCAGCGCAACCGATAAAGCGCCGTGTTCCTTGCGCGTCGAGCGTACGGTGATCTGCACATCCTGCCCGAGGGCGGTCAGAAAATCGATCAGGCGGCCGATTGAAGAATTGCCGGCCCGGTTCCGCATGAGCAGGGACACTTGCGGCTGCTTCACGTCTAACAGTTCGGCGGCTTCCGTCTGCGTCAAGCCGCGCTGCCGGATGAGGCGGTGAACTTGCAACGTTAATTGCGCTTTAACAAGCTCCTGCTCGGGGTTCGGGATCCCCAGATCGGCAAAAACATTACCGATGCCATCACTAGGGGGTTTCTGCTTTGTCATATCGGCCTCCAGTTGCCTCTCGCCTGCGGCGATTCCACGCGTTAATTCCGTCCCTCAATTCTGCCTTCCCCTGTAATCCCGCTCAGCGCCGGCAAGGCGCTGCCGGATTAAATCAAGCTCTCTTTTTGGCGTCGCAATACCGCTTTTCGACTTCTTCTGGAAGGCATGCAGCACATAAACGGCATCTGCGAAGCGCACGGTATAAATAGCCCGCCACGTATCGCCGGTGTGCGACGCGACAATCTCCATAACGCTACTCCCGCTGCCAAAGCCTTTCATGGGCTTCGCGGCTGGGTCAGTGCCGCCCGCCTGAGCGGCGTATAGCGCCTATCCGATGTCGCGCCTGACTCTAAGCGGAAAAGACCGAATGTCTTTCCGCGAAGAGCCAACCCACCGAACAGACTTTATAGGCCCCTCGTCCATTATATAATTATACTTATATTCGTATACTTCAGCGCTTTCCGGCCCGGCTTGGGAAATGATTTCTTGGACAGAGGCCAACAGTGACCGCAGCATCCAAGTGCTCCAGACACCCGGTTATCAACTGCGCATTTGATGTAATGAAGGGGACAAGCTAAAGCATGTCCCACGATGAACAGATTGCGTACCTGAAGAAAGGTCTTGCCGACCTGATCCGCGAGGAAGAACTGCGCGAGCGCCTTCTGTCCGGCAAGCGTCTCCGTGTCAAGGCCGGCTTTGATCCAACCGCTCCCGACCTGCATCTTGGGCACACCGTGCTGCTGCGCAAAATGAAGCACTTTCAGGACCTCGGCCACACTCCGATTTTCGTGATCGGCGATTCGACGGCTTTGATCGGGGATCCTACGGGGCGCAACATCACTCGCCCTCCGATGACGCGCGAAGAGATCAACCGCAATGCGGAGACCTATAAGTCGCAGGTCTTCAAGATTCTCGATCCCGCGAAAACCGAGATACGCTTCAACAGCGAATGGCTGGACTGGCTCCGGTACGAGGACATGATACGGCTCTGCTCCAAGTACACGGTCGCGCGCATTCTCGAACGAGACGATTTCACCGCGCGCTACCGCGAAGGCACGCCGATCTCCATGCACGAGTTGCTATATCCGCTGGCGCAGGGGTATGATTCTGTCGCGCTCCAATGCGACGTCGAGATGGGAGGGACGGACCAACGGTTCAACCTTCTGGTGGGTCGCGAGTTGCAGCGGGACTATGGACAGCCGCCCCAAATCGTCGCGACGGTTCCGCTTCTCGAAGGCCTGGACGGCGTGGAGAAGATGTCGAAATCCAAGAACAATTACATCGGAATCACGGACGCGCCAAAAGTGATGTTCCGCAAGGTGATGAAGATCAACGACCACCTGATGTGGCGTTATTACGAGCTCGTTACCGATACGGGACTCGACCGGATTGCAGCCATGCGCAGCGAGAATCAGCCGATGCGGCACAAGCTGGCGCTGGCGGCGAAGATTGTTGAGGATTATTACTCCGTCGAAGACGCCAGCCAAGCGCAAGCGGACTTCGATCGCGAAGTGCGCCAGGGCGAAATACCCGAGGACATCGAAACCGTTCCAGTCGGCGCGGACGCCGCTGCTAATCTGGCAAAGCTGCTGGTCTCGATTGGCCTGACCGATTCCCGCACCGATGCCGAGCGAAAGATCAAAGCGGGAGCGCTCGAAATCGACGGCGATAAGCACACCAGTCTCAGCATGCCGCTGGTGACGGGTCAGGTGTACACGCTCCGGCTTGGGAAAAAGTGGAAGAAGCTCCAGGTGTAGATGCTCGCCCTCTCCGATAACATCGCGCAGAGCTTCGCGTCCCTGCGCCAACACAAGCTGCGGGCCGTGCTCACCATCATTGGCCTGACCATGGGTGTCGCGACGCTGATTACCGTGATGACGCTGGTGCAAGGAGCGAACCTGTATGTCGAGCAGAAGGTGGCGCGGCTCGGGACCGACGTGTTTCAACTCGGCAAGCAGCCTTTTACCGTAACCGACTTCAACCTGATTATCAAATCGCTCAAGTACAAAAACATCAATCTGGACGACATGCGGGCGGTTGCGGAGGCCTGCCAGGATTGTCAGTATACGGGCGGCAGTTTGACGGGAACGGTGAGAGTTCAGTACCGGGACAAAGAACTGAACGACATCAGTTTGATCGGGTACACGCCGAACATGGCGGACATCGACTCCCGCACGGTGAATCGCGGACGCTATTTCACCGAATCGGAGAACAGCCGCTATGCCTACATCGGTTTGATTGGCGACGATATTGTGGAACAATTGTTCGCCGGCATCAATCCCGTCAATCAGGTTATCCGGCTCGATAATCAGGAATTTACGATTGTTGGTACTTTCGAGGCAATCGGCTCTGTGCTTGGGCAGAACCAGGACAACTTCGTCATTGTGCCCATGAACACATACTTACGGATGCGAGGCTCGCGTACGAGCGTGACTATCAATGTGAAAGCGAGAGATCCGTTAGCATTCGAGAACGCGCAGGGCGAAGCGCGTTTCATCATGCGCGCGCGCCGTCACATTCGCCCGAATGCGGACGAGGATTTTTTCATCGGAACGAAGGACACTTTCATCTCGCTTTGGAAAAGCATCAGCTCGGCTTTCTTTGCGGTGTTCGTGATGGTCAGCTCGATTTCAGCGATCGTCGGCGGCATCGTTATCATGAACGTGATGCTGGTCAGCGTGACGGAACGCACGAAAGAAATCGGAATACGCCGCGCGATGGGCGCCACACAGAACGATATTCTCAGCCAGTTTTTGGCCGAGAGCGTGATGCAGTGCCTGGTGGGTGGCGCGGTTGGTATCGGCTTCGGATTCTTCTGCGCTCTGGCCTTGCGCACTTTCACATCGTTCCCGGCATCTGTCCAGACCTGGGTCGCAATTCTGGGCCTGGTGCTTAGCTCGGTGATCGGTCTCTTCTTCGGCATCTACCCCGCGACCCGCGCAGCCAAGCTGGACCCGGTGGTCGCGTTGAGGGCTGAATAAGGAATGGCATCGTGACGCGAGCGGAAATCACTGAGAATTTGCTCGTCGCGCTGGATACTTTGCGGTCCCATAAGGTGCGGTCCACGCTGACGATTGTCGGGATCGTGATCGGCGTCACCTCGGTGATTTCAGTTGCCTCCATCATTCAGGGCTTGAACCGGTTCGTGCAACAGAAAGTGGAATCGCTCGGAGCACGCACTTACTTTATCACGCGCTTTCCGGCCGGTCAGGACCCGAACCGGATGCCGCTGAAATACCGCTTGCGGAAATACATCAACTACTCCGATGCCGAGTACCTGCGTCAAGCCTGTCCGGATATCGAGACGGCCACTACTTTCGGAACGCGGGCCTTTGTGCTTGGCCAGTCGAATGTGATCGGCTATGGCGCGCAAAGAGTGGAGCGCGTATTTCTGCGCGGCGCCGAGCCGGAATACACGCAAGCCATTCCCCAATTCACAGTAGGACAGGGCCGATTCGTTTCGAACTACGATGAAGAGCACTCCCGGTCGGTCGCTGTCCTCGGTACCGACATCGCCGATTCCCTTTTTCCGCATGCCGATCCGCTGGGAAAGACAGTCCGGATCAACGGCGACTCGTTTGAAGTGATCGGAATTTTTCAGCCCGATTCCGGTCTGTTTGCCGGATTTGGCGTGAACACCTTTGTGGTGATGCCGCTAACTACTTTTCGCAAATATTATCCGGACTCCAAGGAATTGGGTATCGCCTTTACCGTGCCCAAGGATGGCGGCGTGGAGAAGGCAAAGGACGAAATCGCTGCCGCGATGCGGCGGCGGCGGCACGTGCCATTCCATGCGGAGAACGACTTTGAGGTCATATCGCCCGATTTCATCAGCTCGCTATGGAATCAGCTCACGGGCGCACTGGTGATACTGACCGGAATCATCAGCTCGGTAGGACTGCTGGTTGGCGGAATTGGAGTGATGAACATCATGCTCATTTCGGTAACGGAGCGCACCAGCGAAATCGGAGTCCGCAAAGCGATTGGGGCGCGCAAGGCTGACATCCGGGTTCAATTTCTCCTCGAGGCCATTCTTCTCACCTGCGTTGGCGGGCTGATCGGGATCCTGCTCGGCGCCATCATTGCCTTCGCCGTGCGGCATCTGATCCCCTCGATCCCGGCATCTCTGTCTTTGCTGTGGGTGATGCTGGGCGTGGGAATCTCGGTGGCCGTCGGCGTGTTCTTCGGCTATTATCCGGCCAACCGCGCCGCCAATCTCGACCCGATTGTCTGTCTCCGATATGAATAGAAAACGCTACGAGTGGAGGTTAAAGGAACGCCGGTTGTATCTTGGCGAGCGCACCTTCGTCATGGGCATCTTGAATGTCACGCCGGATTCGTTCACCGACGGCGGTAAGCATAGCGATCCGGATCGCGCCTTCGCTCGAGCCGTGCAACTGGAAGAAGAGGGAGCGGACATTATCGACATTGGGGCAGAGTCCACGCGGCCCGGTTCCGCGCGCATTTCGGAAGCGGAAGAGTTGCGCCGCCTGGTTCCCGTCCTGAAGCGGCTGCGTGGGCAACTCTCCGTGCCGATTTCCGTGGATACCTACAAGGGCTCGGTCGCGGAGAAGGCGATCGAGCTGGGGGCGGAAATCATCAACGACCCATCCAGCCTGACGTTCGACCCGCATCTCGCCCAAGTGGCCGGGTCGCACAACGCGGGCTTGATTCTGAACCATATGCGCGGCTCGCCGGAAACCTGGGCGAAGCTGCCGCCGCTCAAAGATGTGATGGGAGCGATCACCCACGATCTCGAGGCTTGCGTACATCGCGCCGTGCAGTCCGGCGTGGATCGCAGCTATCTGGTTGTCGATCCCGGTCTGGGATTCGGCAAGCGTAAGGAACAAAATTCGGAAGCAGTGGCGCGGCTCCGGCAGTTAAGCGAACTGGAGCTTCCGATCCTGGTTGGCCCGTCGCGAAAGTCCTTTCTCCCTCAAACGGAGATGGACGGGACCGAGTACGCGACGGCCGCCGCGGTGACGGCCGCTATTCTGCGGGGGGCGCATATTGTCCGGGTGCACGATGTGAAGAACATGCGCATCGTAGCGCAGGTGGCCGATCAGATTTTGTCGCTGACGCCCGAGCCGGTGCCGGCGGTGACGGAGCGGCGGCGTGGCCGGGGCTAATTCAATCTACGTGCAACACAGGCTCGAAAGCTTGTGTTACTTTCTGCTTGAATATTTGTTTAGCTCCGTTACCAGGGCAGCGCCGGCGTCGGTTGGAGTGATGTTTCCCTCGACGATCTCGGAGTTCGTCTTCCCCTTGCCATACAGCTCTTCATTAGCGTCGTTGTCCGGACGCAGCGTCGCGCCCTGCAATGCGATGCCCGCAAAGGCGCCGCGCGATCGCGAATACGTGAGAATCTGAGCGTTGAACTTCGCGTCTGTATCCGCCGACGACTCACGGCCCACCGGACCGGCCGCAACCGATGCGTCCGCTCCCAGAGTGAACTTGCTGGACAGCAATTTCTTCGCTCCACCTTTGTTCAGCACCAACATGATGACGTCCGTTTCGGAGCCGCCGATTTGGAATCCGAAACTTCCTCCCTCTACCTTGATCGCGGCCGGCGCGGACCAGCCGAGGCCGCCTTCTCTGCGGCAGAGCATGAAACCGCGGCCATACTTGCCGCCGAACACAAATGCGCCTTTCTTCAGTCCGGGAACGATCACGACGCACTCGGACTTATTCAGAAGATCTTGTGGAATGGACTTTTCGGAGATGGACATCACCTCGGAGAAGACCGTCGTGGCCTCTTGCAAGCGCTTGTCGGCTTCGGTAGCCGCATTCAAGGCGAGCGCGCCGAGAGTCAAGCTTACGCTGACTATAGCAATGTGTTTCATCTTCATAGGCATGATCTTATCATCCTAAATCCGGCAGTTGGAGATTGCGGTCACTGGCAATAACACCGTGGCTGGCGACCGCGTTGTGAGCCAATCGCGAAAAATATACCTCAGCAGCCGACGCCAGCGCTGATCGACCGTCAACTGCTGCGCAGTAATTACAAGTCGCTGTCGCACTGCTTGCTCCTGCTCGCCGTATAGCGTCTTGATCGTCCCGTCCATCCGAAGGATCCGCTAGCGGATCCAGAATCCACGGCTCGCTCAGCAGCTCTTCGTAGGAATCCAGATGCTTGTGTAACCAACCTGTGTAATCTTCGGCTTCTTCTTTGAGGAACGCGCGCCTGACTGCGTCCGCGCTCCGCACTCGCTCCATCCCTAACAAGCCTGGCGTCACACTATTACTGCGTATCGTCGTGACATGCGCGTAGCGCTTGTGTCCCGCCAGCACGCTCAGCAGAACGGTTCCGCAGGATATCTTCCTTGGACGGAGCATTCGGGCTGCTGTGGCTCAGCGGGCACTCTTTTACCTATTGCCGCCACAGTCCGTTTGTCTTGAGAACTCAACGCAGTCACCGCGGCATCTGGATCCCACCGGACGAAGACCTTGCCGCCAAACGTCTCGACCGCCTTGCTCTGGTCAATGACATCGCGCTCGCCACGTCTTTCGATTTCACCCTGCGGGTGAGCTGGAATCTCGCCCGAATTGTCTTCCATGTCTCAAGATACAATCCCTTGGAAGCCTCAGGGGTCATTCCAACTGCCGGATTAGGGTTAAAGATTTGCTGGACTCTTCAGTCGTCTTTTCTAATTTCTCGTGATCCTTTGCGATGAGCTGTTTCAGTTTTTCTTGGCCCTTGTCAAAGCGCTGGCTCGATTCGGTTTAGATCATTCGCCCCGGCATCAATTCTGTCTCCAAGCTTTCCAAGTGTAGCTTGGATGTCTCGGGTCATTTGAAGATAGAAGCTGTGGTCAAACGCCGAAAGGGTCCCCTTTTGCGGCGTGACAACTACGTCATCTGGCGTGGTGTTTTGGCCTCGAGGGCGAGGAGTCCTAGGCGGGGCATCTATAGCCTTAGTCGCGGCTAGTTTAAGTGCGATCCATTCCCAAACGTGATTGGGCGCGCGTTCCCATTTTTCTTGAGCCAATCTTCTCCTTAGTTTCAGCCACTTACAAAATCCGTGGTTCGTTTCTGGAAGCTCGCCCGCTATAGTGAAATCGCAGTCGGGCAGTTTACCGGGCGCCTGAGCAACGCCTTGGCAAAATCCGCCTGCTTCTCCCGATCGCCTTTGGCGGGGCCATCGGGGTGGGACGGTGTCTGGAGCGGGCACCGTCCCCTACGTTCAGTCGAACACCTCAACCCCAGCCGCTATCATTGAAATAACTTCTATGCGCATCCGAATGGTCGCACTCATTCCTCTCCTCTTGCTGGTTGCGTTTGGGCAGCTTCCGGATCAGTCAGTACCTGATCCGCGCAATCCCGATCCGCATAGCTCCGAAACGCGGCTCCCCAACGGCAAGCTCCAGCGTGACGAGATCGTCAAGGCGGAGTACGAGAAATCGCTGCGAGACGCCGCGGAATTAGTCAAACTTTCCGAAGATCTCAAAGCCGATCTCGAGAAGAACTCGGCCTTCGTCGTCTCGATCCCGAGCATCAAGAAAACCGAGGAAATCGAGAAGCTCGCCAAGCGCATTCGCGGCCGCATGAAGCGCGGTTAAACCAAAAAAAGGGAGCCCGAAGGCTCCCCAATCGATGCTAAGGCATCTGCTTGACTACCAGATAAACTTCGCCATGATTTGAATGGTCCGGGCGTTACTCGCGAAGAACTTCTCCGGATTATTGAAGTTCGTATTGGTCAGCGTGACGTAGGACGTAAGCGAAGCGGTGCTCACGCGCGCCGTATCGTTGATCGACCCGGGAATGAACTGTGGATGGTTGAACAAGTTGAATGCCTGTCCGGCCAGTTCAAGGTGCATGCGCTCCGTGACATTGAAGCGTTTGAGCAAGGTCAAATCGACATCGTCAATGGGGCGCGTCGCCTCGGTATTGCGGCCCGCATTAGCAAAAGCGCCTTGCGCCGCGCGAATATACTGCGCGTTCGGATTCACTGCCACCCACGCGACCACTGTGTTGATCGTCGCGCCGCTCGCAGTCGGCTTGATAACTGTACCGTTCCGGTCCAACCCGTATACATCGCTGGCTGTGCCGGCTACGCCGCTCGGGTTGATGATGCTCCGGTAGATAGTGCCACTATCACCATTAAAGTTGCCGTTGATGCCGCTGGTGACCGAGAAATATTCCGGCGACTCGTACGTGTAAACCGGAGCAATTTCCCAGTTGCCCACCAGGTTCTTCATGAACCACTTGGAATTCGATTTGAACCAGGGCGCATCATAAATACCGGAGAACGTAAACCGGTGACGGCGATCCAAAGCCGACGATGATCTTTCCGCCGTGAGATCGCCAAAATCCTGAGCGCGCCGTTGACTCAACGCGCTGGTGTTCAGGGTCGCGGCTCCGTTGTCGATATTGTGGCTCCAGGTGTAGGCAGCCAGGAATTGCAGGCCATTTGAGAACCGGCGTTTCATCTGCAGATCCAAGCCGTGATAGGACGACGAACCCTGTGGAGTATAGCTGGTAATTGGCTGAGCGTAGCCGGCCGCGATGTACTGAGGATCCAGGAACACCCCGGCGCTAGACACGTTTCCGGCGGCGGCGCTGGGACGAAGTTGGCCAACCGTTAATGGTAGCGACGCCAGGGTCGCGGCACTTGGCGCAGCCAGGTACGTGGGGATATTGCGATTCGCGTTCACTGGTGGATTCAGACGGTCGATTTGTTGCTGAAAAGGCAGGTGGACGCCGCGCGTGCCGACATATCGTGCCTCGAACGTATAGTTCCGTGCGAAAACATGCTCGACGCCCAGGGTCCAGTTGAGCGAATAAGGCAAGGTTTGATCTGCTAGATAATACGAAGTGCGAGCCCGCGCCTGCGCCGCGGTGAGAACTCCGGGAGTAAAGTTGGCCGAGTTGATCCCGCCATTCTTCAGGAAGTTTGTTCCAGTAGTGCCCTGCAGATTCACTGCCGTGGTGAACTGCGGCGGCGGGCTGTTCAGGGGAAGGTTGTCGTAGATCACATCGGTAGCGCGGCTGAAGCCCGCGCGTATGACGGTGTTTCCGCTCTTATCCGGCGTATAGGCTATGCCGATGCGCGGTCCAAAGCCGTAGGGGTCCGATTTGGGGGAACGGAAATCGAACAGTCCAGGCACGCTCGAAATAGCGTTCAAGCTCTGTTGCCTCGCGCCCACCGGGATACCGGTATATTCATAACGCAGGCCCAGATCGACGGTCAATTTCTGCGTAACGCGCCAGGTGTCCTGCGCAAACACGTAATGAGCGAGTTGGTTTCCGTAGAAGATTGGGTTCCCGATGCTCCGCTGGTTGACCAAGTCCGGATTCTGGTCGGTCAGGAATAGCTCCAGAGTGCTGTACTCATAATCGCCGCGAACGCGTTGCGTGAATGAACTTCCCGCGATATAGTCGCGAAACTCATAACCGAACTTAACGGTGTGCTTGCCCCGGTTCCAGGTGAACGAATCGGCGATCTGATACAGGTTGCTAATACTGCTCTGAGGGAAGTTGCCGTTGGGACCTACTTGCAAATTCAGGTCGTTGAAGAACAGGTTCGGGAAAGCATCCAAGCCTGGGAACGTTTGTGATCCCACCGGGTAGGAAGCGTTCTGGCGATTATAACCCAGGCGAAGTTCGTTCACCAGGCTCGGGCTAAAGGTGTGGTATTCGGCCAGGCTCGCCAGATAATTACGCTGCGGAACGGTTACGAAAAAAATGGGCAGGTTCGCGCCGGTATCGATGGTGTCGTACCGGTTATAAATAAAGCGTCCACGGATTTGATCTCTGTCCGAAATGTTGTAGTCGGAGCTGGCCACTCCATAAAAAGCGTTCTGAAAGTTCGGAGACACCACCGGAATGCTTCCAGTCTGAATCGTGGAGCCCAGAACTGTAAGCTTCGGGGCATCCGATGTCGCCGCTGGGGCCACCGCATACTGCTTCAGCGCGTTCAGATTGGTCTGGTTGATTCCAGGCAGCGCGGCTGCGGTCGCAAAGCCGGCCGCCGTGGGAGCGAAAATAGAACCCGGGCTGCTCGACTGGCCTAGCGGATTGTATTCGAAATTCAAGAAGAAGAAGAGCTTATTCTTCTTGATGGGACCGCCCAAGTCCGCGCCCAAACGGTTCTTGTCGAAACGCGGGGTAGATGTGGCGCCGTTGTTCTTCAAGATCTGGTCGAGCGCGTTGAGGTTGCGATTTTGCAGGTAGTCGTACAGCATGCCGTGATACTGGTTGGTTCCGCTGCGGACAATCGTATTGAACTGCCCACCCGAAGAATGGCCATATTCCGCCCGGAACTGGTTCTGCAACAATGTGAATTCGGAGACGGCATCGTTCGGCACGAACACCGTCGGACCTGTTACGGATTTGCTGTTGTTGTCCACGCCATCGATGGTGAAATTATTGTTGGTTGGCCGCTGGCCGCCAATCGAAGGGCCGGACCCATATCCCACGCCGCCGCTGCTGGCAACGCCAGCCTGTAGCAAAGATAGGTTAATAACGCCGTTACCTGTACTGGCTAGCGGAAGATCCTGCGCCTGTTTGGTCGTGTAGGTATTTTCGATCTGCGCCGTAGTGGTGTCGAGGATCGCCGCCGCTTCCATCACCTCGACGCTCGCGGAAACCGACCCTACCTGTACTGTCAGGTTCGCCGTGCCCGTTTGATTCAGTTGAACCGGAACGTTCTTAAGCGTGCTTGCGGAAAATCCGGTCGCCGTCGCGGTTACATCGTAATTGGCCGGCGGAAGATTACCGAAGCGATATCCACCGCTGGCATTTGTGGTTGCCGTATATTTCGCATTGGTGCCAGTGTTGGTGGCTGTGACGGTGGCATTCGGAACGGCAGCGCCGGTCGCGTCCAGCACCGTGCCAACAAGGTCACCGCTGATTGCTTGAATCAACGTGCTAGCAGCGTCCAGAGCAGCGCGAAATCTCAATTTCGGGATTCCCTGCGCGATACGCTATGGAATCTAACACAAACGCTATGTTTGTATAGCAAAGAGATAGGGGTCACAAATTCTTTCACCTGAATCTCCCCTGGAATCAACACTCCGCACTCAAATTCCTTCCATCCTCCCATACCCCGCGTTATCGTAAGAGCGAGAATGGGACCCAATGCCATGCACCGCGCAACATCTCTCAACGAATCTGCTGACGGCATTGCCTCGACAAGCCGTCAGCCGGCATGTTTCACCCTCCCTTACTTGCTGATTTTAATCGCCCAAACAGCCCCAGCACCCCTGCGGAGGAAATACGCGAAATGCCGTCAGCCAAGTCCGAGACCCGGTCTATATGCTACGCTTGAGCATTTGAACATGCTGCCCGTCACGCGCGAAAAGGCTCAACTGATGAGCGCTTCCGAGATTGACCGCACCCTGGTTCGGCTCGCCCACGAGATTCTCGAAAAGACCGAAGATCTCAATCGGCTTGCATTCATCGGCATACGGCGGCGCGGTGTCCCGTTGGCTGTTCGGCTGGCTGACAAGATCAGGAACCTCGAAAAGCTGGAGATCCCGGTCGGCATTCTGGATATCAGCCTCTATCGCGACGACCTATCCACCATCTCCGAGAAGCCCGTCCACAATGCCACCGACATCGGCTTCCCTGTCACCGGCATGAATATCATCTTGATGGATGATGTTCTGTACACCGGGCGAACTATTCGTGCCGCCCTGGATGCCCTCTTTGATCACGGCCGTCCCTCCCGCGTGCAGTTGCTCGTGCTCATCGATCGCGGCTACCGCGAGTTGCCCATCGAAGCCCGGTATGTTGGCCGCATGGTCCAGACCAGCGCGAATGAGATTATCGAAGTCAAGTTTCAGGAAGTGGATAATCTCGAGAAGGTGTTGCTGGTAGAGCGAATCCCGGCCTGAACGGAATGCCCGCTGGATTGCTGGGACCCGCCGGACTGCTGGGAATTGAATCGCTCGAACGTCCGGAGATCGAATCCATTCTGAACCGGGCCAAGGATTTTCAGCCCGCCCAGGATCAGAAATACAAAGCGCGCGACCTGCTCCGTGGACGCATGGTGGTGAATCTGTTCTTCGAGGCCTCCACCCGCACCCGCACCAGCTTTGAAATCGCGGCCAAGCGGCTGGGCGCGGACTCTATTTCAATCACCGCTTCGGCATCCAGCGTCTCGAAGGGCGAATCGCTGGTCGATACCTTGAATACCCTGGGAGCGATGCGGCCGGATGCGATTGTCATGCGCCATGCCGCCTCCGGAGCGCCGCATTTTCTGGCGCGGCATCTTCCGATTCCGATCATCAATGCGGGCGACGGCACGCATGAGCATCCCACCCAAGCGCTGCTCGACGCGCGCACCATTCTCGATCGGCGAAAAAGCCTGGAGGGGCTGCGGGTCGCCATCATTGGCGATATCGCGCACAGCCGCGTGGCGCGGTCCAACCTCTATCTGCTCTCGAAATTCGGCGCTCAGATCGTGTTATGCGGGCCCGCATCGCTGCTGCCGGTTGAATTAAGCCTGCTCGCTCCGGGTGTAGTGCTCACTCACGATATCCGCGAGGCCATTCGAGATGCGGATGTGATCATGATGTTGCGAGTGCAGCTCGAACGCCAGCACGAGGCGGCTTTCCCGGCTAGCGAGTATTTTCAGTTCTACGGTTTGGGGCTGGAACACATCGGGCTCGCCAAGCCTGACGTGATCGTTATGCATCCCGGTCCTATTAATCGCGGGCGGGAGATTTCATCCGAGGTCGCGGATTCACAAAGCTCCGTGATTCTGAACCAGGTGGAAAACGGCGTGGCGGTGCGCATGGCGGTGCTCGAGCGGGTGCTGGGCGGGCGGGAAAGCAATTAGCGATGACGCGGCTTCTCATCCGCAATGGCCGTGTGATCGACCCGGCGAGCGGGCTGGATGCCGTTCGCGACGTGCTCCTTGAAGACGGACGGATCGCGGGTACCGGCGAGAATCTGGACGCCGCCGCAGCGGAACAGTTCGACGCATCCGGCCTGATTGTCACGCCCGGGTTCATCGATATGCACGTGCACTTGCGCGAGCCTGGATTTGAATACGCGGAAACCATCGAGAGCGGTTCCAAAGCGGCGGCGGCCGGTGGGTTCACCTCGATCTGCTGCATGCCCAATACCAGCCCGGTGAACGACAATCCCACCGTTACCAGCTACATCATCGAGCGGGCCCACCGCTTGGCGATGGTGAATGTGTTCCCGATCGGAGCCATAACCAGGAACAGCGCCGGCGAAGAGCTCGCGGCTATTGGATCGATGCGGCAGGCGGGCATTGTTGCCATCTCCGATGACGGCCGGCCGGTGATGAATGCCCGGGTGATGCGGCGAGCCATGGAGATGGCCAACTCCTTTGGGATTCCGGTGATCGATCACTGCGAAGACCTGCACTTGAGCGGTGGCGGTGACATGCACGAAGGAGTGGAAAGCGTGCGGCTTGGACTTCGCGGAATTCCGGCCGCATCGGAAGATGTCATGGTGGCTCGCGACATTTTGCTGGCCGAGCTAACCGGGTCCCGTTTTCACGTGGCCCATATCTCCGCCCGGCGTTCCGTGGAAATGGTGGCATATGCCAAAGCCAGAGGACTGCCCGTCACCTGCGAGACAACACCCCATCACTTCGCGCTGACCGATTCGCTGCTAGCCTCCTACGACAGCAACTATAAGATGAAACCGCCGCTGCGAACGGATTGCGATATAGCGGCCATCACCCAGGGAATCGTCTCAGGCGCCGTGGATGCGATTGCGACGGACCACGCCCCGCATCCCGGCAGCGAGAAGATGCAGGAATTCGAGAAATGCCCGTTTGGCATTATTGGATTGGAAACCGCTCTGGGCCTTGCATTGGAGCAACTGGTTCATAGGGGGAAAATTGGACTGAGCCGCTTGGTCGAGCTGTTCACCTCGGGCCCGGCCCGTGTGTTACGTCTGGATCGAGGCAGCCTCCGAGCTGGTGCCCCGGCAGATTTGACGATCTTCGACACCGAGCGCGCCTGGACCTATGATGTCAACCGGTCCTTCTCAAAAAGCCGGAACTCACCGCTGCACGGGCATACCTTCCGGGGCGGCCCGGTGGCGGCGATTGTGAACGGCGCAATGGTGTGGCAACTATGACTTCAAGCGCGGCGGACGGTTATCAGGTAAACTCGGCTCATATGCAGTCCAAAAAGGCCGAGGAAGCACGGCAGGTTCCGGCACATTCCGATCAACACTCCGCCCAGAGTCTGGAGGATGCGGCAAACTCAGACAACTCGTTGCAGGGCTATGCTGCGATCAACGAAGTACCGGAGCGCAGCGAGATCGCGCGTGAGGCCGTCAAGGAAACCAGCGACGACCACGAAGAAATCGCTCGCTTGGCGTATCAGTACTACCTGGAGCGCGGGGGCCACCACGGCTCGCACGAGGAAGACTGGTACCGGGCGCAACAGGTAGTCCGCAGCCGCCGCGCCGGCCACCACAAGTCTCGTTAGAACTCGCGGCGATCATATCCGGGGCACGCTAAAACCGGCAATCGCGGGTATTTGGGAAATGCCGGATCGGTTGCGTGCCGCCCACACAGGTAGAACGTAGAGCCTCGGTCCGAAGTGAGTATCCGGCAGTGCTGGCACGAGGCGCACAACCCGGGATTGACGAGCACGCTCACATTACCGAGTGTATCTGGAAATAATTATTGCGGCGCCGAGTCTAATACTGGAAGGAGTACATATGGCAAGCACAACTACCTCGGCGAAGACAGTAGTGGGAATCTTTGACGACATGCGCAGTGCTGAAAGCGCTGTGCGGGAACTGGAAACCTCCGGCATTCCGCGCGATGACGTTAGCGTCGTTGCAAACAAGGATGCCGCAAACAAGGATGTGGCGAACAAGGATGTCGCGAACACCGCCGCCGCCCGTTATGGCGATCCGGCGGATACACCAGCCGCCGCGGGTGCATCCCATGTCGCGGCGGATGCGGGTATCGGGGCGGCGCTCGGTGGAGTGGGCGGACTGCTGTTAAGCTTCGTGGCACTGGCAATACCGGGAGTAGGTCCCGTGCTGGCACTCGGTCCGATTGTGGCCGCCTTGGGCGGGGCAGGCATCGGCGCCGTCGCAGGCGGCGTGATTGGGGCGCTTACCGAAGCCGGCATTCCCGAGGAAGAGGCACAATACTACGCCGAAGGCGTGCGGCGCGGCCAAGTTCTGGTAACCGTCCACACCGATGAGAGCCGGGCGGACCAGGCTCGCGAAGTCTTAGATAGAAATGGGGCGGTGGACGTGCAAGGCCGCGTAGCCGAATGGCGGCAGCGTGGCTGGAGCGGGCACAACCCGGGCGCGGAGCCGCTTTCCGCCGACGAACTGCGCCGTGAGCGCGAATACTATTCGGCGGCGCAGCGGCAAGGCGACGACTGGGTGCGTGAAGAACGGGAACAACGCCAGACCGGGTCGGCGCCGGAAGGTGGCACTCTCGAAGGCACTCGCTGGCCGCACGAAGAGGCCCAGCCGATTGGAAAATCGCTAGCCACTTCGTCGGAAGAGAGCGGCCGGCCGCTCCGTAGCGACATCGATTCACCAAGCAGTTACAGCGATGCGGTCGAGAACAATCGCCGCCGTCCAGACCCCGCCGTGGTGCGTGCCGAACAGGGCTTCGAGCGCGCAAAAGATAGCGCCGTGAGATCGGCAAAACGCCTGGGTTCGCGCATCTACAACAGGTAACGGTTATTTACGCGAAGAATCCTGGTCGACCTTCGCGAGACGCGTATCGACGAGTCTCAGGCGGCCGATCTCCACTGGCGGTTTGCCCGGTTTGCAGACGACTGGGACCGCCCCGAGACGGCCGCCTATGATGAACTAGCGCCGCGGCAACGTCGTTTTGGTATTGGTTCCCCGATTCGAACGTGAGAACGCCGAAACGGAGGCCTGGAGTGGTGGTCCAGGCAGATCGACGAGGGGGAGACCTGCCCAGACGCGCATTTTCCCGCGCGTGATCGGCCGGTTGAAACCAGGCGTCACCTAACTGCGGATGCAGGCGGAGTTGTTCCCTAAAGAGAATTGGGGAGCGCGACCCCAATTCGCACCCAAGCTCGTGTCCGGGCCGCTTCTGCTGGCGCACGCCGCCATGGGAGTCGGCCGCCTCAGGTTGATGCGGCAGTGGCTGGTGGAATCCGTGATGATTCCGTTCTCGGCGGCGCTTTCGGCTTGCTGCTGGCCTTTGGGCGCTTCCATCTCACGATAGTCGCTCTGGCCGCGAGTTATGATATCCCTGCGCTATGAATAGCGTTCCACTCGCGCCATAATCGTCCCAATAGCGGACAGTTGGGTCTCCCACCTCGTCCAGTCCACTCTGCAACTTAGCGTTGGCAGGCAGGTTGCATCCGATACTCGGCTAGCTTTATGGAGAATATTTTCAAAGACGTTCGCTTCGCCATCCGCTCGTTACTAAAGAGCCCCGGCTTCACAGCCATCGCGCTCGCCGCCCTCGTGCTCGGAATTGGCGCGAACACCGCGATCTTTACCGTTGTGAATGCAGTGCTGCTGCGGCCGCTGCCCTTCAAAGACCCAGAGCGCCTGGTGATGGTTTGGGAACACAGCCCGCGGATAGGGAAGCCCAATGTCGCCAATCCGCAGAACTTCAAGGATTGGGAACAGCGCAATCGATCTTTTGAAAAAATGGCGGCGTACATCGATGCCGCGGCGAACATCACTGGGGAGGGCCGTCCTGAGGAGGTTTATGCCGCCTATGTTACTCGACAGTTCTTTCCAATCCTCGATGTGCAACCCATGCTCGGCAGGAACTTCCTTGCCGAAGAGGATCGAACCGAGAGCGGACAGGTGGCGCTTCTCAGCTACGGCCTGTGGCAGCGGCGCTATGGCGCGGATCCACATATCGCCGGCAAGAAAATTCAACTCCAGAGCCAGCCCACCACAATCGCCGGCGTGATGCCTCCTGGCTTTCGTTTTCCGGCAATGAAGGCCGAGCTTTGGATCTTGAATCCAATCAACGGCGCTGCCAAACGGCACGGCCGTTTTCTATCGGTGATTGGGCGGTTGAAACCGGGCATCAGCCTGCCGCAAGCCCGTTCGGAGATGCAATCCATTGCCGCACAGCTCGCGATCGAGTATCCCGAATTCGATCGCAAATGGGGCGCGGACGTCGTCTCCATGCGCGAGCAATTTGCCGGGAATCTTAGGACGCCTCTGCTGGTCTTGTTAGGCGCAGTGGTCTTAGTTTTACTGATCGCGTGCGCTAATGTCGCGAACTTGCTGTTGATGCGATCCAGCGGCCGGCAGCGCGAGATTGCTCTGCGCGCGTCGCTCGGAGCGACCCGCGGCCGACTAATCCAACAGATGCTGATTGAGAGCGGACTGCTCGGGCTGATAGGCGGAGCGATGGGACTCCTGCTCGCAGTCTGGGCCAAGACCGGTCTGCTCGCGATGCTGCCCGAAAGCATGTCCGTCGCGAAGGTAAACAGTGTCGCCATTGATGACACTGTGCTGGCGTTTTGCGTCGCGGTGTCGCTGATCACCGGAATCCTATTCGGTCTCGTGCCGGCGCTGAGAGCATCCCGTCCGGACCTTGGGGCGGCACTGAAAGAAGGCGGCCGCGGATCGTCTGGCAGCTTGAGCCGCAACCGGCTACGCGCCGCGCTGGTCGCGGGAGAAATGGCTCTGGCCTTAATGCTGCTCATCGGAGCGGGCTTGCTGATCAAGAGCCTGGTGCGGCTCGAAAATTTGTCGCCCGGATTTCAGCCCGAGCGTATCCTGACCATGCGCGTGAACCTGACATCCCTGCGCGGCTCTAAGCCAGAGCGGCGGGCGGCGGCCTGGCAAGAGGTGATCGACCGCGTTAAGCAAGTACCGGGCGTAAACTCGGCCGCCTCCATTGCGTACCCGCCGCTGGGCCCCGTTCTGCCGGCTACCGGCTTCTGGGTGGCCGGAAAACCGGTTCCGAAACCTGGCGATCAGCCCGTGACAGGCGTGTCGGTGGTCACTCCCGGGTACTTCGGAACCATGAGTATTCCGCTCATCAAGGGCCGCATGCTCACGGATCGCGACCGGAGCAACACACCGCTGGTCACGGTGATCGGCCAAGCCTTGGCGAAACAGTTCTTTCCGGGCGCCGATCCGATTGGCCAAAAGCTGTTCGTTCAGTGGGGACGCGAAACGCCCTACCAGATCGTCGGCGTGGTGGGCGACGTGCGGCATACGGGCCTCGAGAAAGATCCGATGCCGACGGTATATTTCGCCGATGCCCAGGAACCGAATGGCGGTGGCACTCTCGTGATCCGAACTGCAACTGAACCCATGCGGCTCGCCCATGCGATCGAAGCGCAAATTCATTCCTACGATCGCGAGCAACCGATCGCCGATGTTGTGCCAATGGACGTGTTTCTGTCGAAGGCGGTCGCTCGGCCGCGCTTTCAATCCGTGCTGCTCGGCGTGTTTGCCGCTTTGGCGCTGTTGCTCGCGGCGATCGGAATTTTCGGCGTGATGTCGTATTCCGTGGCGCAGCGCACCAGCGAGATCGGCATCCGGGTGGCGCTCGGCGCGCAACGCTCAGAGATTCTGAAGCTGGTGGTCGGGCAGGGCGCCGTACTGGCGTTGATTGGAATCGCCGCAGGCCTGGCGGGGGCTTTCGCGCTCACGCGGGTGCTGCAATCGCTGCTCTTTGAAGTGAGCCCAACCGATCCTGTCGTTTTTGCCGGCGTGCCGCTGCTGCTCGGTGCCGTGGCTCTGCTAGCCACCTATCTACCGGCGCGTCGTGCATCCAAGGTCGATCCCATCGTGGCCCTGCGATACGAATAGCCATGCTCGTATTTCTCGGTATCGCCGCAATTCTGACGATCACGCCCGGCGCCGACACAGCGCTGGTCACCAAAAACGTGCTCAGCCGCGGTCGTCTCGGAGCCTTCTTCACGACCCTCGGGATCTGCCTCGGATGTCTCACCCACGCTACCCTGTCAGCGCTTGGTCTATCAGCCATCCTCAAAAGCTCGGAAGCGCTGTTCAACATAGTAAAATTCGCGGGCGCGCTATACCTGATCTACATCGGGGCGATGAATCTGTGGAGCGCGTGGCACGGCAGTCCACTCCCTAACGGTCGTGGCTCTGTACAGTCAAACAGAGCCGCGACCGCCTCGCTGGCTAGCGCAAGGGAGCGCTCCTTCCTCGAAGGCTACATCACCAACCTGCTGAACCCGAAAGTCAGCATCTTTTATCTGACCTTCCTCCCGCAATTCATTTCGCCCGGCCAGCCGGTCTTCCGCACCTCCCTGCTGCTCGCCGCCATTCACATTACTATGGGTCTGATCTGGCTGACTCTCTACGCCGCCTTACTCGATCGCATGAGCGCGGTCCTGCTTCGTTCCTCCGTTCGCCGAAAACTCGAAGCTGTCACCGGCGGCCTGCTCATCGCGTTCGGATTGAGACTTGCAATTCAAGAAAGATAAGGAGACTTCGTATGCGTATTTGGATACCCGTAGTTCTTGCCGCCGCAACCACCGGTCTGGCAACCGCCGGCACAGAACGCTTCGACTGGAAAGGAAGTATCGCCCCCGGCCAATCGATCGAGATCAAAGGCGTGAACGGCGCGATTCGCGCGGAGCCCAGCACGGGCGCGGAGGTGGAGGTAATCGCCAACAAGAGCGGCCATCGCAACAATCCCGCCGATGTGCGAGTGGAAGTGGTACCACACGCGGGTGGAGTCACAATCTGCGCCGTCTACCCTTCCTCCCGCGGCCAGGCAAACGAATGCAAGCCCGGACACGGCGGCCGCATGAATGTCAATCACAACGACGTAAAGGTGGAGTTCACCGTGCGTGTGCTAAGCGGCGTTCGCTTTGTTGGGAGAACCGTGAACGGCGACGTCGAAGCCCACTCCCTGACCGCTTTCGCCGAGGCGCATACTGTCAATGGAAGAATCCGGCTCAGCACCGCGGGCGAGGCACAAGCCGACACCGTGAACGGCTCGATCGACGCGTCGCTGGGCCCGAACTCAGGCTCGAATGACTTGAAATTTTCAAGTGTCAATGGAACCATTCACGTGGACTTGCCGCCCGCGTTGAACGCGCAGGTCCACGCCAGTACCGTAAACGGCAGCATCTCGAGCGATTTCCGCTTGCTGGTGCATGGCAAGATGAGCCGGCGCTCGATGGACGCAACCGCGGGGAATGGCGGGCGCGAGCTAAAGCTGAGCACAGTGAATGGCAGCATCCACCTGGGCCAGGCACTTTAACTCAGACCGCTCCCTAACGGTCGCGGCTCAGTAAGACGGTGCAAGCACAGACACGCTACCGAGCCACGACCGTCAGGGAGTGAACTACAACTACCATGCACAATCTTCCAAAAGACATCCGCTTGGCTCTTCGCAGTATGGCGAAAAGCCCGGCCTACACCGCCGTAATCGTACTCTCGCTGGCCTTGGGGATCGGCGCCAATAGCGCCATCTTCACGCTCATCAACGCAGTCTTCCTGCAGCCGCTTCCGGTCAAAGACGCGCCGCAACTCATCAGCCTCTTCACTAGCGACCCTCGCAACCCGGGCTTCCTTTCAACCTCCTACCTCAACTACAAAGACATTCGCGATCGGAACCCGGTCTTCGCGGACGTCATGGCATCCGTGGGCGTTCCGATCGCGCTCTCGACGGATACCCAACCGGAGCAGATTTTCGGCGACATCGCTACGGGCAATTACTTCGACGTGCTGGGCGTCAAGCCGGCGCTCGGCCGCACCTTTCTTCCGGAAGAAGATGGCGCACCCGGTGCGCACCCCGTGGTGGTCTTGAGCCACGCTTTCTGGACCCGTGAATACGGCGCCAGTCCGGCCATCCTGGGCCGGAAGCTGAAGCTCAACGGCGGCCAGTACACGGTGATCGGCGTGGCGCCGCCGAACTTCAATGGCACTACGGTCATTGGCGGTCCAGCGCTGTGGGCGCCCATGGCGATGTACCAGGAACTGATGCCACAGGCCAGCTTTTTCATTGATCGGCGTTTTCTGTGCTGCACCGCCGTCGGCAGGTTGAAACCGGGAACGGTTGTGAGCCAGGCGCAGGCGGCCATGCAGACGCTCGCGCGGCAATTGGAGCACGAATACCCGCGAGACAACGAGGGCCGCGGCATCAAGCTGGTCCCTCTCACCGAGAGCCTCATTAATCCAAATGCGCGCCATGATTTCGTCAGCGCCGGATCGCTGTTGATGAGCATCGTGGGTTTGGTTCTGTTGATCGCCTGCGCAAACGTCGCCAACCTGCAAATGGTGCGTGCTGCGGGACGCCGCAAAGAGATTGCCGTGCGGCTCTCCATGGGCGCTTCCAGTTGGCGCCTGATCCAGCAATTGCTCACCGAAAGCATGCTTTACGCCGCGATTGGAGGCGCGCTCGGCCTTTTGTTCGCGTCCTGGGGCCGGACTGCGCTGTGGTCCTTCCGCCCTCCATTTCTCCGCGCGAACGATCTCAATCTCGCGCTCGACAGCCACGTCCTTTGGTTCACCCTTGCCGTCTCCATCGTGACCGGGCTGCTGTTTGGGTTAGCGCCCACGCTTCAATTTATGTGCCCCGATCTGGTCGCTGAGCTCAAGGAGCGGACATCGCAAGCGCCCCGGAGTAAATACCGGGTGAGTCTCCGCCAACTGCTGGTGGTTTCGCAGGTTGCTTTGTCGCTGGTCGCCCTGATCGGCGCCGGTTTGTTTCTGCGAAGTCTGGGCAAGGCCCAGGAGACCGATCCGGGCTTTGCCAGCAAGCAGCTTGCCAGCGTCGACATCGGTCCGGGATCTCAAGGCTATACGCCCGCCCGCGCGCAGTTGTTCTATCGCCAACTTCTGGAGCGCATGCAAACCATACCTGGAGTGCAGTCCGCAAGCATCGCTTCAGGGCTTCCGATGGGATTCACAGGTTTCTCCAGAAGCATCTTTCTAGAAGGAGAGCAACCTAGCCCGGCCAACCGGGGCATTCTGGTGCTGGTGAACGATGTTTCGCCGCGCTATTTCGACACCATGCAGATTCCGCTGCTGCGGGGCCGCGCTTTCAACGATAGCGACCGCGAAGGCACAACTCACATCACGGTGATCAATGAAACGATGGCGAAGAAATTCTGGCCGAGCCAGGATGCTGTCGGAAAGCGATTTAGATTTTTCGGCGACAAATTCCTCACCGAGGTTGCCGGTGTGGTCAAAGACAGCAAGTACTTCAGCTTGTCTGAGCTTCCCAGGGCCTGCGCCTACCTGCCGGAGCTGCAGGATTATGCGCCACGAGTGAGCCTGGTGGTGCGCGGCGCGGGTGATCCGGCCGCTCTGCTCGGCACAGTACAGCGCGAGGTTCAGTCGCTTGATCGCAATCTTCTGATCACCAATCCTTTTACGATGTCCGATCTGATTGAGCGGACATTGTGGGCGGCGCAGATGGGCGCGGGCTTGCTCGCGGTGTTCGGCGTCCTGGCACTCGCGCTGTCGGCCATTGGCTTGTACGGTGTGATCGCGTATACGGTCACGCAGCGAACCAGTGAGCTCGGCATTCGCATGGCCCTGGGCGCGCGGCCGGCCGACGTGTTCTGGATTGTGATCAAGCAAGCTTCCGTGCTGGTGGGCTCCGGAGTCGTAGCCGGATTGATCGCCGCGTTCGGTCTGGGCCGTCTGATTGCCAATCTGCTTTTTGGCGTGAGTCCCACCGATGCGGGAACATTCGCTCTCACGGCGCTGCTGCTGATGGCGGTGGCATTGATCGCGAGTCTGCTGCCCGCGCGCCGTGCGACCAGCATCGATCCCGTTGTAGCTTTGAGGATGGAGTGACTACTTGAGAACATCCGCGGGCTCGGATTCCCGCATTCTAATCGCAGACGATCAACCCGACGTCCTGGAGGCCTTGCGCCTGTTGCTCAAAGGCGAGGGGTTCCAGATCGAGTCCGCGAATTCCCCGGCGGGGGTGCTTACGGTCATCGAGGCGCGTGATTTCGATGTCGTGATCATGGATCTCAATTACAGCCGTGACACCACGTCGGGCGAAGAAGGATTGGACCTGCTGACCCGCATCCAGGCCGTCGATACCATCCTTCCAGTAATTGTCATGACCGCGTGGGGAACGGTCAAGCTCGCGGTGGAAGCAATGCGCCGCGGCGCGCGCGATTTCATCCAAAAGCCCTGGGAGAACGAACGCCTGGTCAGCATCGTGCGCACCCAGATAGAGCTGCGCAACGCGCTGCGTAAGGGCATGCGCCTCGAAGCCGAGAACCGGCTTTTGCGCGCGGAAGGGGTGCCCACCCTGATCGCGGAATCGCCAGTGATGCAGCCCGTCCTTCAGCTCATCACGCGCGTAGGCCCATCCGACGCGAACATTCTGATCACCGGAGAGCCCGGTACCGGCAAAGAAGTGGTTGCGAAAACCCTGCATGCGATCTCCGGCCGCGCTCAGAAGCCGATGGTCACCGTGAATGCCGGCGGCCTGGCTGAGGGTGTTTTCGAGAGCGAGCTGTTCGGCCATGTGAAAGGCGCGTACACCGACGCCAAGCTGGACCGCGTCGGACGATTCGAGCTGGCGGAAGGCGGAACGCTGTTTCTCGATGAAATCGCAAACGTCCCGATGAATCTGCAGTCCAAGCTGCTGCGTGTACTCGAATCGGGCGAAATGGAGCGCGTCGGATCGTCCAAAACGCGCAGAGTGGACGTTCGGGTGATCTCAGCCACGAATGCAAGGCTCGATGAAGAATTGGAAGCCGGACGCTTCCGGCAGGATCTTCTCTTCCGCCTGAATACAATTGAAATCCATTTGCCGGCCTTGCGCGAGCGCCGCGAAGACATCTCCGTACTCGCTAACCACTTTCTCGCGATTCATTCGCAAAGATACCGCAAGCGGATCACGGGATTCGATCACGCTTCCATGCAATCTCTGCTCGAAAACCCCTGGCAAGGGAACGTTCGCGAGCTGAATCACGTAGTAGAACGTGCGGTCCTGATGGCCCAGGACAACCAGATCCGCATGAGCGACCTGGCGCTGCGTACGGGCCGCGAGATCAGTCCGCGGCTGGAGGACATGAGCATCGAAGAGGTGGAGGCCTTCCTGATCAAGAAAGCGCTGGCCCGCTATGGAGGCAATGTCAGCCATGCAGCCAATGCGCTAGGGCTGAGCCGCAGCGCCCTCTATCGCCGCCTGCAGCGCTACGGTTTGTGAGTAGCACAGGCACGCATCGTGCGCAAGCGCATTCTTGCCTGTGTGGTTCTTTAATCTTTAAGCCATGAAGTTCAGTCTCGTCCACGAAACACGAATCCTGGTCTTCGCGCTGATCGCCGCGGTTCCGGCGGTCCTATTCTCGACGATCGTGCTGTGGACGGCCGGCTATACGCCCAAGACGCAGTGGACGCTCTCGGTAATCATCATCGGCTCGTGGCTGGGCTTCTGTTTCGGCCTGCGTGAGCGCGTCGCGTCTCCATTGCGCACTCTCGCGAATCTGCTCGAGGCCATGCGCGAGGGCGATTACTCCATCCGCGCGCGTGGCATCAAGAGCGACGACGCCATGGGCGAAGTGATGCAGCAGGTGAATATGATGAGCTCCACGCTGCGGGCCCAGCGCCTCGGAGCGCTCGAAGCGACCACTTTGCTGCGCAAGGTGATGGAGGAGATCAACGTCGGTGTTTTCGCCTTTGACGGAGAGCAGAAGCTTCGCCTTGTGAACCGCGCCGCTGAGCGGCTGACAGGCGAGAACGCCGAGCGCCTGCTGGGCAAAGATGCCATCCAACTCGGACTCGGCGAGTACCTCACCGGCGAAGCGCAGCAGACAGTCCAGCACAACTTCCCGGGCGTAACGGGCCGCTGGAGCATCAGCCGCAGCACCTTTCGCGAAGGCGGATTGCCCCACCAACTTTTAGTAGTGACTGATTTGACCCGCCCTCTGCGCGAGGAAGAGTTGAAGGCGTGGCAGCGCCTGGTTCGCGTGCTGGGTCACGAGTTGAACAATTCGCTCGCGCCCATCAAGTCCATTGCCGGCAGTCTGGAAAGCCTGCTCGGACGCAGCCCGCGCCCGGACGACTGGGAAGAGGACATGCACCGCGGCCTGACAGTGATCGCCTCCCGTAGCGAAGCTCTCAGCCGCTTCATGAGCTCCTACGCGCGGCTGGCCCGGCTGCCTCCGCCGACTCTCGCGCCCGTGCAGGTGAACGAGGTAATCCGGCGAGTCGTGGGCCTCGAAACCCGCGTGCCTCCGGTTCTCACTCCCGGCCCGGACATCACGATTCAGGCCGACTGCGATCAACTCGAGCAGCTTCTCATCAACATCATTCGCAACGCCGCGGATGCTTCGCTCGAAACAGGGGGCCACGTGAATGTCGGATGGAAACGGCAGGATGGGCACGTGTTGGTGTGGGTGCGGGACGAAGGTCCGGGCCTGTCCAACACGGCTAATCTTTTTGTTCCTTTCTTCACCACCAAGCCGGGCGGATCGGGCATCGGTCTGGTATTGAGCCGGCAGATCGCCGAAGCGCATGGTGGCGCCTTCACGCTTCAGAACGCCAGCGATGGTCCAGGTTGCGAAGCTCAACTAACACTTCCGCTGTAGATGGTCGCTTTGCGACCCGTGTTTTCCGATCAGGATCTCACGCTGCCCCAGCGCCCCTTTGCAATCGTGCGAGCCTCGTTTAAATTTATGTGTGCGTTGACTCCGTGTTTCCCTAGCAAATGAAGCAGGTTCGAACCGCTGAGGAGTGTCAGCGGTTTTCCGTTCGCGAACTCATACGCATCCGGGCCGTAGTCTGAGGTCGTGACAAGAATGCCCTTGCTCGCACCCTCGTTCATAACGGTTCCGTAAAGGTCCCTCACTGCCGAAACTCCAACCGTGTAAGCATAGCGCTTTGCCTGAATAACGATCTTGCCACCGCGGATCGGGTCAGGATCGAAGGCAATTGCATCGACACCGCCATCTCGACTTGCTTGCGTGACTTTGACTTCCCCACCGCTATATGAGAATTCTTTCTCGAAGATTTCACGAATCAAATGCTCGAAATCTTCCCAACCCATGGCTGCGAGGTTATCCCCCTCGTTTAGCCGTTCAATTCAACAACTCCGTAAAGATGAGACGAATCGCCGATCATCACGTCCAAGCTCCATGATTGGAGCGATCGGAGTAGTGCTATGCAGTTTGGAACTGCCGACGCCGTTCAACTGCCGAAAGCATGCTTCGGATCGACTCTTGCCAAATTTATACTTAAGAAAAAATCACGAGAAGCCTGAACCGATAGAATGCAACGCCGTAGTCTCCTTTCCGGTACTCATATCGATCGATGTCACTATTCCATTGAATACAATTGTGGAGAAAGCCTTCACCGAATCGCTATGAAACAGCTCGTGTATGGTTCGGAGTGTAATTTGATAGAGCAGGTCGTCATATAGCCGAGTGCTCTGCGCGTCGGAAAGGAATTTTTCGGATAAACTATCGCTCTTCTGCACATATTTGACTTCGGCTAGCTTCGGAAGATCGGCCGGTGCCGGGAGTTTGCAGTTAAGCAGCAGCACCTCGTTTTCTGGATTAAGATCGAATTCGAACTCACGAGGCACACACGCTGGGTAATCGTCTCGGTCCGAGATTCGGCTTGTTCGGAGGATTGTCCGGAAATGGTGTTTCGACTTTGCGCTGTTCCCAATCGATTGCCGGATCAACCTTGATTCCCGCAATTAGTGTATCTCGATGCGTTTGCAGGAGACGCTGGGCTTCCGTGGTTCGTTCATGCGCGATCTCTTTTTGGCTCGCAAGCAGGCGCGCCGCTCGCGCTGAAGCCGACAGCTTTCCCCATGTTGCATTCCACTGCATCACTTGAGCCAGAACCTTCTTCGCGAGAACCTCCCGATCTCCCGAACGGATTACGGCAAATTTGTGTAGGCCATCGTGCGAGACTTCACATTGAAAGGTGGGCACACCCCGAGCGCTATACGTCACAGTCACCGGAAATTTTGGGTTCATACGTGCTGGTGCCCTATTCTACCGCTCCAAATACGCGGGCATGTCAAGTTAGGCCGTTTTCGGCGCGCGAGTCGTCCGACCGGACTAGCATCCACATCGCAAGGAGCAATGCGGTCCGGACCTGTCGAACACGGCGAATCTGTTTGTTCCTTTCTTCACCACCAAGACGGGCGGATCGGGCATCGGCCTGGTATTGAGCCGGCAGATCGCCGAAGCGCACGGTGGCGCCTTCACGCTGCAGAACGCCAGGATGGTCCAGGTTGCGAGGCCCAACTCACACTTCCGCTGTCGAATAGCATGGAACCTAACCCATCCTAAACGCGTACGTCATAAGTGCAGGCGGGCAGATGGCCCGCGTCGCACTGGGAGGTGAAATGAGTTCTGAGAGTCAAGGTCTGCTTTCGCTTGAGGGTGTGTCCAAGGTCTTCACCACCGACGACATGGAAACCCATGCGCTCGCTGGAATTCATCTCACGATTCAGCGCGGCGAGTACATCTCGATTTCCGGGCCGTCCGGCTGCGGAAAATCGACTATGTTGGCCATCCTAGGGTTGCTGGATACGCCTTCGAACGGCACGTACACCCTGAACGGCACCCGCGTGGATCAGATGAAGCTGTCGCAGCGCGCGCGAGTGCGCAACCGGGAGATTGGATTCATCTTCCAGGCCTTCAACCTAATTGGCGACCTGACCGTCTACGAGAATGTCGAGTTGCCGCTGACCTATCGGAACATGCCCTCCGCTGAACGCAAGCAATTGGTGAGGGACGCCCTGGAGCGCGTTGGTATGTCGCACCGCGTCAAGCACTATCCATCGCAGCTTTCAGGAGGCCAGCAGCAGCGCGTCGCCGTAGCCCGTGCGCTCGCGGGTAAGCCGTCCATTTTGCTCGCGGATGAGCCCACCGGGAACCTGGATTCGGCAAACGGCGAGGCCGTGATGACTCTGTTGAATGAGCTGCACCAGGAAGGCGCAACCATCTGCATGGTCACACACGATCCGCGTTACGCGGCCAAAGCCGACCGCAGTGTGATGCTGTTCGACGGCCGCATCGTCGAAGAGAACGTCGCGGTCTCCGCATAGGCAAAATTCCTTCCAATCGTTCACCACAACGCAACCACTTTGTGGTAACGTAAGCAGGCGCACACGCGCGCACACGACAGGCCGCGCTAGCTCAATTGAAAGGAATCATGAAGGTCCACCTTATAAATCCAAGTGACACGTCGTTTGGAACTGCAGTCATTACACCCCGCTGGCTTTACGTATTGGCTGCGGCAACGCCGAAATCGTTCGGCGATCCGGCGATCTGTGATGAGACACTCGAGCATTTCGATCCACTGACGATCCAGCCCGGCGATGTGGTCGGAATCGGCATTCACACCGGCAATGCTCTCCGGGGGTATAGCGTAGGGCGCATCGCCCGCGAGCGAGGCGCCTGGGTCGTTTTTGGAGGTATTCATCCTAGCCTCTACCCCGATGAAGCGTTTGAGCATGGCGGGGCGCATGCCGTGGTCAAAGGCGATGGTGATGTCGCCTGGCAGCGGGCATTGCGGGATTGCCGCAACAGCACCCCCGAACGGATCTACGAAGGCGGTCGAGTCGGGACCGAGGAATTCGTGGCTGCTCGCTGGGATTTGCTTCCCGCGGGTAAGTATATGTGGGCTTCGGTCCAGACTGTGCGCGGTTGTGCCAAGCACTGCTCGTTCTGCTCGGTGTGGCGCACCGACGGTCAGAAACCGAGGCAACATCCCTCCGACAATGTGATTGTAGAAATTGTTCAGTTGCGCCGGCTGGGATTCCGGTTCATCGCGTTGGCCGATGACAACTTCTATCCGGTCACATTGAACGACATCACGCTGGCGGAGCGCCAGGGCAATCAGGCCAGAGTGGAGTCATTACGCGCCATCCGGAAAGAGCGATTTGAGCTGATGGGGCGTCTGGCTCAACTTCCCAAAGACATGATCTTTTTTACCCAGATCACCATGGAAGCCGCGGAGGACGAAGAATTCCTGAAGGCCATGAAAAAGGCGCGAATCAAAGGCGCGTTGGTGGGAGTGGAGTCCGTCACAGCCGAGGGGCTGAAATCCGTTTTCAAGGGCTTCAACAGTTCAGGCCAGAATCTCGTATCTCAGCTCAAGACTTTCAGCAACAACGGCGTGCACGTTCTCGGATCGTTTATATTCGGGCTGCCAACCGACAACCGGGACACCTTTGATGCGACCGTGGAACTCGCGAAAAAGGCCGGATTGACCTTCGCGCAGTTTGTGATGTTGACGCCTTTTCCAGGGACAGTCGATTTCGAGCGCTGGGAAAAAGCGCAAGGGCCGGAACCACCAAGGGTTGCGGGCATTCCATTGACCCGCTATTGGCTGATACCGGCGCACCTGCGGCCCAAGATGTTCATGCCCCATCCGTCCATGAGTTCGGAGGAACTGCGGGAGCGCACCCAGGGTGTCTGGGACCGCTTTTACAGCATGCGGGAGATCTGGGAACGATCGCGGTGCACACCGAATCTGCGCGCCCGGCTGGCGTTCCTGTTTATCTCACGGCTGTACCGGCAGATGTATGCCAATACCGGGATTGCAACCGACAGCGCGCGCCGAAGCAAGGCCAGCCTGTTCGCGCGCTGGATCGCCAAGCCCTGCCAGCGGCTGTTCCAGGCCAAGCTGATGCCGGACCTGCAGGTGCCAGTGAGACAAGGTTCCGGAGTGGTGCCGGACACCCCTTTCCCCTTACTCAACTGATGCATTTCCCGCCAGCCCGGCGTCGAGAAGAGTCTCGACGCGGCACACACGAGTGTTTCCCTGCCCGGCGGCCGGGCAAGGACCGGATTGAAAACAGCAGGATCTTTGTCTAAGTGCAACACCCGCTTGCGGGCGGGCAGGCAAGAATGCCTGTGCCACGTAACCTTCCGCGCGGCACACAGTATTGACCAGTGTGTCCAACCTACTCCAGGATCTGCGTTTCGCAACGCGAACCTTCGCCAAATCGCCCGCATTCGTAGCAGTCGCAGTGCTCTCGCTCGCTCTCGGGATCGGCGCAAATACCGCGATTTTCACGCTCACCGATCAACTCCTTCTGCGCATGTTGCCGGTGAAGCATCCCGAGCAACTGGTCCTGCTGAGCGCGCGTGGGCAACACTACGGCAACAACCAGGGGATGAATCGGATTTCCTATCCGATGTATCAGGATTTCCGCGATCGTAATCAGGTCTTCAGCGGGATGTTCTGCTTCCGGGAAACGCCCATGAGCCTCAGCTATGGCGGCCGAACGGAGCGCGTTGCGGGAGAGTTGGTTTCCGGAAACTATTTTCCATTGCTCGGAGCCGGGGCTGCACTGGGGCGGGTGTTCACCGCCGATGACGACAAGTTCCAGAGGCAGCATCCGATCGCGGTCCTGAGCCATGGATACTGGCTGCGCCGGTTTGCGGGCGATCCGGGTGTGATTGGCCGCAAGATCGTCATCAATGGGTTTCCGCTTACGATTGTGGGCGTGAGCCAGGCAGGTTATTCGGGAACAGATCCGAGCTCCGCGCCCGAAGTGCGCGTCCCCATGATGATGAGCAAGCAACTGGCCGGATTTCTTGATCTGAACGACCGCCGGTCCCGGTGGGTCACGGCGTTTGGCCGCCTCAAGCCCGGTGTGGAGATCGAGAAGGCCAAAGCAAGTTTGCAGCCCATCTTCCATCAGATTCTCGATATGGAAGTACAGCAGGCCCCGTTCGCCAAGGCCTCGCCGCACATGAAGCAGGCCTTTCTCAAGATGTCGATGGATGTGCTACCCGCGTCGAAAGGCCGCTCTTATCTGCGCCGCCAGTTCTCGAAACCGCTGCTGGTACTCACGGCGACGGTTGCGCTGGTGCTCTTGATCGCATGCGCCAACGTTGCCAATCTGCTGATTGCCCGCGCTGCGTCGCGGCAAAAAGAGATTGCGGTCCGGCTGGCATTGGGGGCGGCCCGCAGCCGAATCATTTCGCAACTGCTGGTCGAGAGCCTGATGCTATCGGTGGCCGGAGGTCTCGCTGGATTGGCTCTCGCGGTCTGGATGGATCGCGTCCTCATCGAATTCCTCCGGCCCAGCAGCGTTCCTCTGAGCATCTCTTCCACGCCCGACTGGCGCATTCTCGCTTTCAATCTCGGGCTGTCGGTTCTCACTGGGATCGTGTTCGGACTGGCGCCCGCACTACAGGGAACACGTCCGGATGTCGCGCCTACGTTGAAGGATCAAGCGGGCTCTCTGGGCGGCGGGGTCTCAGTAGCGCTCCGGAAGTCTTTGGTGGTGGCGCAGGTGGCGCTTTCCCTGCTGCTTCTGATCGGTGCCGGCCTCTTCATTCGCAGCCTCCGGAATTTGAAAGATCTCGATCCGGGTTTCCATACCACCAATCTGCTGTCCTTCAAGATCGACCCAACTTTGAATGGGTACAAGACCGAACGTTCGCTGGCCTTTTACCACCGGCTGAAGGAAACGGTGGACGCGTTGCCCGGCATCCAAAGTTCCAGCCTCGCGGTAGTGCCCGTTCTCGAAACCGACGAGTGGGATTCCTGGGTAACGATCGATACTTACAAACCGCCTCAGGGTGAGCTACCCGATCCGCATATGAATTTCGTCTCGCCTGGTTACTTCAACACGATGGAGATCCCGCTTCTGGCCGGGCGCGATTTCAGAATCACCGATGCCGTGGGAGCTACCAAAGTGGCCATCGTCAACGCGTCGTTCGCAAAGAAGTATTTTGGATCGTTAACCGCGGTTGGCCACCAGATCGGGATGGGTATCGATCCGGGAACCAAGACGGATATCACGATCGTCGGCGTGGCCCGCGACACGAAATACGAAAGCATGCGCGACGAGATTCCGACGGAGGTCTTCCGGCCGTTTCACCAGATGGAGTTTGCATCGGGGATGACGGCGTATGTCAGGACCGCGCGCGACCCCAATCAAGTCTTCTCGATGACCCGGAACGCCGTGCAAAGCCTCGACCCCAATCTGCCGGTCTACCAGATGACCACTCTCGTAAAGCAGATGGACGACTCGCTGGTGACCGAGCGGCTGGTGGCCACGCTGTCCACATCCTTCGGCTTCCTCGCAACTTTGCTCGCGGCGATCGGGCTGTACGGAGTCATGGCCTACACGGTTGAGCGCCGTACGCGCGAGATTGGTATCCGCATGGCGATCGGGGCTGCCCGAACGGACGTCCTCTGGCTGGTGATGCGTGAAGTGCTGGTACTGCTCGCGATCGGCATCGGTGTCGCGCCCGCGGCAATGATCCTCACGCGCTATGCCCGCGCTCAGTTGTACGGCATTCAGCCCACCGACCCGTTATCGATTGCGCTCGCCACGCTGGGGATCGCGGTGGTAGCGGCACTGGCCGGATACCTTCCCGCTCGCCGAGCCACGCGTGTGGACCCAATTCGCGCCTTGCGCTACGAGTAGAGCGGGGCGGGCCTTCAGCCGGCATGGCCGCCTGCCTGGTGGTCAATGCAAAAACGGGCGCTTAGGAGCGTGGTTAAGCAACGCCTACGGCTATTTCTTCACGGCCGCCCGAACGATGGTTGTTTCTTTTTGGGGAAACGAGGCATTACAGTCCTGAATGCCGTACCGGGATGGAAGCGTTGACTGGGAGGCAGGGACTCGAACCCCGATACGCAGATCTGGCCCGGTCACGGTGGGAACACATTTCTTTTCCTCAAAGGCTCAATAGTTTGCGGTCCCACGCCCCTCGGACTCGCACACTCGCCCTTTGGGCAGCAGATGTTTCTGGACTTTACCCAGCGCATTGCGCGGCAGGTTTTCCACTTGAATGAATGCCCGCGGCACCTTAAACGATGCCAGCTTTTCGCGGCAGCGGGCTTCCAGGGCCGCCGCATCGAACCTCGCCTTCGGAACGATATAGGCCACCGGCACTTCGCCGCGGACGCGGTCGGGCATGGCTGCCACGGCCGCCTCCGCGACTTCGGGCTGCTCCATAAGGAACTCTTCGATCTCGCGCGGATAGATGTTGAACCCGCCTGAAATGATCAGATCGCTTTTCCGCCCGGAGAGCGTGTAGTAACCATCCGGCTCACGTACCGCAAGGTCGCCTGTGCGGAAATAGCCGTCCACGAAAGCGGCGCGAGTGGCGTCATCCCGTTTCCAATAGCCGGAAAATACGTTTGGACCGCGCAGGCAGAGCTCGCCGTCAATCAGCCGTACCGACACGCCCGGTAATGGTAGGCCAACACTTCCCGGCCGGCGCTCGCCGGTGTAGGGATTGCTGATGTTCATGAGGGTCTCACTCATGCCATAGCGCTCGAGAATAGTATGGCCGAAGAGCGCGCGGAACTCCTCGAGGATCCGCGCGGGCAGCGGAGCCGAGCCGGAGACGAACAGCCGCATGGACGAACCGATTTCACGCGCTTGCTCCGGGTCCGTTTCGAGCAGCCGAACGTAAATGGTGGGTACGCCGAAGAACAGGGTGGGGCGGAATTCGAGGAACTCCCGCGCGGCGTGCCGATGTTCGAAGCGCTCCAGCAGGCGCATGCGGCAACCGCTTATCAGCCAGCAGTGAATTCCATTTCCAAGCGCGTGGACATGGAACAGCGGCAATGCCAGAAGAAAACGGTCGTCGCTCGCGATCTGCCAGCACGTGAGTAAGTTGATTGCGTTTGCCGCGAAGTTATTGTGGGTCAGGACAGCGCCTTTCGATGCGCCCGTGGTTCCCGAAGTATAAATGATGCCGGCGGGTGTATCGCCGTCGAGCACGATCGTGGGCCGGTGAGGAGGTAGAGCCAACGGGGCGTTATTAAGATCGGTGCGGCTCCAGACGGGAATCGCCGCGTCGATCGGCGTGTCGGAGATCACGGCGCGCGGTTCGGCGTCGGTCAGGATGTGCGCGATTTCACGCTCGCGATATAGAATATTGATGGGGACAAAGATGACGCCCAGCTTGGCGCACGCGAGATACAAATCGATCATCTCGACTGAGTTGGCGAGATAAACGCAAAGCCGGTCGCCGCTATGAAATCCGCGTTCGATCAGGAACTGCGCCGCTCGATTGCCGCGGTCGTCCATATCGCCAAATGTGTACGCTTGGCCCGCAAATTCGAGAGCAACGGACTCGCGGCGGCCTTGGAGCGAGAGATCGAATAAATCGGTGAGAGTCATACAGGCAGCGGCTTCCCTTTCGTTTCTTCGGCGAGCGGTAATAGTAACAATCCCGCGACGAACGCCAGAGATGTAAGAGCGACCGGAGTGCCGATGGTGTGGTAATAGGCCACGCCCGCGCCTACTAGAAACGTGATCCCCGCCGCGACGAATCGCCCGATCGACGTAGCGAATGCAAATGCACTGCCGCGGCACTCGGTCCGGTATTGTTCCGGAAGCCACAGCGTATAGATGGCGAAATTGGCTCCCCCTATGCCGAGGAAAAAGAGGCAGAGCATGAACCAGGCCAGCGGAACGGCCGCATAGAAGACGTATCCGAATCCAACGGAAATGAAGATGAGCATCAGGAGGAAGTAGAACGCGAGCGCCCATCGGCGCCCCGCCATTTCGGCAAGCCATGGCAATAGGAGACAGCCCGCGATGGTTCCCACCGAAAGAAGCATTGTGCCATAGGAAGCCAGCCGGGCAGCATCCGCTGCGTTGTAGCCTTGGCGCGTGGCGAGGTACGTTACTGACGCGGGCACGTAGACGGAGCCTGCCCACAAGCCGATCATCGAGATGAAGAGCAGTGTTGAGTTGACGATGGTGCGCCGCTTGTACTCGGGGGAAAATAGAGCGAGGAACGAACGCTTCGCGGTCCATTTCGCGCCAAGCTGAGACATCCGCGCGCGCCAGCGATCTGGCTCAGTAACTCCGTAACGGATGAATGCCACGAGCAGTGCTGGAGCGCCACCCACGGCGAACGCGGCTCGCCATCCGTAGCGGGCTCCGATTGTGTAATTCACAATCGCGGCTAGAAATGTTCCGAAATAGTAGCCCGTATGCATGTACGCGGCGCCGCGCTTGCGCCGGTCTTCGGGCCATTCTTCGGCGACAAAGATGCCGCCGAGTGTCCACTCGCCGCCGATGCCGACGCCCGCCAGCAGCCGGAACAAAGCGAGCTGCCAGACGTTAGCCGCGATGCATCCCAGAAATGTAAAAAGGGAGTAACAGAGGATCGTGAGAGTGAGAGTGCGGACCCGGCCGAAGCGGTCGGCGACAGGCCCCCAGAGGAGGGCGCAGCCCCAGCCGATCAGGAAGATGGCAAAGAGCAGGCCACCGTAGTAGCCGATGTTTGCGGCGCCGGCTGGCACGCCGGAGCGAGGCAGGAGATCACGGAGAGCCGGAACGAGCACGAGCGCGTAGATAAACGAGTCCATGCCATCCAGCGCCCAGCCCGCCCACGCCGCCCAGAAGCCGCGGATTTGATTGGCGGTGAGTGCCATGCCTCTTCTATTGTCCGGTCTGTAGGCTGTGACCCCGGACAGATTTAGCTTTACAACGCAAAGTACCTACCTTATACTCTCTGTATGGCCTTTGCCCAACCGATCCGCCCAGACGGTGTTGCTCCCTTCGAGCTCCACACCCACGCCATGGAGAACTTGCGGTTCATCCGCGAAACCATGGAGCGGGCTGGCGCATTTACCGCTGTTCCGGGGTGGGGCGGGTTCTTCATGGGCATCAGCGCTTTGTTGACGACGGCCCTTGCGGCGCGCCAGGGGACGATTGAAGGGTGGCTGGCCACCTGGTTCGGCGAAGGGATGTTCGCGATCGGGTTGGGGGCTGTGGCGATGAAGTATAAGGCCGAGTCCGCTCAACTTTCGCTGCTCTCGGCGCCCGCGCGAAAGTTTGCGCTCAGTTTCGCCCCGCCGCTGCTGGTGGGGGCCCTGCTGACACTGGTGCTGTATCGGGCCAATCTGTCGGGCGCGATTCCGGGCATGTGGCTTCTGCTGTATGGAACCGGCGTGGTCACCGGCGGCGCTTTTTCGGTCCGTATTGTGCCGGTGATGGGGCTGTGCTTCATGGTTTTAGGGGCTGTGGCGTTGTTTTGTCCCTTCAGTTGGAGCAGCGCATTCCTGGGTACCGGATTTGGAGGCCTGCACATTATTTTCGGAATTATTATCGCCAGACGGTTTGGTGGATAGGAGCTTATCGTGGCGAAACAAAACACTCTTCGTAAGGACGCGCCGCTCGGGATCCGGCCAACTCCGGCGGGACGGACGATCCCGGATCTCGATCGTCTGATTCATGAAAGGATGCGCCTCGGGATCGTCAGCGCGCTAGCGGCGAATGAGTCGCTTACCTTCAACGAATTGAAGAAGCTGCTCAAGACCACCGACGGCAATCTCAGCGTCCACGCGCGAAAACTGGAAGAAGCAAGCTATGTGACTTGCACAAAATCGTTCGAAGGCCGGATGCCTCGAACCGAATACCGTCTCACCGATGCC
This sequence comes from Bryobacteraceae bacterium, assembly GCA_051000095.1. GTDB lineage: Bacteria > Acidobacteriota > Terriglobia > Bryobacterales > Bryobacteraceae > JBBSHP01. Next base: position 1,004 of record JBPCOQ010000174.1, on the reverse strand, counting down.
GGCAAGCGGGCCTTTGAAAAATATCTGAATCATATGGAAGCTTTAATTCAAGCCGTGCGCGAGCGCTAGCGCATTTTTTTGGCACAAAAACTTTATGCAAGAGAGTACTTTTAGTAAGCTTCACGCCGCCATCATCATGGACGGCAATGGCCGTTGGGCCAATGCCCGCGGACTTCCCCGTATCGCGGGCCATCGCGCCGGGGCGGAAGCGCTTCGCCGTGCGGTGGAAACGGCCCCGGACCTTCACATCGGGACACTGACCGTGTACGCGTTCTCGTCCGATAATTGGAAGCGCCCGTCCGCGGAAGTGAACGCGCTGATGGTGCTGTTCCATCAATACCTGTTGAAAGAACAGTCTCGCTGTCTTGAAAAAGGCATGCGGGTATCGGTGATCGGGCGGCGGGACCGCCTGCCCCCGATGCTGCTGCCATCCATCGAGCGTATCGAACGCGTTACGGGAGCGGGACGATCGTTGCACCTGCGTTTGGCCGTCGACTATTCCTCGCGCGCGGCGATTCTCGACGCCGTGCGGCAACTCGGGCCTCAGGCTTCCCGGGAAGATCTGGATGCCTCGCTTGGGCCCGATGTGGACCTGCTGATCCGCACCGGCGGCGAGCAGCGAATCAGCGATTTCTTGTTATGGGAAAGCGCGTACGCGGAACTGGTCTTCACGCCGAAGATGTGGCCCGATTTCCAGGCCGCCGACCTGAAGGCCGCAGTCGCCGAATTCGCATCTCGCGAACGCCGCTTTGGGACAGTGCCAGCCGCCGCTCTGGCCTGAAACGCCAGATATTTTCGAAAAACTCCGGTTGTGCAAGGAAGGGTGTTTCTCTGCCCGGCAGCCAGACAAGGACCGGACTGAAAACATCAGGGTCTTGGTCTAAGTGCAACACAGGCAAGAATGCCTGTGCCTGGAGTTTCTACATATTTGTCAGGCTGCGGCCGCCTTGACCAGAGCTTCTTCAGTGATTTTGAAGCCGAATGGCGCCAGTAGTTGCTTGTTC
>JBPCOQ010000171.1:0-11976 GCA_051000095.1 Bryobacteraceae bacterium | reverse complement strand
GCGCTCAGATCCCCCGACACACCCAGCATCTGAACAGCCTCGCTCGATCTGACACGCACCACTGACCCGGACGGAAGAGTCGTTCCAAAGTACTCGCCCAACTCCCGCGTAATCCTGGCCCCGAACGGTAGCGTAACCGAAGCCGTCCCGAGAGAATTGCCCGCGCTGTGGGAGTACATCTACGGTTTCCTGCTGATATGTAAACCCCGATTCGAAGGGGACTGAAAGCGATGTGCTTTTCCCTTCAACATTGGAGGTCATCGCTATTGCTCTGGAATGAGCCCATAGCAGAGCCGATCCCTCGATCGCCATTTCGAGCAAAATGCGCCCGACGTCCTTGCTCCTTAGATCAGTCGCGGCAAGCTTCTTGAGTTCCTTGTATCCAGCGGCCGACTTCTTGGACACCACACCCCAAATAGGGTTGACATTGCCTTTTAGCCACGAATGGGTCTAGGCCAAACCAGAATATCAGAGAAAAGACCCCACGATTTAGGAGTTTATCCGCAATTCTGCATGGTACGATTACGGGACACAAAATGGATCAAGCCGAATTCTTGAAATTGCGGGAGAACTGCAGGGTAAGGCTCGCGGAATATACAACGCAGGCACGGCGAACATGTGACATGCTAAGCAAATGTGAGGCCCTTCCCCTCATTCAAGAGATTCGTACTGGATTGCAAAACCAGCGGGCCCTGGAACACGTCGCTTACGCAACGTACCAAGAAGTTCGCGCGCGGCTGTTCGACTTGGCAGGAGTTGGATACAGCGAATGAAGCTGTGAAACGCGCGAAACACGGCCCGGCGAAACCCCGATTTTGAGCAAAGGCATTTGCAGGATACTACAAACCCCCTCACGCGCGATCGGGGAATTGATATGGCGCCTAATGCCGCCCTGCTTATCGCCACTCGCTGGATTTCAATCGTTCCGCGAGTACCGCGTACCAATTGCACGCCGCACGCCCGGACACCAGCTGATACCCAATGTTCACCTCAGCGCGCGCCACCGCCGCCGTCCGCCTCCAAGCCGCCCCCGATCCGTGCATCATCCCTACCAGCACACTCCCCGCCACGAAAATCGCTTCCAGCATCAGCGGCCTGAACCTGAACATAGTTCCCCCAATTCCAAGACAGAAACCCGCGCCGTTTATTACGGGCAGCTTACTGCTTCTGCCCCGCCAGAGCGCTAGTCCCGAGCAGTCCACCCAACCCCATGGTTTCCACTGCGGAAGAAGGCACAATCACCATCGAGCCTTTCTCCTTGATCGCCTCGTACAGCATGTTCATCGCCCGCAGGTGCAAGGCGACGGGATTGTTGATATAGACCTGCGAAGCTTCGCCGAATTTAGCCGATATCTCCGTCTCCGCCGTGCCAAGAATGATGCGGGCCTGCCGCTCTCTCTCGGCCTGCGCCTGGCGCGACATTGCGTCCTCCAACGCCTGCGGAATGTGCACGTCGCGGATCTCGACCGAGTGCACCGTGATCCCCCACGGATTCGTCTTCTGGTCGAGAATGCGCTGCAGTTCCTGGCCGAGCATCTCCCGCTCCGTGATCATCTGCGCCAGATCGTGCCGGCCGATCGATTCACGCAATCCGGTCTGCGCGCTGAGCGTGATCGCATCGGTGAAGTTCTGCACTTCCAGAATCGACTTCTCGGCGTTCCAGACCAGCCAGAACACGATGGCATCCACGTTGACCGGCACGGTATCGCGAGTCAGCGCCGATTCCGCTTTCACATCCGTCACGCGGACCCGCTGATCCACATATTGGCTGATCGTGTCGATCACTGGAATAATCATGAAAATGCCGGGACCGCGCAGTCCGATGTAGCGGCCCAGGCGTAGCACAGCCGCCTTCTGCCACTGGTCGGCCACTTTGATGGAAAACATCAGATACAAACCCGCCAGCATCATTGCGATGGCCGGGGCTGGGTTGTTGTAATAAACGGTTATCGATATGCCAACGGCCTGACACACAAGCATGGCCGCGATGCCAATCGGGCTGATGTACTGCTTCAAGGACGCCTGTTGGCGGTTTTTCAAAGCGATCACTGCGGGAAACATGTCAATTTCTCCTTTTTTGGTCTGCGTTCAGTTGTTGCAGGTAGTTCAGTAATTCCGTTAAAGCGATGCCCTCGGCGCCGGCGCGGGCCAGCAAGTCACCGGCAAGCTGCGCGATGCGGCGCTGCCGTTCTCCGCCATCGGGCTTTGGTTGTGTATCGGTGATGAAAGTGCCGGTGCCCTGCTGTGTCGAGAGGATCTCTCGGATCTCGAGCTCCCGGTACGCTCGCACCACCGTGTTGGGATTGATCGCGAGGTCCACCGCGAGCTGCCGGACAGTGGGCAATTGATCGCCGGGCCTGAGAGTCCCCGCGGCGATACCGCCCAGCACCTGGTCGATAATCTGACGGTAGACCGGTACGCCGCTGTGCGTGTCCAGCCCGAACTGGAAAGGTTTCCGCGAAGTGGAATCTCCGGCCCTCATTCCAAAATCAGTGTACTAGTATTATAATACAATGTCAATAGCTTTGTTGAAACTATTTCGTGCTGCCGTAGCCGGTCTTTTCGACTCAAATTCCCTAAGATTGCGCCGCCAAAGCGCCGATAAGAAGCATTGAGGAAGCCAAAAGACCTCAATGTATGAAAATAAATGATCCGAACAGCACGAATATTGCCGGCCCCGGAACCACTCAGGGCGCCTCGCCGTCCGCGCACCAGCATCGCGCCCAGGGTGGGCGCGGCGGCCGAAATGATGAGATCCAGCTATCGGGTTTGAGCCAGGCGCTGGCTGCTTTACAGACAAATTCGCCCCAGCGTGACACGCGTCTCGGCCAGCTCTCGGCCGAAGTCGGTGGCGAAAGCTACCTCATCGATCACTATGCAGTCAGCGGCAGCTTGATACGGGAAACTCTGGCTGCGAGTACAAGATAAGGTGGATGCTCAACTCCAAGCGGCGAGGCAGGCGCGGAAAGGGCTTGAAAAGGTCCGCAAGGAATTGCTGGACCCGACTCCTCATTCCGTGGAACGTTGTAGCGTACCCTTGCAGGCCGCAATCGCTTGCATGACGGAGCTCGCGAGCCACTTTTCAAGCCCTGTAGCAAGTGGCAGCGGCGGCGACGGTCCGTTGCGCGCCGAGCTGTTCGGCATGCGACGGGATCTGACGAATGTCAATGCATTACTGCAAAACGCAGCCTCTTTCTACAACGGCTATGCGCGCCTTCTGGAAGCCGAAACACCTTCCATGGGTGATTATTCTCCGGCCGCCCGAATGACAACCCTGCGCTCAGAACGGAACTTCGTGGTCCATGGGTAATCTACTCACATCGCTGTTAAACTCCACCAATGCCCTGAAGACATACACCCAGGGGCTGGAGGTCGTGCAGAACGATGTCACCAACTCATCCACGCCGGGCTATGTCAAGCAGATACCCACTTTCGAGGCTCTTCCGTTCGATATCAGCGTAGGACTGCCGGGCGGCGTCTCGGCCGGCCCTGTGCAGAACGCTCGCGACGCCTTCGCCGAAAAGAACGTGCGAGATCACCAATCGGCGCTCGGGTTTTCTCAACAGCAGACCTCGGCGCTGAACGGAGTAGAGGCCAATTTCAGTCTTTCAAGCAAATCCGGAGTGGCGCCGGCGATCAATGCGCTGTTCCAGAGCTTCTCGAGCCTAAGCGTCAATCCAAGCGACCCGACAGCACGCCAGGCCGTGGTCGATCAAGCCAATCACGTCGCGCAGGCATTTCACGGCGCTGTCACCGGCCTGGCCACATCCAGTCAAAATGTGGATGGGCAAACGCGCTCCACCATCAGTGAGATCAACCGGCTGGCGGGCAAGATCAGGCAACTCAACGCTCAACGTACCGTCAACGCCAAGGGCGGAGTGGATGCCGGTATCGACGCGCAACTGAACAGCACACTCGAGGATCTCTCGCAGTACGGTGATTTCACGGCACTACAGCAGCCGGATGGCAAAGTCAATCTCTACCTAGGCGGACAAACGCCAGTTGTGCTTGGCAACCAGTCATTCGCAATTCAAGGGGATTTCTCCACTCCGCAGACCAAGATCCTGGACAGCCAAGGTCAAGACATTACCGGCCAGATCACGGCAGGGCAGTTACGGGGGCAGCTCGCCGTCAAGAACAGTCTACTGCCGTCGTATACCACCGATCTCAACACGCTCGCACAAACCTTGGCGGACCAGGTGAACTCAAATCTCGCGCAGGGAGTAGACGCCAATGGCGCAACGCCTACCACCGCCTTGTTCAGCTACAACGCCACTACCGGCGCGGCAGCTACCGTCGGCGTAACCTCGCTCACGCCGGATCAGATCGCGGCCGCTTCGCCCTCGGCGCCTGGCGGTAACGGGAACGCGCTGAATCTGGCCGCTCTGGGCGACGCCAACGTCGTGAACGGATCCACCTTTACCCAATTCTATGGCGCATTGGCCGGCCGCGTGGGTCGCGATCTCTCAAGCGCCCAGGATACTCAGGACACCCAACAGCAGTTACTCATTCAGGCCCAGAACTTACGCAAGCAGACTTCAGGTGTTTCGCTCGATGAGGAAGCTACCCGGCTGATAGAGTTCCAACGTGCCTATCAGGCCACCTCAAAGCTGATAGGCGTCTTGGATAGTCTCACGCAAACCACCATCGATATCATCCATTAACATGATCAGCTCACTCGATCCCGCTTCCCTCAGCTTTCTGAACGGTCTCAACCTGATACAGCGCCGCAGCGAGGCGGCGCAGCGCGAGCTCACAACCGGCCTGCGGATCAATACCGTTTCCGACGACCCAAGCCAGATCCCCAACCTGCTCGCAACCCGCGCGCACTTGGACCGAACCACCCAAATCGGCAAGAATCTGGGGCAGGTAAAGGCGGAGGTAGATACGGCCGAAGGAGCGCTGGAGTCCGCGGTAAAGCTGGTCGAGCGCGCCCGGACCTTAGGCACGCAAGGGCAAAGCGCTCTGACCACCGCTGACAGCCGGACTGAGATCGCGACCGAACTGGGCGGCGTCCTCGAACAGTTGGCCGGCCTGAGCAATACCACCGTCGGAGGACGTTACGTCTTCAGCGGCGACAACGACCAGAAAGCCGCTTACAGCATCGACCTGTCGCAGGTCAACCCGATTAGCGCCTACCTGGGCAGCGCCGCAACCCGGCAGGTTCAGCACCCCGATGGATCGACATTCGCGGTCTCGAAGACAGCCCAGCAGCTATTCGACAGCTCACTCCAATCGATCAACAGCCTGCGTACAGCACTGCTGAACAACGATCAAACAGCCATCACCGACGCAGTCTCAAACCTGGGAGCAGCCGGCACCACCCTCAACGGTCAACTCGCGTTCTACGGCACCGTGCAAAATCGCGTAGCCGACGCGCAGGAATACGGCAGCAACCTCGAAACACAACTGCAAACCCAGTTAAGCGGCATCCAGGACGCAGACCTGACACACGCCATCACCGAATTCCAGCAAGCCACCACCAACCAGCAGGCCGCCCTGGCTTCCCGCGCCAAACTCCCCCATACTTCTCTATTCGACTATCTAGCGTAGCCCCCGTCTTTCTGAAACATTTCGGGCCAATGCACCATCCGACAGTGGGAGCCCCACCGTGCCAACCCGCTGGCCAGTTCTAAAGCAAATCTACTCGCGCGACGCCCTGGCCCTCGGAGCGACCGCCTTCTCCCGTAGCACCGAAGCTCTGGCTCCGCGTACCAAGTCCGCCGACCGGGTGGTCCCCTCGATCTGCCCCTACTGCGCCGTCGGCTGCGGCCAACTGGTCTACGTCAAGAACGAAAAAATCATCGACATTGAAGGCGACCCGGCCTCTCCCGTCTCAGGCGGTTGTCTCTGCCCCAAGGGAGCCGCGACTTTCCAACTCGTCACCGGATCGCACCGCGTACACCACGTCCTATACCGCCGTCCACACGGAACCAAATGGGAGACCATCCCTCTCGAACAGGCTATGGACATGGTTGCCGAGCGGGTCAAGAAAACACGCGACGCCAACTGGGAAGAACAGGAGCATCGCACCATGGCCATCGCGCACCTGGGCGGGGCCACGCTCGATAACGAAGAAAACTATTTGATTAAGAAGCTATTCACTGCACTGGGCATCGTGCAGATCGAAAACCAGGCCCGTATATGACACTCCTCCACGGTCCCCGGTCTGGGGACGTCGTTCGGTAGAGGAGGAGCCACCACCTTCCAGCAGGATCTGGAAAACTCGGACTGCATCGTCATCGAAGGCTCCAACATGGCCGAATGCCATCCGGTGGGCTTCCGCTGGGTCATGAAAGCCAAGGCGAGAGGCGCTACGATCATCCATGTCGATCCGCGCTTCACCCGAACCAGCGCCGTCGCCGACATCCATGTCCCCATTCGAGCCGGCTCGGACATCGCTTTCCTCGGCGGCATGATCCGGTACATTCTCGAAAACGATCGCTACTTCAAGGAATACGTCGTCAACTACACCAACGCGCCCGCGATCGTCACGGAAGAGTTCCGCGATACCGAAGATCTGGATGGGCTGTTCAGCGGCTGGAATCGGGACAAGGCTCAGTACGACAGCAAGACCTGGGCGTACCAAGCCAACGATACCGATCCAACTCTCCAGCATCCGCGCTGCGTGTTCCAGATTCTCAAGCGGCACTACTCGCGCTACACGCCTGAAATGGTCGAAGACATCTGCGGGATACCGGAGCCTTTGTTCCTGAAGGTCGCCGAGGCGCTGTGCCGCAACTCGGGCCGCGAGCGCACTTCCGCATTCTGCTACGCCGTCGGCTGGACCCAACACACCGTAGGCGTGCAGTACATCCGCACCGCCGCGATCATTCAGTTGCTGTTGGGTAACATGGGCCGGCCCGGCGGAGGCATCATGGCGCTACGTGGCCACGCGTCCATTCAAGGGTCCACCGACATTCCCACGCTCTACAATCTTCTGCCTGGCTATTTGCCGATGCCCAAGGCCAAGCACGATAAGGATTTCGAAAGCTACGTGCACCTCAACGAATTGCCGTCCGGCTGGTGGGGCGAGTTCCGCAAGTACGCGGTCTCCTTCCTGAAGGCCTGGTTTGGAGATGCCGCGACCAAGGACAACGGCTGGTGCTTTGACTACCTTCCGACGCTGACCGGCGATCACTCCCACATGAACACCGTGGCCGAAATGGCCGACGGCAAAGTTAAAGGCTATTTCGTGATGGGCGAGAACCCTGTGGTGGGTTCCATGAATGGGCCGCTGCAGCGGGCGGGCTTACGCAGACTCGAATGGCTGGTGGTGCGCGATCTAAACCTGATCGAGACCGCCGAGTTCTGGCGGGAGGATGTTCCATCCGAAGAGATTGCTACCGAGGTGTTCTTCTTCCCGGCCGCGGCCCATACGGAAAAGGACGGCAGCTTCACGAACACGCAGCGCTTGCTGCAGTGGCACCACAAAGCTGTCGAGCCTCCGGGCGATTGCCGCAGCGAGCTGGATTTCATGATTGAACTGGGCCATCGGTTCAAGCGCATGTACCGCGACGAGTATTCTCAAGTGCGCAATCACGCCATCCGCGATCTGACTTGGGATTACCCCGATGCGGAAGCAGTTCTCAAAGAGATCAACGGATACACGGTAGCGGATCGCAAATTGGTGGATGGCTTCACATCGCTCCAGGATGACGGCACGACGGCGTGCGGATGCTGGATCTACTCCGGTTGCTACCAGAAAGGCGTGAATCAGACGGCGCGCCGCAAGCCCGGTTCCGAGCAAACCTGGGTTGCGCCGGAATGGGCCTGGGCCTGGCCGCACAACCGCCGTATGCTTTACAACCGCGCCTCCGCCGATCCGGAAGGCACGCCCTGGTCCGAGCGCAAGAAGTACGTCTGGTGGGACGCGACAGCCGGCCAATGGACCGGCTATGATGAGCCAGACTTCATCCTGGAACGCCCGCCATCCTACCGGCCATCTAGGGAGGCGCGCGGCAAAGATACCATTGCGGGCACCGACCCGTTCGTCATGCAATCCGACGGCAAGGGCTGGTTGTTCGTGCCCACCGGGCTGCAGGACGGGCCGCTCTCCACGCATTATGAGCCACAAGAGTCAGTCGTCCAGAACCTGCTCTATCCGCAACAGTGCAATCCCGCGCGCATGGAGTGGCGGCGCAAAGACAATCCATACCACCGGCCTTGGAACGATCCCCGCTTTCCATATGTGGTCACAACCTATCGGCTGACCGAGCACCACACGGCGGGAGGCATGAGCCGCTGGCTGTCGTGGCTTTCGGAGTTGCAGCCCGAAATGTTCTGTGAAGTTTCGCCGGCGCTCGCTGAAGAACGCGGCCTGAAGAACGGAGGCTGGGCCACCATCCGCACCGCCCGGGCGGAGATTGAGGCGCGGGGGCTGGTGACAGACCGCCTACGCCCGCTCAAGCTTAAGAACCGCACCATTCACCAGATCGGCCTTCCGTACCATTGGTCGAGCAGGGGTTTGGTAACAGGCGATGCAGCCAACGACCTGATCGGTTTTGTCGCGGATCCGAACGTATCGATCCAGGAGTCAAAAGCCCTCACCGCTACGATTGACCCCGGCCGCAAGCATCGGGCACTCGTCCCCAAACTGGACGAGAAAGCGTGGGAGCGCGACATACCTATCGCAAGGAAAAACTCGAAAGGCGCGCACGGTTTCAAAGCCGCGGAAAGCAAGGAGGGCAACTAGCGTGGGTGCCAAAGGATTCTTCACCGACACCACCATCTGCATCGGCTGCAAGGCCTGCGAAGTCGCCTGCAAGCAGTGGAATCAGCTACCAGACGACGGATTCTCCTTCACCGGCATGTCTTACGACAACACGGCCCAGCTCGGAGCTTCCACCTGGCGGCACGTGGCATTCATCGAGCGCCCGGTCGCGCTATCCACGCAAGACGCCGGAGCATTCTCCTGGCTGTTCTCATCCGATGTCTGCAAGCACTGCGCCCGCGCAGGCTGTCTCGAAAGCTGTCCCACGGGCGCAATCGTGCGCACCGAATTCGATAGCGTTTACGTGCAGCCCGATATCTGCAACGGCTGCGGTTACTGCGTGGTCAATTGTCCCTTCGGCGTAATCGACCGGCGCGAGGACGACGGCCGCGCGTGGAAATGCACGCTCTGTTACGACCGCTTGAAAGAAGAGATGACACCCGCCTGCGCCAAGGCGTGCCCTACCGAGTCCATTCAGTTCGGCGATCTGGACGAGCTGCGCGCGCGGGCGCACCAGCGGGTAGACACGCTCCATCAGAACGGCCTGAAAGAGGCGTATCTGTACGGAGCCGACCCGGCTTCGCAGCCGGGAACGGAGGGCCTGAACGCATTCTTTCTCCTGGTCGAAAAACCGGAGGCGTACAACTTGCCGCCCGATCCTGTCGTGCCAACGAAGCAGGTCAAAGAGAGCTGGACGTCGATGGCCTGGGCAGCGCTGGGCATGGCAGCCATCGCACTCGGCTCGGTGGCGGCCAGCCGTACGGGAGCCAGACGTTGACATATTACGACCGCCCACTCCTCAAGCCACCTGTCTGGGAAATCGACATCCCGATCTACTACTACCTCGGCGGCGCAGCCGGCGCGGCGCTCGTCCTGGGCGCGGCGGCACAGTTCGATGGCGATCCGCGGCTCGCGACATTCACGCAGCGCTGCCACTGGATCGGCATCATCGGATCCTCCGCAGGCGGAGCTTTGCTCATTCACGACCTCGGCCGCCCCGCGCGGTTCCTCAACATGCTGCGGGTCTTTCGCCCCACGTCCCCAATGAACATGGGCGCGTGGATACTATCGGGCACCGCGCCACTCGCGATCACGGCGGGCCTATTCCAAGGCCGCATTGGACAAATCGCGGGATACGGCGCCGGACTGTTCGGCCTAGGTTTGGCCGGATACACCGGCGTGCTGTTGAGCAACACCGCCATTCCTGTCTATCAGCAGTCACGGCGGATTTTGCCTGTGCTGTTCCTGGCTTCCGCGGCGGCGAGCGCGGCCTCCATCCTGGATCTGATCATCGACGAACCGCGCGCCGCTCGAATCACGTTCGCCTTTGGTACAGCGGGCCGGCTGACAGAGCTCACCGCTGGCTCACGCATGCCCATCTCGGGTACACTCTGGAAAGCAGCGACAGTGCTGACCGGTGCAAGCTTGTTGGTGTCTCTAATTCCCGGCAAATCTCGCTCCAGGCGCAAATGGGCAGGAGTGCTCGGCGCTGTAGGTTCCCTGTGCTTGCGCTTGGCGGTGCACTACGCGGGCAAGGCTTCGGCGCGCTAATGGAACTGGCAAGAAGAGCGGTGCGGGATAACGACCCGGCGGCGTTTCGCCGGTTGCTCGATGGCGATCCCGACCTGAAGGCAAGTATCAACGAACTCATCCCGGAGGTCCGTAGCGGCGCGATGCTCGACGTCCTGCTCGAAGCGGGCGCGGACATCAACGCGAAGAGCCGCTGGTGGGCAGGGGGCTTCGGGTTGCTCGACTCCGCGAATCCCGACTTAGCCGCCTATGCAATAAAACGGGGCGCCGTCATAACCGTGCATGCCGCGGCGCGACTGGGCATGCTCGAGAAACTCAGCGAACTGATCGCAGCCGATCCGGAGCTGGTTCACGCTCGGGGCGGGGATGGACAAACGCCGCTCCACTTCGCCTCTACGGTTGAGATCGCGGAATACTTGCTCAAGCAGGGCGCCAATATCGACGCGCGCGATGTGGACCACGAGTCCACTCCAGCGCAATATATGTTGCGCAAGCGTCCCGAAATTGCGCGTTATCTGGTTGGGCGAGGCTGCCAAACGGATATCCTGATGGCCGCCGCGCTCGGCGATACAGGCCTTGTCCGCCACCATCTTGATGCCGATCCCGAATGCATCCGGATGCGCGTCAGCGACGAATATTTTCCCATGGTTGGCGGTCACAAAGGCGGCACGATCTATCAATGGGAATTGGGATGGTACGTGTCCGCATGTCAAGTCGCAAAGTCCTACGGGCACTCTCAGATCTTCGATCTATTGATGAACCAGTGCCCGCCCGAGGAGAAACTGCTGAACGCGTGCTGGTTGCACGATAAGGAGTTGGTCAACTCTTTGCTTGCACAACATCCCAACCTTTCCACGGCTCTTCCGGCTGCTGGCCTTAAACACGTGGCCCACGCGGCACGCAACAATGACACACTGGCTGCCCGCCTGATGCTACAGTCAGGTCTGCCAGTAAATACGTTCAGCCAGCACCATGCAACCCCACTGCACTGGGCTGCCTGGCACGGCAATGCAGAACTGGCGCAGCTAATCCTGCCTCACCACCCGCCACTCGAAAATTCTGACAATGATTTCAAAGGCACACCACTGGGATGGGCCATCCACGGATCGGAGCACGGCTGGCATTGCCAAACGGGCGATTATGGCACCGTTGTCGAGACATTGCTCGATGCTGGCGCGAAGCCTCCCGAGAACAAGTAGCGCGCCAAGTTCTGAATTGTCATCCCGTCCATACCGGCGCTCGCTTAATTGGCCTTGACCTTTTTCAACGCCTCCTTGAGATTTGCTTTCTCCAGTACTTCTTCCACGCTTGCGTGCGTTCCGCATCAGCCTTTCGGTTATAGCCGGGCTTTCTGTGTCACGGTTCGCCGCGAGCTCTCCAGTCCCGGTCGATGGCTGCCCTCGGAGTTTCACTCCTGCTCTCTGCCTCAAAGGCCAGCAATAGCTGGTTATTCTGCCGTTTTCCGCTCATGAGTCCCGCTACTTACTCACCACTCCCTTTACCCCTTGGCAGGGGAACCGTTCGGGCCTTCGCCATTTGCGTGGCTGTCGGGTCGGAGGTGGCGCGCTTGCGCGCTGGCCACCGGCCGCCGCTCAGTAGGGTCGAAGACTGGCGCCACTTGCTCCGCAGGCCCGGCCTATCCGTTGCTCCCCGTTTCCTCTGGGAGTGCCTCACTAGCCGAACCGTAAGCTGGTTTCCAGCCCCCGCCACGTCAAACCCAGCGGGCGGTTTTC
>JBPCOQ010000106.1:0-54461 GCA_051000095.1 Bryobacteraceae bacterium | reverse complement strand
CGCCCGCAAGCGGCACCGCACTGATGACGCTAGTGAGAGGCGCGTAGAGGGGGCGCCGCGGATCGGCCATGGTGCCGGTACCGATCATGGGGAGAACGGCGTAGCATCTTTCGTGCATGTGCCGCGGATCTAGCTTCTGCTGGGCCAGCAAAACAAACGTCCAGCCTCCAAACAATAAAATTCGTCGCATCCATGCACCTCCCCTGCTTTAGATAAAAGGAAAGATTGCACGATATTTTAGAGAATTACAATACGGATTTCGCCGGTATCCTACCACCCTGGGGGTATATAGGGTATTGTTTCGCCGAACCCCGGCAATGAGGATATCGAACTGGGGCGGTGGCGGGCTCGGATGGCCGTGGGACATCTTTGCTGTAATAATCGGACAACATCCCTGTCTTTACGTATGAGATGTCAACCAAATCCGCAGGAGGCGCCCTCTGCAACTCGCTCTAGGAGATCCACCCGCTACGCACATACCCGGCGAGATCGAGACCTTGTTTGAGGCCCACCACAGACTGGTATTTCGCACAGCCTATCGCATCACTGGCAACGCCGCGGATGCCGAGGATGTGCTGCAAACCGTGTTTCTTCGTCTGATCCGGCGCGATCAGGGAGCCGCTTTACAGCAGCAGGAGAGCTATCTCCGCCGAGCCGCCGTGAATGTTGCCCTGGATATTGTCCGCGCCGGCAAAGGTTCAAAAAGCGTGCCCATCGACGCGGTTCCCATTGCCGCTGGAACGACCTCCGATTCCAACGATGTGCACCGCGAGCTCCGCCGCGCCCTGGCCCGTCTGCAACCCCGTGAAGCCGAGATCTTCGCGCTCCGGTTCTTTGAGGAGCGTAGCAATCAGGAGATCGCTGCCGTGTTAGGCATCTCGCAAGTGCATGTCGCGGTGATCCTGCACCGCACCCGCAAGCAACTCCAAAAAGAAATCCGGCCCGAACGCAACCAACAGAGCCGCGACCGTAAGGGAGCGGAATAGGAAAACCCATGAAGACCCCAAACCTCGACGCCCTCATCACCGACCTCCGGAACCAACCGATCAAGCCCGCCATCATCGAGAACGCCGCGGCCCGGGTTCGCGCACGTTTATTCGCGCAAACCTCCTCGTCTGCGCCGACGGATGAGCGGCTGCGTAGCTGCTCTAATTATCAGTCACTTATCCCGGCATACCTCAACAAGTCCTTGTCACCGGCTCGCGCTCTTCTACTGGTCGATCACACCCACTCCTGCGTGGAATGCCGGCACGCTCTCGAAACAGCGCGCTCGGGAAACCTGCGCGTGCTGCCTCGTCCCAAGACAGTCTCCACCACCGTCTCGCCCATAACTCGATGGGCTGTCGCCGCCGTCCTCATCCTCGGCGTCGGCTTGAGCTCCTGGGCGCTGATCCGTTCGCTTTGGGTTCCGGCGGGCACCCGCTTCACGGTGCAGGCCGTCAACGGTATCCTCTATCAGGTCGCCGATCGCTCCAGCACGCCAATCTTTTCCGGCCGCCAGCTTGGTGAGCGTGAGCTGGTCCGCACCGCCAAGGGCTCCACCGCCATGCTGCGCCTGGCCGATGGCTCTCTGGTCGAAATGAATGAGCGCTCCGAGCTGGCAGTTTCACGAGCAGCTCGCGGCACTACGATCCACCTGGCGCGGGGCAATATCATTGTGCAAGCTGCCAAACAGCGCAAGGGAGCGCTGTATGTCGCCACAGCAGATTGCCAGGTTTCGGTCAAAGGCACGGTATTTGCCGTCACCGCCGCCATCAAGGGTTCGCGCGTCTCGGTCGTCGAAGGCCAGGTCAGGGTGGATCAAGGCTCACAATCGCAATTGTTGACGCCCGGCCAGCAGACCACCACCAGCGCCAACATTGAGAAGCTCGCGGTCCAGGATGATATTGCCTGGAGCCGCGATTCGGCCAAGTACCTGTCGCTGCTCGGCGAGCTGTCCATTATTCAAACCGCCCTCGAGCAGATGCCCGGACCCGGTGTCCGCACCAGCTCGAAGCTGCTCGACTATGCTCCCTGGGACAAGAACGTCATCCTGTACGCCGCCATGCCAAATCTCGGGCCCACTCTCGAAGAAGCCAACCGGCTGTTTGAGGAACGCATTCAGCAAAGTCCGGTTCTCAAAAAGTGGTGGGACGAACAGCAGGCCTCCAACCAGGGACGGCCCGTGCTGCGAGAGATGGTTCAGAAGATCCGGACGGTCAGCGGTTACCTGGGCGACGAGGTAGTCCTCGTGATTACGGGCGATTCCGACGGAACCAACACCGTTCCAGTATTGCTCGCCGAGGTAAAGCGCCCGGGGCTGCGTGAATATCTCGACACTGTGGGGCAGGTGATCTTGTCACCTGCCTCGGAACGCCAGGCCGTATCCGCCTCCGAGGGCCGGAAGCCATTGATATTCGTGAATGACAAAATCATCGCGTTGTCCTCCGATCCAACACAGTTACAAAGCCTGTCCCAAGGCGCTTCGGACAAATCCGCAAACGGGTTTTACGATCGCATTCATCAGGCGTATGAGTCCGGAGCAACCTGGCTATTTTGCGTGAACATGGAACAAATCAGCCGCAATTTCGTACGTGCACAAAGAACTCGCGATATGACAGGATTCAGCGGCGTGCGATACCTCATACTGGAGCGCAAAGACGTGAACGGCCAGACCAGGAATCAGGCCACGCTCAGTTTTCGTAACGACCGCCGCGGACTCGCATCGTGGCTGGCCGCTCCAGGTCCCATTGGCTCGCTCGAATTCGTCTCCGCCGATGCGAGCGTGGCGGCATCCTTCGTCATCAAGAACCCCGGCGCGCTGTTGAGGGAATTGCTGGCATCCGCCGAGGCCCAAAACTCCGAAGTAGCCGCCCACATCGACGAGTTCCAACACAAGTCCGGTGTCAACATCGTCAACGATGTGGCCGGCGCTCTGGGCAGTGATGTCACATTCGCGATGGATGGCCCGCTTCTGCCGGTTCCCAGTTGGAAGCTCGCGGTCGAGGTCTACAGCCCGGATCGTCTACAGTGGGCGATCGAGCAAATGGTGAATGCCGCGAAACTCAGCCTGACAAAAGAACAGGTTGGATCGCGTGCTTTCTATACGATCAAGAGTCCTGACCAGCCTTTCGAGGTGGACTATGTGTTTGTCGACAGCTACTTCATTGCGGCGGCCAACCGAAACCTGCTCACCACGGCGATTCAGAACCGGTCTTCCGGCTACACGCTCAGCCACTCCGCCAAGTTCCGCGACCAGCTTCCCAGAGATACGTACGCGAACTTCTCCGGCATCATTTATCACGACCTGGGGAGCGCGATCAATGGAGTCGTTGACACACTGAAATCGGTGAATGCGCTGGATGCCGCCCAGAAGGAATCCATTGCCGCTCTCCAGGCCAACAGCGCGCCGGGCTTGATCTACGCGTATGGCGAGCCGGACCGCATCGTCCTCTCATCCAACGGAAGCCTCTTCGGCTTCAACTTGAACACCCTGGCGCTCCCGGCAGTGGTTCAGCAAGCGCTACCCCATATCCAGCACACACAATGACCGCATCCAATGTTACTGGTTGGACCTCGGAGGCAGGTGACGAGATCACCTGCCCCACAATCGAACTCTCCAACCTCTCAGTTCGCCTGGGCAAGCGCGACATCCTCACGGACCTCACGTGCTCCCTCTCCGGCCGCACCATCGGCCTCCTGGGTCCCAACGGGGCGGGAAAGTCCACCCTCATCAATACTCTGCTTGGCTTTCACCGCCCCTCGCAAGGCACTGCCCGCATTTTCGGTCTCGACGTTCGCACCAATATCCAAAAGGTCCGCAGCCTGATCGGCTATATGCCCGAGAGCGACGCGTTCATCGGCAACCTGACCGCAGTCTCATTCATCCGCCTGATGGCTGAGCTGTCGGGCCTGCCGTCCGAAGCCGCACTCGAGCGTGCCCACGAAGCGCTCTTCTATGTTGGGTTGGGCGAAGCCCGGTATCGCAAGCTCAGCACCTACTCGCTCGGCATGAAGCAGCTTGCCAAGCTCGCGCAAGCCATCGTCCACGGCCCCAAGCTGATCATTCTCGACGAACCGACCAATGGACTCGACCCCGCCGCCCGTCAGCGCATGGTGCGCCTCGTCAAAGAAATGCGCGACACCCGTGAGATCAACATCCTCCTGTGCTCGCATCTGTTGCGCGATGTCGAAGAAACTTGTGAAGAGGTCCTGATTCTGAAGGATGGCCGCATTGTCCACTATTCCAACCTGGACGAGGAGCGCAAAGCCAACCGCCGCTTCGTCGAGATGGAAACGATCGGCGATAACGGCGCCTTTGCCGAAGCTCTTGAGAAACTGGGCTGCGAATGCGCTATGGCTGGTGGCAGACGAATCAAGGCTGTGCTCTCGGAGAACATTGAGATCCGCGACATCTACCGGGTAGCCGCCGAGCGGGAAATTCAGCTTCGCCGCCTCAATTATCGCCGCGATACACTCGAAGATATTTTCCTGAAAGCCATGGAAACCGTGGAGCCAACCAATGGCCGTCTATAAGCGCGCGTATCGCGGCTACTCCGGCGCGTTGACGCCGCAATGGTCTCGCTTCCTGATCCTGACCCGTTACGCCTACCGTGGCCTGTTCCGCTCGCGCGTTCTCACCGGCATGTTCATCCTGTGCCTGTTTCCGTTCCTCTTCTTCGCGGCCGGGCTCTATCTCAATCACAACGCCAGCGCCATCTCGGCTCTCCAGATCCGAGTCAAAAACAACGCCCTCATTGAAGTCAATCACACGCTCTTCATGAGCTTCATGGGCATTCAGTTCAGCCTCGCTTTCCTGATGACGGCGTTCATCGGCCCGGGCCTGATCTCTCCCGACCTCGCCAACAACGGCCTGCCACTTTATCTCTGCCGCCCGTTCTCGCGAGCCGAATACGTTCTCGGCAAGTTCACGGTGCTGGCGATGCTGCTCTCGTACATCACATGGATACCTGCGTTGACCCTCTTCTTCATCCAGTCGAGCCTCGGGGGCGTAGGCTGGATGTGGGAGAACCTCTGGATGGCCCGAGCGATTTTTCTCGGTTCCTGGATACTCATCCTGGTTCTCGCGTTCCTCGCGCTCGCGCTTTCGGCTTGGGTGAAGTGGAAACCGGTCGCCGGCGCATTAGTGCTCGGAGTCATGTTCCTGGGCGCTGGCCTAGGGGCCGCAATCAACGCCGTGCTGAGAACCAAAACCGGCACGCTGCTCGACGTCGGCCAACTGATCACGACGGTCTGGATGGACCTATTCCGGCAGCAGGCTGACCTCGGCATTTCACCCATACAAGCCTGGCTTGCCCTGATCGCCATCTGCGCGCTCTGCGTATTGCTGTTAGCGAAAAAAATAAAAGCCTTCGAGGTGGTGAAGTGACTTCCCCCGATCAAATCACCTTTGAAAACGTATCCAAATTCTATGGCGAAGTCTTAGGCGTCAACCGCGTCAATCTCAGCATTCCACCAGGCATCACAAGCCTGGTGGGTCCCAACGGCAGCGGCAAGACCACGCTGATGAACCTCATGACGGGCCTGCTGCAACCCTCCCGAGGCCGCATCAGCGTTCTAGGTATCTCGCCCGGCGACCCCGAGCGCTTGTTCCGCGAAGTCGGCTACTGCACCCAATTCGACTCCTTCCCGAAAGGCCTGACCGGCTTTCAGTTCGTCTACTCCTACTTGCGCATCTACGGCTGCCGTCATGTTGAAGCAGAAGACCTCGCATGGCGCGCCATCGAGCGTGTCAATCTGGTGGATGCCGCTCATCGGAAAGTCGCAGGCTACAGCAAAGGCATGCGCCAGCGAATCCGGCTCGCGCAAGCCACCTGTCACGGACCCAGCGTTTTGGTTCTGGATGAGCCGTTGAACGGACTCGACCCGCTGGCCCGCGCCGAAACGATCTCGCTGTTCCGCGCGCTCGCGCGCGATGGTATGCACGTCATCGTCTCGAGCCACGTCTTGCACGAAGTAGATGCTATTTCCGATCAGGTGATCCTGCTCAGCAATGGATACGTGGTTGCCGAAGGCCAAATCCGCGGCATGCGCGATGAGATGCTGGAGCACCCCATGCAGATCCTGATCCGCTGCAACAAGCCCGGAGCCCTCGCCTCAAAGATTTTTGAACAAGAACATGTTGTTGAAGCTCAGGTCCACAAGGATGGGCGCGGCCTGCTGGTGCGCACGCGCGATGCCGACAGCTTTTACCTTATGCTGAACCGCATCGCCATGAACGGCATCGGCATCGAGTCGGTCGCGCCAGCCGACGACGACGTCAACTCGGTGTACGAATACCTGATTGGGGATGAGGGCTCAAACTAGATGCTGACCAATCTACGCCTGGCCCAAGTCTACGCCGTCTTCCGCATGGAACTCAAAAAAACGTTCTTCGCGCGCCGCGGCCTCTGGATTTATCTCCTCGCTTTCGGACCGGTGTTCCTGTTCGCTGGCCATACTATCCTGCAATTGCGCTCCGGCCGCCCGTGCGACTTCGGCCTGGACACGAACATCTTCGCCGGCGTCTTCCAGTTCTTCTATCTGCGCCTCGCCATCTTCTTCGGCTGCCTCGGCATTTTCATGAATCTGTTCCGGGGCGAGGTGCTGGATAAAAGCTTGCATTTTTATTTCCTCGCACCGATCCGGCGTGACGTACTCCTTGCGGGCAAATTTCTCACCGGGCTCTTCGCCGCCGTCCTGATCTTCTGCACCAGCACAGTGATCCAGTTCTTTGCGCTGTACTGGCACTTTCCGTCAACCGTGGTCCAAAACTACCTGTTCCGCAACAACGGTCTCTCGCACCTCGGCGCTTACGTTGGCGTAACCGCGCTGGCATGCGCCGGATACGGCAGCGTCTTCCTGGCGGCGGGAATCCTGCTCCGGAACCCGATCCTTCCTGCCGCGGTCATCCTGGTGTGGGAAGCGGCGAACGCGTTCCTGCCCGCGGTCCTGCAGAAGCTCAGCGTGATCTACTACCTCAAATCGTTGTGCCCGATCGATGTGCCGCCGCAAGTCCCGCCACCCATCGCTTTGCTGGTCGTAAACCTGGACCCCATGTCCCCAACCATCGCGATCCCGGCGCTGTTGCTGCTATCGGCCCTGGTTCTGTTCCTGGCAAGCCTCCGAATCCGCCACATGGAAATCAGCTACGGAACAGAGGCGTGAGTCCGGCGGCCACGCCTCTGTTCGCCCCCTGACTTGGAATCGGCCCGGTCACCTCTCCTGGTACGATATGCCGTCCCATTTGGAGACTTGAGGGCGGAACGTTTAGGCCCACAGGTGACGTGTTTCATTCAACTTTTGGTAATGCACCTGTTCAACTTGGCAAGACTTCCGAAGAAGCCTTCGCTCGCTCGTGGCTCTCTCTCTTAATGAAAAGAGGATGCGGCGCTTCGCAAGGACTGACAACAACCAAAAAGAAATCGTCGAAGCGTATCGCTCAGCAGGAGCGAGTGTTCTTTTCTTGCATACCCGTAGGCGGCGGGTGCCCGGACATTCTCGTCGGATGGCGGGGCCAGAACATGCTCCTGGAAATAAGGACTTTAAAAGGATTACGAGCGCGCAGGCGCTAAACGAGGAGGAATTCAATTTTCATAACAGGTGGGACGGCGACGTGGTGAAGATTATCCGGGACGTTGATGATGTTATAGAGGACCTCGGAATGGCCGACGGACTTCGCTTGAGCCGGATACAAAAGTGAAGCTTAACCCTCTCTCACCGCTCGAAAAACGACTGAAAACGGCGGGCGAGCGGTCGGCAGCGGAGTAGGGGAGCGCTCATGTGATGTTCTTGGCGTAATTTGTCGGTAGCATGCTTCTTAGCAGGTCCCGCATCGCTTCCGTTGGTGGTTTTTGAATCGTCGCGGCTGCTGTCTCTAACTTCCTGATAAACGTTTCAGCATCCGCCATATCCGCCGTGCATTCTCCTAACGCCCGGTACACCGAGAGAATCCATCCATGCTCTCGGATTTTGTATAGACGTATGGAATCCTTTTGTGCGTGCTTTGAATGCGATGAATTCCAGGCGGTTGCGGAAAACGTTCACCATCGTTTGGAAATCCTCTGTCTGTTTGGTTTCATATTCTACACATTCGTAGTTATTGGCAATTTCCCGTATAAGGGTATTTCGCAACTCATTGCGTCCCCGGAATGCAGTAACACCTTTCCAAATGCTGCTGCAAAAAGCCCATACGCCTTTTCCTATACCTACGATGGTTGCTATTGACACGAGTTCTTAAAAGTTTACCATTTCGCCAGAAGTGAGGGCTTTGACTAATATCCCGACCGTAAGCGTCGTTAGAATTTTCTGCTCTTCCTTGAGCCGGGGAATTTCCCAATGTGGCCTTCCCAGCGCCAGAATGCGTTTGCACAGCGCAAATAGGCATTGACCGATGTTGGACTCACCCCGGGCTCCCGCAGCCCTATAACGCGGTTTTTTGCATCGTCAGGGCTGTTTACGACTTTCGAATGTTTTGAAGCTATCTCGGTACCATGGTAAAGTTTTAATCGTGACGTTTTTGGGGTATTTCCGCGCTATGCAGAAGTCGCCGGCAGCACCTCTAATAGTGGCGGGGTTTCGTAGGTTGTTGCATTCACGGGCGCGTAGCTCAGTTGGTTAGAGCGCCTGCTTCACACGCAGGAGGTCGCAGGTTCGAGTCCTGCCGCGCCCACCATTTAAATCAACAACTTGCCGCCCATCTACCGGCGCAATCCAGGTATCCAGAGAGCGAAAGTGAGGGGCAGTCTGGGTGGGCTGATCTCCTGTGCAGTGCGTAGGCGATCGGCTTACCGCGTATTGCAAAGCTGTGAAACTCACGATGCAATCGATGGGGCGGACAGTCGTCAACACCGCAGTGATCCTGCTCACGACATTCGACAACGACACGCTCTTTCTTCAAAATCTTTGTACCGGCGCGAAATGGGTTCCTATTCCCGGATCTACTTCTTCAAACCGCCGAACGAGCGTGTCCCGGTCTTCCAGAAGCCATTCACATTAGTGCAGGAGGTAATCCTCGAAGAAACGCCACAAGCCCAGGCAGCGCTTCGCGGGAAAGAGAACGGCACGCTCGACTACCAGACGTGCGCCGATATTCAGTGCTCTAACCCCTCCTCCGTTCCACTCTCCTGGACGCTGGCTCTGCGGCCGCTGGTCCGCGAGCGGCCCAACCTGAAAAAGTAGGAGGAGGGACGGCCGTCGAAGATCCCCAGATAGGAGCTCAACGGCGGCCTGCCGCCCGCCGGAGTTCCGCCTCTGCGATCTTTGCGTCATACAGCCCTACCGACTCGCTAGCCGACGCCTCAGCAAAACTGGCTTGGGCGGTGCTCAACTCGACGAAGCTCCCGAGGCGCTCCCGATAACGCTCGTCAGCAAGACGCGCCGCGTTCCGAGCGTACTCGGTTGCGAGATGTAATACCGGTAGAGAATCGATGGTGTTCTTCACCTGGAACCAGGCAGTCCGAATTTGAAGCGCCACCTGCTGCTTCAGCGACTCTTCGCGGCTCTCCAGTCCGTGGAGCTGCGCTTCGGCCTCATCCTCCTGCCCCTCGATACGGCCGCCGGTGAACAGCGGCAGAGCCAGACCAGCACCGCCGGCCAGCAGTTGTCGCGCGAGCACGTTCGTAAAGCGCGCGTAGCCGCCGCTAAAGGCGAGATTCAGCAGCGGCTTCTTCTGGCTCTTTGTGAACTCCAGTTGCTCCGCGGCGGCTTCCCGATCGAGCCGCAAGCTCTGGAGTTCGGGTCGCGCCCGCAAAGCCTCCTCGAAGAGGGACTCGACGGTCTCCAGGCTCGGCGTGCTCAAGTCAGGCGACTCGATGACATATTCGGCGTCTTGTGCTCCACCGAGTGCGAGGCCTAATGTAGCTACCGCGGCATGCACTCGATTCTCCGCTTCCGACGCCCGGAGCTGCGCGCGGGACAAATTAGCGCGCGCAAGATCAAGGTCGACACGGGACCGAATCTGACCCTCGTAGAGCGCCTGAGCCTGACGGACCGTTGCCTCCCGGCTGCGCACGATCTCCACAGTCACCTCCTGCAGCCGCTGGGCGCGGAGCAGCCCGTACCAGGCCTGCTCGACCTTCAGCCTCACGTCCGCTTCAACGGTAGCAACATCGGTTTCGGCGGCATCGCGCAGTTTGCGCTCATATGCCACTCGGTGCTTCGTGCGGCCGAAGTCGAAGACCGATTGCGACGCATTCAGCGAATCAGCGAGGTTCCGATACAATGGCGAGGCCGGCAGTCCGACGAGGCCGAGAGCATTGGTCGCTCCGGACAGGCCCACTTTCGCGATGCCGTTGAATCCGAGCTGCGGATAGTAACCAGCGCGCGCCTCACGAATGCGAGCATCAGCTTCCTCCACGTTGTGCCGGGCCACGTTCACGGACGGGTTCTGTCGTAGCGCGGTTTCGATGGCCTGCTGAAGCGTCAGGTGTACTGGCGCCGAGGCGAAGATCAGCGGCGCTGGGAGGAACAGCCAAAAGACTCTCATGGCCGCACGCTCACTGGGTTTCCGTCGCTCAGCGGCCCCGCGGAAGCCACAATCACGTCTTCACCGCCCCTCAACCCATCGACAATCTGAATCCAGTCCGGCGATTCGAGGCCGACCTTTACTTTCAATTGCTTCGCCTTGCCATCTTGCACGATAAACACTGAGCGTTCTGAAGCAAGTCCACGTACCGCGGCGATTGGCACAGTTACAGAGCCGGGAAACTTTCTCAGGTCGAGCGAGACTTTCACCGTCATGCCGGGGCGTAGGCGGCCGCTTCCGTTCGGCACATCGATTTCCACTCGCAGTGTTCGACTCGCCGGGTCTAGCATGCCTCCGGTACGAGACACTCGCGCTGGAACTGGCGTGCTCTCCACCTGCAATGCCGCGGCCGTGCCAGGCCGAACGTAAGAAGCAGAGGACTCGGGGACATCGACTATCGCTCGAACGCGGTCCACTCGCGCGATCGTCACTACTGGCGCCGCCTGAGTCCGTGAAGAAGACGCGGACTGGATCAGCGCGCCCGCATCAACAAAACGCTGCGTGATGATTCCTGCCATCGGCGCCTCGATCCGCGCGTAGGCCATCATGGTTTGTAGCGTGTTGATCTCCGCGTCGGCGCCCGTAACCGCTGCCTCCGCGACCTTCACCTGCGCTTCTGCGTTCTTCAGCTTGCCGCTCGCTACGCCATGGCCGGCACGAGCTTGATCGACATCCTGGCCTGGCAGGACATCAGCGTCCCTGTCATGGATATTCTTCAGGCGTTGATAGTTGATCTGGGCGAACTCCGCTTCCGCTCGGCTCTCCTCGACTGCCGCGCGAGCCTGCTCCAGAGCGGCTCTTGCCTTGACCAGTGCGGCCCGCTTCTCAGCAAGTCCTGCGGTCATCTCCGGAATCTCGAGCTCCGCGATGAGCTGTCCCTGTCCCACGCGGTCGCCGATGTCGAAGTGAATTGCCTTGAGGTAGCCTGGGATCTTTGCGTAGACTGTCACCTGTTCATCAGCGGTCAGGCTTCCCGTGAGATCGATTCGATCGACCAGATCCCGCTGCTGCGCCTTCGTGACCGAAACAGTAACCGGCGCCGGTCCGGCCTGAGCGAGCGCCGAGCCGGCCCCGCTTCGCGAACACGCAACGCAGGCGATTAGCGTCGAGAATAGTGTGATCAACCAGAGGGTCCTCATCGTTTGAACTCCAGGTAGAGCAGTGGCACTACGAATAGGGTCAGCAACGTGGACGAGGCGAGGCCTCCGATAACCGCTCGCGCCAACGGTGCACTAGCGTCCGCGGAATTGAGCGCCGCCGGCGCGAGGGCCAGCAAGGCCGCTCCGGCGGTCATCAGGATCGGACGCAGCCGCGTTAGGGCCGCCTCTACCACCGCGGTTCGCGCCGGCCTGCCTTGCTGGCGAAGGCGATTGGCGAACTCCACCAGCAGCGTACTGTTGGACTGTGCGATACCCACCATGAAGATGGTCCCTATGAAGGATTGAATGTTCAGCGTCGTGCCAGTTGCGAAGAGAATTCCGAGCACCCCGATCAACCCGAGCGGCACCGCCAGCATCACGATGAGCGGATCGAGAAAGCTCCGGAACAACGGGACCATCACGAAGTAAATGAGGACCACGGCAAGCAAGAATCCGAACGCCAAGCCGCGAAACGACTCGCGCATCGACGAGACCTCGCCACGCATACTGACCGTGTAGCCCTCCGGCCACTTTTTCTGTGCCAGCTTCTTCTCTATGTCGGCGGAAACGGAGCCCACATCACGGCCATCGAGGTCGGCAAAGACATCGATTACGCGGCTAATGTTGTGGTGGCTCACCTCGGTTGGCGCAAATGTTCGGCTAAGAGAGGCGATATTTCGAATTAGCACCGGGCGCGCGGCAGAGTTGTTGTCGAGACCGTCAGGGCCTGGGCGAAAGAGCTTCTGCATGGCCGAGCCCGCGCGCTGTTGCAAGGCGCCAGTGATCGGGATATCGAGCAGAGTATCGAGCGACCGGATCCGATCTTCGGGATACTGGGCGCCCACGAAATAGTGATTACCGTTGCGCTCATCGATCCAAAACGCTGGGCTGAAGTTCACGCTGGAATTGAGGCTGGTGACGATGTTCTTTACCGCTTCGACTGCGTTCAGCCCAAGAAATGCGGCCTTCGTCCGATCGATATCCAGCGACAACTGAGGGTAGTCGAGCCGTTGCGCGATCCGGACATCGGCCGTGCCGGGGACTGCGACAGCCATTTGCACGATTTCTTGGGCGATGCCGTTTGCGACGTCCAGCCGATTGCCTTCGACCTGTACGTTGATAGGCGCAGGAAGGCCGAAGGTGATGGCCGATCGGATCAGCCCACCCGTTTCGAACGAGAACTCCAGAAACGGGAACTGGTCATGGAGTATCCGTCGCAACCGGCGAACGTACTCAATGGAAGAGACCGCGTGCTTCTCTGTAAGCTGCACCATCAGGCTTGTGTCCATCGGTCCGGCGTTCGGAGTGTAGGCGGCGGGCCAATCGTAGAGCATGCCGGTATTGGAGATGAGCATCTGCAGGTCAGCCGGGGGAACCGCTTGCCGGATGCGTTGTTCGACTTGCGTGACGTAGCTCTCGGTCTTCTCAATCCGGGTGCCTGACATCGCGCGCATCTGGATGCTGAACTGCCCCGAGTCCACCTTGGGGAAGAGCTCGGTGCCGATCAATGGAAACAGCAGCGCCGATCCGGCTGCCAGGACCAGCACTGCAAGTACGGCGATTGCTTTGCGGTCCACGATGCGCTCCAGCAATCGTCCATAGCCGGTTTGTACTCTCAGGAAGGCCGCCTGTAGACCTCCGCCGCCGGTAGCTGCGCGTAGGAATCTGACGCAGTATGCCGGAACCACAGTCAACGCGACCACGTAAGAAGCGAGCATTGCAAGGGTCACGCTCAATGCCAGCGGCGTAAACAGAAACCTGCCGATCCCGCTGAGGAAGACAACTGGCGCGAAGACTACGACTGTGGTGATCGTCGCGACCAGAATCGGCATGCGAACCTCTTCCGCCGCATCGAGAGCAGCCGTTTCTGCCGTTTTCCCCAAGGCCAAGTGCCGGTGCGTGTTCTCCAGCACTACGATCGAATCATCCACCAGCCGGCCGACCGCCAGAGCCAGCCCACCCAGTGTCATCAGGTTCAAACTGTTGTCGGTGAAGAACAACCCGATGATGGCTGTTAAGATCGACAGCGGGATCGACAGAAGGATTGCTACCGTCGAACGGAAGCTCCCTATAAAGAGCAAGATCATCAAGCCGGCGAGAAACGTGCCCAGTAACGCCTCACGCTCCAGGCTGCTGATTGCCTTCCGAACGTAGACAGATTGATCGAGGACCACGTCGAGATTGATTCCTTTGGGCAGGCGCGCGCTGATCTCGCCGATTGCGTTCTTGATGCCTTCCACTACGCCGATCGTGTTGGCGCCGGGCTGGCGATAAATGGGGATGTAGACTTGGCGCTTCCCGTTAACGTGGACAACGTTGGTCTGGATCTGGTGGGAATCTTCAACCTTGCCGACATCGCGAATGTACACTGGCGCGCCTTGGTCGTCCACCTTGATCGGAAACTGGTTCATCTGGTCCACTTTCGGTACCATGCCATTCGCGTTGACCTGGTAGTCGTAGTCGCCGATCTTGGCATTTCCGGTGGGGATCAAAGTGTTGAACGCCTGTAGCGTCTGCACGACGTCCATCGGCGAGAGATGGCGGCTCTCTAATCGATCGCGATCTACGTAGGCCAGGATGCGGCGGATTCGTCCACCGTATACGGCCGGCGCGATGACGCCGGAGATTCCTTGCAGACGGTTGCGAAGATCGAAGTACGCTACGTCGTATAGGCGCGTCTCGTCGAACACGGGGCTGCTCACGCTCAACAGCGCCAGCGGTAGCGTGGCGGTAGGGTCGAATGGCATGACCATCGGCGGGATTGTTCCCGGCGGAAGATAATACAAATCAGAGATTGCCAATGACGACACCTGCGCCATCGCCGTATTTGGATCGATGTCCGGCCGAAAGTAATCACGCACGACGCTAACTCCTGTCATCGATCGCGACTCCTGCCTGGCGACCCCGTTGGACTGGCCGGTCCAACGTTCCAGCCGGCTCGTAATATCGCGTTCCATGGTTTCCGCCGGCATACCTGGGTACAGCGTCAGAATCTGCACTGCTGGTGTCCGGAACGTGGGCAGGATGTCAGTGGGAATGCGGCTCAGGGCGACGGCGCCCAGCAGGATAACCGTAAGGGCGCCGATGATGACGACATATGGGTTCTTGAGAGATCCTCGTACCAAGCGCTGTTCTCCTATCCGCGCCGCGCGGCCAGCGCAAGCGGCAGCAACTCGCCTTCCTGCAGATCCGACACAAGCACCGTGACAACACCGCGGTTTTCAAACGCAACCAGGCTGTATCCGTTGAACGACTCGTGCCAGATCGGGCTACCATCGATCTCCGTCCGATTCAGGCTGGAAAGGCTGACCCCTACCTTACTAAGCACGAATAGTGAGACCGGGCGGCCCAGCCTCCTATAGAAAATCAGCGCTGCCTTGTGCCGCTTCAGGAAGCAGAGCCGGCTGCCCAACAGGTCAGTCATCTCCAAAGTCGGAACGTGTACCCGGAATTCCGCTTTGTCGCGGAACCAGGACTCGATCTCTTCGGGATTGCTTGATGGAAGTTGCGATTGAGCATCGAGGTACTTTACGTGATCCGCACACATCTCCTGAAATAGAGCCTGCGATGGCGCTCTCCACGCCAACCAGAGCCCACCCAAACCAAGAGTGAGCGCGACAGCCGCCGCAGTCATCAGAACTTGCCGTCTGGTCTTCAGCAAGGGGACATCAGAGGCTCTGTGCTTTTCGACGAGTCTGGCCATTCTCTCCCGCAACGCATCGGGAGCGGGTTCGACGCCGGCCTTGGCACGAAGCGCTTTCGAAAACCCGCGCTGCTGCTCAAAGAAGGCATGGCACTCCTGGCAATCGCGCACATGATCCATCGCGCCGGGTGTTTCGATAGTGACGAGAGCCTTTTCGGGGGTTGGGAACAGCGTGTTGCGCGCGTGAGAGCAATTCATGGTTTTCCTCCTCTCCGCGATCCGGACCGATAGGCCCGCAGTAGTTCCCGCAATTCCCGGCGCGCGCGCGAAAGCCGGGATGCCGCCGTGCCGGGAGGAATCTGCAACATCACCGCTGCCTCCGCGATTGTGAATTCTTCGATGTCGATCAGAATTGCGAGAGATCGAGTCTCGGGCGTCAAGCTGGAGAGAGCTTGCCGGACATCTTCTGCTGTTGCGCCCTGGACGCTTTCGGCAATCGCGTTGAGATCACGAGTCTCCTCGTCAGCCTCAACTTCTGCCCATAGCTTTTGCCGCCGAGCCTGATCACGGATTCCGTTCAGCAGAATTCGGAAGATCCAAGCCCTAATGTTTCGCTCGTCTTTGAGCGTTGGAATGGCCTCTAGGGCCTTTCGTGCGGTCTCTTGGACCAGATCTTCCGCAAGATCGGCGCGTCCCGTAAGGCGCTTGGCCGTGCTGTACAAATCGTCAAGGTTTTCAAGAAGAACCCGGTAAACCCCTTCGGCATGGTGCTGATCAGATGGAAGCTGAAACCGCAGAATCTTCAAAGTCGCCCGCCCTCCACTTGGTTATAACGTTTGGCGGCGCTAGATTTATCTCGAAGGCTTAAGAATAGTCGAATTAGCGAACAGAAGGCTGTCCCTTGCCGGCAGCCGCGTAGCCCTTGACGTTCGCCAAAGCCTCTTCAACGATGGCTTCGAGAGAACTACTATCTCGCTTGATCGCATCGCACCTTGGACGGCGGCACTGCCAAAAATCCGCCAGTCAGTCTTCGTTGGCGTCCTTGGATACCGCCAAACGCGGCTCCCAAGCGATCCGGGTTAGGGCTTCCCTTATATTCGGCCTCGGTCGCTACGCGAGCGATTACAGGAGATCAGAAGTGGAACCGCCCACCCAGTTGCCCACCCACTGGCGTGTTTTTGGTGTCTAAAGTGAATTATTTTACGAAAATATTTATACTGTAATCATGGAGTTAGGCGGGGCGGTCTGCTTCACACGCAGGAGGTCGCAGGTTCGAGTCCTGCCGCGCCCACCATTTTCTTAGGCCAGCGATCCGCGCTTGATGATCCTGGTCATCACCTCGGTGAAGGTGTCGATCTCTTCGAGAGTGCTGTAGACGTTGGGTGTAATCCGTAAGCCCTGGTATTCGCCCGGCGTCACGATTGCTACCGTCCAGATGCGGTACTTGTCCCAGAGGTGCATCGCAAGCTGCGGCGCGTCGAAGCCGTCGACACTAATAAAGCCGATTGCGCAGGACTGCTCGGGATCTTCGCTGTTGAGTATCTTGACTCCCGGAAGCTCGCGCAACTGATTGGACCAGCGCTTGCGCAAGTAACGCAGACGCTCGGCTTTGCGTTCCGCGCCGATGCTTTCATGGAAGTTCAGGGCTTCGGTGATGGCGTTGCGCTGCGAAGCCGGATGCGTGCCGATCTCCTCGAACTTTCGGATGTTCCCTTGCATGCTCTCCGGCGCGGGCATCATCGGCCAGATCTTCGCGATCCTCGATTTGCGGACGTACAGCATGCCGGTGCCGATCGGGGCCAGCACCCACTTGTGGAGCGATGTGCCGTAGTAGTCGCAATCCAGATCCTGTTGCTGGAAGGGGAACTGCGCGAACGCATGGGCGCCGTCGATAATCACGTCAATCCCGCGCGCCCGGCCCATCTGGCAGATCGTTTTAACCGGGAATATCTGGCCCGTACGATTGGTCATGTGGCAAATGTGAATCACCTTGGTCTTGGGTGTGATCTGTTCTTCAATACGCTTGGCGAGGTAATCGAGGCTGGGCGGTGGTACCGGAAAGGTAATCTGCTTCAGAACGATGCCATCCCGCCGCTCGCGCTGTTGCCACGTTGTAATCATGCGCGGATAATCCTGATTGGTGGTCAGCACTTCGTCGCCGGTTTTCAGCTCCAGGCCGAGTTGGACGATCTCCAGCGCTTCGCTCGCATTCCGTGTAATGGCGATCTCTTCGGGATCGCACCCGAAGGTGCGCGCCAGCCGCCGGCGAACCGTTTCGATTCCGGGGTCGAGCACCTGCCACATGTAATAAGACGGACTCATGTTCTCGACTTCGAGATAGCGGATCTCCGTATCCATTACCACCTTGGGTGATGGCGAAACGCCGCCGTTGTTCAGGTTGATCATGTTGCGATCGACGGTGAACGCGTGGCGGATGTTGAGCCAGAAATCTTCATCGCGGGCGATGGTATCGGCGGGGCGGCCGGAAACCGATTGAGCGGCAGATTGCGCAAGCGCGTTCGAGTTGCTTTGGAAGGCAAGAACGCCCGCGGCGGAGGTAATGAAGCGGCGCCGGTCCATACAGTAAGGTAAGCGCGATTCCTCGTCCACGTCAATACCCGGTAATGCGAAGGAGGGCCACTCGAACCTCATTTCGCTGGCTTCGGCTCGGGGGCTGTCTTCGGTTCCGGCTCGCCGCGATGACATGTGTAGCAAGACACATGCATCTTACTATCCGGGAATTTGCCGTTGACCTCCTTGGTCATCTCGATCATATGGCGTGCGATCTCTTTCTTCGGATTTTCATCGCTGGCGAAATTATCCTGGACATGGCAGTAGATACATTGAACGCCAAGTCCGGCAGTGAACGTCCGCATGATCTGACCCACTTCGGCGCCCGTAGCCACCTTCAAGATTTTGAGATTCGTGGGATTCGGGATTGGCCGCTTTGCCGGTTCCTGTTTTTCCTGACTGTAGAGCGACCCGAAGACAAACAAACAGATCAGAAAAATTCGCATCGTTATCGTGTGAAGGCTGCCCAATACCCTGGTAAATCCGGTTTCGTGTCTCGAAGAATTTCGAATATCGAGCGCCGGTCTTCCTTTGAGAGATTCGTGAACTTCTTGGATTGGTCTCCGCCGGTGAGTACATCATAGAGCCGCTGGTAAACGCGCTCGCGAACTACGCTGGGCAGCGCATTAAAGGCGGCGCTATAGACCATGTAGCTGAGCGGATATCGAAACAACCGCGTATGCAAATCGAAATCACGAAGACTGCGGCCCTGGCGATCGCGGGGCCCGCGTTGCGGGAACGTCTGAGTGAACGTAGAGACGCCTTGGATTGGTTCCGGCAAGGGAACCTCATCCGCGAAGAGCATATAGGTTACGAGAGCTTCGAGGGTGGCGCCGGACTGCGCGTCATGCTGCGCAATTCGCGCCTCCCAGCCTGAACGCGTGATCAGGTTCGTCATCTGCGTTTGATGCTCGAACGTCATCAGCCCTACGATGTCACTCAGCGGGGTCAGATAACCCTTTGTATCAAACTCCCTGGCCAAGCTGCTCAGATTTTGTCTGCCGTCCGTCTGCAACACGTCGGGTAACTCGGGATCGGATGCAAAGGCGTTTGCCCGGTCGCGCTGCTCGCCGCGGGTAGCGGTCACAAACCATCCGCCCCAACGATCTGCAAAAAGGGTCCGGTGATCGGTGATGATTGCCCCGAGACGTTGTGGCATGCCGGAAGAATCCGGAAACACAGAACCAACAAAGATACCCGGAACCCCCGCCGTCGCGGGGCCTTGGTGACAATGCAAGCAAACATCCCGGCGGGCCAAGCCAGGCTGACCTGTTTTGGAAGTGTTCAGCGTGTAGAAGTTGACTCCTTGCCGGGGATCGAGCGCCGCGACTTCGAGCCCATCGCCTCCTCGGACCCATCCAACCGCAACGTCGTCGTTAAAGTAAATCGCACGAGGGTTATGCGGGGAGATCCTGGCCGCCTGGAAGCTCGTCTTCGAAAAAACCAGCGCCTGCGAATCGGGATTCACTCCGAGATGTTCGAGAACGCTCGGCAGATATCCCAGTCCACCCTCGCGGAACTCGAGCTTTATCTTTCCGCTCTCGAGAAGCCTATTCAGACGAGCGGCGGGATCGTTGAGCGAACCCTGAAGATATTGAATCGCTGGGTGGTTGATAGGCAGGTTTTCCAAGTACTGCGCGCGCGATGATGACGTGGTGATGAGAATCGCGCAGAGGAGCGCCAGAAACGGTCTCTGGCGGTCGCGGCTCAGTAACCCAGCCACTTTCTAGCGCCGATACTCCATGGATTTGAATCCTAGCGCCACTGCGAATTTATCGAGCAGGTCTTTGTCGGCCTGCTCAGCCGGAGACAGAGGCCGATCATAGATATTCGTTCTGGCAGCCACGACACAAAGGTCGGAGCGGCAATTATGCGAATTCGCGGACCCCAGCTTTTCCAGCAACGCTACAGTCTCGGGATGTGGTTGCCCAAACCGCGTCGGGCCGTTCGCCATGTCGGCAACCGTATCTCCCGCTTTGGTCTTAACGTCCACCTTGGCACCCTTTGACACCAGGAAGTTGACCATATCGTTGTTTCCAAGGTACGCGGCTCCGTGCAGCGCGGTATAACCGCGAATATCCGTTGCATTCACGTCATTACCGAGCTCTACGCAATATTTGACGGCGTCCACTAGCGGGTAAGGCGCGTTCACACTCCAGTTGCCTGCCCAACCGATTCCCGCGGCCGCCATCAAAGGGGTCTCGCCCGATTTGGTGGCGAGCTTCGGATCAGCGCCGTGTTCCACCAGCAGGCGCATAGCGGCCGTGTCGCTGGATTGCGCGGCACGCCAGAACGGAGTCGCTCCCGCGGGATCCACCCAGGTATAGTCGTTGGTGAACGAGCGGAACCATTGCTTCTCGCCAACCGGGCTGTTGACCTTTGCTCCATGCTCAAGAAGCGCTTTCATCAATTCCAGGTAGGTCGTTTTCTCTTGTTCGGTGTTCGGCTGCGGGAACCACGCCTTGGGTGCCCACTGGACATCGATGGCCGCATATAAGGCTGTCAGGCCGGTCTCGCTCACAAGGTTGGGATCGGTCCCATGGTCGAGCAGGAATTTTGCAACGTCGTAGTGACCGTTGATGATCGCCATCACAATGGGGCTCATTTTCGTACCGTTGACCTGGTTGACATTGGCTCCCGAGGCTACCAGTGCCTGGACCGCGTCCATGTGACCCTCGCGAGCCGCATAGAGCAGAGCGGTCATATTTCCCATGAAATCAGCTCCCACTTTTCTGGGCGGCCGGGCAGCTACATCCCCGGCCTTGACGCGTGCTTTCGCGGGACGGTAATCCGCGGATGTGAGTTTGAGCGAGTGTGCGAAGGCGTCGAGGTCTGCCTGTGCGGCTGAATCGCCGGGTGTTTTGAATCCGCCCGAGCGTTTTTCCAATTCATCCACCCGCGCCACCAACTTTTGCACCAGCGCTTGCAACTCCGCAACCTGGGTCTTGAGTTCGGTGGCATTCGGCTCGGTCTTCGCGGCCGCTTTATCTTCGACGATGTTGCCGTCCATGTCGAAGTGAACTCGCTCCAGCTTGCGCACCGAGGTCGCAACATTGGCGTCCGCGCCTCGCGCCAGCAGCACCTTGATAACTGCCTCCCGATTCAGGGCCGCTGCGAACATCAACGCGGTCTGGCCGTGGACGCTTTCCTTGGCGTTTACATCCGCTCCGTGGCTCAGCAGAACCTTGACCGCCTCCGCTCCGCCGGAAGCCGCCGCCGTCATCAGCGCGGTGGTTCCGTTCGCCTTCACCGAGTTGGCTTCCGCTCCAGCTTTCAACAGCGCCTCAAGCATGGCGGCATTGCCGTTGGTGCACGCCATAAACAGAGGAGTGATTGCGCCATCCCGAGTTGGGGCCTTTACATTTGCGCCGGCCGCGATCAGAAGCTTCGCCGTTTCCAGATCGTCGTGGAAGGCCGCCCAATGCAGCGCCGTCATGCCATCGCCCTGGGCCGCATTCACATCGGCCTTCTGCTTAAGCAGGGACCGCACACCGTCTTTGTTGCCTTGCATCGCCGCATCCGTGAGGCGGGTATCGCTGGTGGCGGCAAGCAGCATTGCTGCGCCAAGTAGGCAGGTAGCGCAAAATTGCAAAGGTAGGCGATTCTGCCGGAAGCGGTGTGACAAGATCAAATCAACACAGACTGGAAAGTCTGTGCCACTCATATCGCAATCTCACCGGTGCTGTCGCCCAACTTGTCTATATTCATGCCCAGTTTTTGCAGCATGGTCAACAGGACATTTGCCATGGGCGTTCCATCCTTGGCGCGGACGTGGAGGTTGCCTTTGAGCTGGCCACTGGCATGGCCCGCTAAGAACAACGGCACCCGTTTGTGGTTATGCACATTCGAGTCACCCATCGGGCTGCCATACAGGACCATGGAATGATCCAGCAGGTTGCCGTCGCCGTCGGGCGTGTTCTTCAACTTCTCCAGGAAGTACGGGATCAGGCTGACATGATAGCGGTTGAGCTTGGCAAACTCCGCGATCTTTGCGGGATTTTCTCCGTGGTGCGAACACGGATGGAATGGAACTTTCACGCCGCTCTCGGGCCAAACCCGGCCGCTCACATCGCGGCTCAGCTTAAACGCCGATACACGAGTAGTTTCCGTCATGAAGGCCAAGGCTTGCAAATCGAACATCAGCTTGACATGTTCCTCGAACGAATCCGGCACGCCAAGCGGAGCCGCTGGCAGCGCTCTCGCCTCGCCGCTGGAATTGTATTTCTCGATTCGCTCGATCCTGCGCTCAATTTCACGAACGTCTTCGAGATACGAGCTGAGCCGGCTGCGGTCGCTGGCTCCCAGACCTCTTTGCAGCCGGGGCACGTCGTGCGAAATCCAATCGAGAATGCTGCGATTTACCTTTTGACGGGCCAGCCGCTCTTCCGGCGTTCCGCCTTCACCGAACAGGTTCTCGAACGCCATGCGCGGATCTAACGTCATCGGCAGCGGACTGGTGGGCGAGGCCCAGCTAATCGTATCCGCGTAGACGCAGGCATAACCGTAGTCGCAGGCGCCGGAGGCGTCCACCATTTCGATGCATAGCTGAATCGAAGGTAAGGGTGTGTCCTGGCCAAACTGCTGCGCGTACAACTGATCGATCGAGGGACCCACGAAATAGTCCGAGCCTTCCGTCATCTTGGGGTGAGCGGCGGTCAGGTAAACAGCGCTCGATCGAAAATGATCCGCGCCTTCCTCGGCTGCGGCCCAGGCTGCCGCGGGGTGCAAATCCGTGTCGCTGACAATGGTCAGGTAATCCCGGAACGGCTCCAACGGGCTGAGAGTTTGGCTGAGAGCAAAATCCCTGCCCTCCTTCTCAGGCGACCAGTAGTGCTTCGTGGAACCCTCTCCCGTGCTACCGGCCGATCCGTGAACCATCTCGATGCACGCCAGGCGCGTTTTAGGAGAGGCCGCTGTCTTGCGCAGCGGGGTCTGCGCGGGCACCATCGAATCCAGCAATGGCAATGCCAACGAGATTCCCATGCCGCGGAGAACAGCGCGCCGGGAAAGATGCTTCTTCGTGATGAACATGTTTTCGTCTCCTACAGGCCTGCAGGCGAAACCGCCTGCTCCACTCTCATTTGAAAAGGGATGCTTTTTGTGATCGCCAGAATAAACGATGAGAAGCGATTGCCGTTCTTGGCCGCGTCCCTTTCGATGCCGCGAACGAACGGCATATCGCGATAATCGATTACCCGGCCGAGACCATAGGCGAGCAGGTTCTCGGTAAACGTCCCGATGAATGCGTCGGAATGGTTTAGAACTGCCCGGCGAACACTTGCCGGACCATCTAGTTTCGTTCCGTCGTACATCTGACCGGTGGCATCGACACGGAAGCCGCTATCATTGGTTCGCCAGACTCCGACCGCGTCGAAATTTTCGAGCGAAAACCCGATGGGGTCCATCATTTTATGACAGGCCGCGCAAACGGGATTTTTGCGATGCTCTTCGGTGCGCTCGCGCACCGGCATGGGCTTGCCTGTATCGGTGGCTTCCTTCAAAGCGGGCACATTACCGGGCGGTGGCGGGGGTGGGGTCCCGAGCAGAACTTCCATTACGTATTTCCCGCGCTGGACAGGAGAGGTTCGCGTGGCCGTCGACGTCAACATCAGAATGCTCCCCTGGCCAAGCAATCCAAACCGATTGGGATCGGTCAAAGTTACGCGCCGGAACCTGTTCCCGAGAATATTTGGAATCCCATAATGCTTGGCTAGGCGCTCATCGACGAACGTATAATTCGCATTCATCAGGTCGAGAATACCGCGGTCCTCGCGCAGGATGCTGTCAAACAACAATTCCGTCTCGCGCCGCATCGACTGGGACAGAGTTTTGTCGAAGTTGGGATACAGAAAAAGATCGGGGTTGACGCCTTTCAAATTTTGTAAATGCAGCCACTCCCCGGCGAAGTTCGTCGTCAGCGCCTCGGAGCGCGGGTCAGCAAGCAATCGCCGCACTTGTCTCTCGAATACAGCCGGATCTCGGAGCTTCCCTTGGCTCGCCACCGTTATGAGCTGATCGTCCGGAGCGCTGCTCCACAAAAAGTACGACAAGCGAGACGCTAGTTCGAGGTCGCTAATCCGATAGGTTTGGCCCGGCGCGACGTTGGCCGGTACGCGTTCGAAGCGAAACACGAATTCGGGGCTCGCAAGGACAGCCTGAATTGCGGTCCGAATTCCGGTCTCGAAATCCCCTTTGTTCCGGCCAGACTGATAGAAGCTCAAAAGGCCTTCCAAATCCGCGTCTGTCACCGGTCGCCGATAAGCTTTCCGGGCCAGCGAAGAAATGATTTTTTTGGCGCAGGGAATTTCGTCTCCGCCAGGCGCCGGACGGCACGTGAAGATCTTCCGCCGGCTGGGTGTCTCCGAAATCCCGGATACTTTGTTAGGGCCAGTGATACTGAGCTGATGCAGATGCGGCAGCGTCGTCATGCCCGGTACCGTTCCGGTGCTGACATCCACCAGGCTTTGTTCCACCATTCGAAACTCATCCTCAATGGGGCCGTCGAATTTCTGAAGAAAGGAAGCCGAAATGTTTTGCGGACCCGCTTTGATTTTGACCGGAGGTGTTTTGATACCATCCTTCGCCAGGCTCATGCGGGGATCGATATCCAGCAAGGCCGCTCTCTCGCCGTTCACCGCAACCTCGATCTGTTGACCCTTTCCCTGATTCAGGCCAAAGAGCGGACCAGTAGGCGAGTAGTAGAGCCCCAGCTTGAAAATATATTCACCATCGGCCGGGAAATCGTGTATCACTGACATTCCACCGCGGGTTCCGAACGGCGTGCCTTCAATGTGGCGCGTCTGGTTGAGCACCCGTGGAATGCTGTAAGTTTTGGTGAGCGGAAGGGCCCCGGCATCGCCCACGGCTTCGCGGCTGATTCGGCCGGACGCCCGGATGAATCCATCCATGAGCGCCGGAGAAACTGTCAGGACATCCGCCATATTATCGAAGCCGTGACTCATGTCGTCCGGCGGTAGAAGCGAGGCGACGTCGATGTTGACGGACAGCAAGTCGCGCACCGAATTCGCGTATTCTGTGCGATTCAGGCGGTGGAGGGCCGGCCTGCCGGGATTCGGGTGAGCAGCCGAGCTTCGATCGATCTCCGTTTCAAGCGAGGCAATGAACCCATGAATGACCGCGGCATCCGGACGCGGCATGCCCGCCGGAGGCATCAGCCCAGCTCGCAGAATATGTATGACCTTTTCGGCCAGCTCCGGGTTTTGGCCGGGATGCGCCAGGTCCAACTTGGTGAGGGCTATGCCTCCCGACTTCAGGTTGTCGTTATGGCAGACGATACAGTATTTATCGACAACTGCACGCGGCTGCCCGTAAGTCATCGCGGCGAATAGGATTGCTAAAGCCCCGCAACCGAAGATTTTTCTCATCAAGCTATTCCCTCGAAAACGTCCTGGTCAACGAGGCATGCATTGTCGAACTTAATGATTAGTATATCCGAATTTGAATTGCCCCCCTTGGCTGGATCAGGTGGCCGATTACGCCACGCCTGACCGACACCGGCGCAAGCTATGTTGATTAGTGGTTGATCCTGGGTCCTCCACAACTTTATTCATGCTCGCCAGGCGGGAGCGATGACATCGTGGAATGGTTCGCCGGGCTTGACCGCGAGCAGTGAAAGCCGCGATCGAATTTGCCGCCCGGAGTTTGGACCAGCTCTCGAGTATTGAGCCGCGGGCCGGAAGGTGCTACAAAGACGTATGGACAAGACAATCCGCCGCTATAGCAGTCTCGACGATATGAAGCGCGACGAGTATCGCGACTGGCAGAAATTAACAGCCAGTGAACGACTGGACGCGGCGGCAGAGCTTTCCATCGGAGCCTACCGGCTAAAGGACCCGCAGAATGTTCCCGAACGACTTCAAAGAACTCTTGTCCGTCTTCAACAGCCGGAAAATTAAATATCTCGTGATTGGCGGTTATGCCGTCATCGTTCATTCACAGCCCCGTGCCACCAAAGACTTAGATTTGCTGATCAGTCCGGACCCTGAAAACGCCAATGCGGTTTATGGGGCGTTAGCCGAATTCGGCGCGGCCCTTGAGGGACTGACTCCGGCGGACTTCATGGAGCCGGGCACGTTTTCTCGCATGGGCGTGCCGCCGTTCATGGTGGACATTCTTCCCGCCGTCAAAGGTGTCGATTTTGAGAGCGCATGGGAACGGCGGGCCGATATTGAAATCGGCAGCGGCCTGAGCGTATCCGTCATTTCCAGTAGCGACCTCATTCAATCGAAACTAGCCGCTGGAAGACCGCAAGACCTCTTGGATGTTGCCTCGATCCGCGAGGCTAATGAAGAGATTGCCGGGATGAAGCGCACCGCGAGCAAGAGCAATAGCGAGGAGCGGTAGACGCATCGTAAACGGACCTTCCTGCACCGTATTTAGGAATTCAGAATGTTGTGTTTCAACCATTCGATCTCATTCAAGAAGCTTGCGCTAGCTGATTTAGTTCTGTTGACGAAGTGGCTCGCGGAACCGCATGTCAGGGCATGGTGGCATGAAGCGCTAACTCTCGAAGAGGCTCGCAAAAGGTATGGTCCCCGAATTGACGGAAGCGAGCCGTGCTACGTTTATATCATTTTAAGCAGCGCGACACCGGTAGGATTCATACAATGGTACCGATGGGCAGATTACCCTGAACACTCCCTGCAACTTGAAGCCGCACCGGATTCCGCTGGCATTGACTTAGCGATTGGCGAAAAGGATTTAATCGGCTGTGGACTCGGAACGCAGGCGATCTGCCAATTTATCCAAGAAGGCATCTTTCAGGATTCCTCTATTTCTTCCGTCATTGCCGACCCGGAAGAACGTAACGCGCAATCGATCGGTGCTTTTAAAAAGGCCGGTTTCGTCTCCGGCAAGCTCGTTCAGTTGTTGGGCGAGCCTTTCTCCAGACGAGTGGTTCGCTTCAATAAGTCTATCAATTCAAAAAAGGCATGCGACCGTTTCAGAGGGTGGGCTGAAGCCCACCCCACTCACCAGTTTTGATACTTGTGACAGTGCCCATCGCTTTCAAAACTGGAATCGCACTCCGATGCGGAACACCCGCGGGGGAAGAATGGTTGTTGGCGACAGGAAGCGCTGGTAGCTGACCTTGGAACCGTTTACAGTCGTGGTCCGCACTCCGGTAATGGCATCCTGCGTGTTGTCGGCATTCGAATTCAAGATATTGAACGCATCGAAGAATAAACTCAGACGGAATCGCTCGCGATAGGCGAACTGCTTCTCGACGCGGGTATCGAACACATACAGATCGTCCGAGCGGTAAGTGCCCACCGGAACAACCGGTATTACCAACGAACCAATGTTGAGACCCGTGAACGTCACATACCGCGGCAGCGGAGTGCCCGACTGCATTCTCAGGACCGGCGAGATGTTGATCCCCCAGGGGCCAAAATAGCTGCCGGTAACATGCGAGGCCCAAGTTGTGGCGCCGTGGACCTGGTTATTAATCAGCATATCCGCGAAGGTTGCCACGCCGGTATTGAACCCGGAGCTAGAGGTCCGGACGACCGGGTAGTTGCCGCTGGTGTAGTTAAAACTGCCCAACGCCAGGAACCGATGAGACAGACGCTTGTTAATCGTAAATTCAAAGCTCCTGTAGATCTCGTTATTGCCGTCCGGAGCTTGAATCTGCAACTGGTTGGGAGGGAGTTGCGCCTTGGGAATATCGTACAGTGTGATCGAGCTATCGTCGGCAGTCCCTGCGACCCCGTCGGGACCCGGGTCAACTTTCGTGACGGGCAGCGTGAACAGATTCGCGGTTCGCGCGATGTCTACCTGTTGCCAATTATGGTGCAGCGCCCTGTAGATAAATCCTACCCGGATCGAGAGGCTGTCGCTCAATTGGCGCTCGATCGTGGCCCCGGCGTCATCGTAGCTGGGCGCCTGAATATGCGGCTGGACAGTAATTCCGGTGCTGCCCGCGTTGGAAACGAATGAGCCGATCTGGTTGATGTTGAATGGCAGATTGTTTGGGTTGTTCCAAAGAAAGGTGTACCTGATCTCTTGGAGCGGATTGACTAAGCCGCCCAACGTGTTTCCCGGATTGCTATAGAACCTGCCCCAGTTCAACTTCAGAACGGTCTTACCGCTGCCCGTAAGATCCCAGGCCAGGCCAAGGCGCGGCACAATTAGAAACGGATAACGGATCACCTGCCGGCCCGGTACAACCAGATTGGGGTATCTTGCTGGAATCGCAAAACCGTTGGGCAGCGGCGCGCCCTGATAAAAGAACGACGCTAACGGCGCATCGGGACGGATCGGTTGGTTCGGCTCATACTGCCGGTAAAAATCCCAGCGAGTACCCAGGTTCAGCGTGATCCGCTTTCCGATCTTCACCTGGTCCTGCAGGTATGCGCCGTGGTGCCACAAGTAGTCTTTTGAGACCGTGGGATCGTTGTAGAGAGTAACTTCATACAGCTTCGAAAAGTCAGGCGACCCGGCGGGGCTGTTGTAAATTTGAGCCGCTTCGTTCAACGGGCCGTAGCTCTGGGAATTCGTATACTCTCTCTCCGAAACTTCGCCGAACTTA
This sequence comes from Bryobacteraceae bacterium, assembly GCA_051000095.1. Classification (GTDB taxonomy): domain Bacteria; phylum Acidobacteriota; class Terriglobia; order Bryobacterales; family Bryobacteraceae; genus JBBSHP01. The sequence continues at coordinate 26,055 of JBPCOQ010000106.1, read as the reverse complement.
AACTGATGATTTACTCCCAGGAAATTATCCAGGAAGTAGCTTCCGGTCGGCTCGATTTGATTACGACGCCGATCGGTGCGGCCCTTCGCAAATCCTCCGGCAATATCGCCCGAGGTCAATTCCGTACGTAGGGGATCAATCATTCCATCCGGACCCGGGTAGGGCACCATCGGGAAGTTATATCCGAAAACGCCGACACGCGCCTCGATGAAAAAGCGGGGGGTGATGATGCCATCGTACTGGACGTTGCCAGCCCAGGAGGCGGCATTCTGAGTGTAGATCGCGTCCGAGTAATAGTTGTTCGCTGCATTGCGCTGCGGTTTTAGGACTTGGCCCCACTGCGCGTATGTCGACAACCGGTGATTTTTGTTGATCTCGTAGGAAAGCTTATACGTTATATTGCGGTCTTTGCTGATAGCGGGTATGGACCCGGGTTTCTCGACCGGAAATCCCGTTACGGAGCGCCCCGCCTCCTGATCGCGCAAGGACAGGAAGAACCAGAAACGGTCATGAATAATGGGCCCGCCAACATCGCCGTTGATGTCTTTGTATTCAGTGAGGCGGGTTCCCACTCCCGCGCCCTGCAGTAACTGCGCCTGGCTGATGTTGGTGCCCTGGAAATTCGGGTTCTCGTAATCGAAATACACCGTTCCGTGAAACTGGTTGCCGCCGGTCTTGATCACCGCGTTCACAAGGTTGCCCGGAACAGGCATCGAGGCGTCGTTGGCCGCCGTGCTTATCTGAAATTCGGCAAACGAGCCGTAATCGTAGTAAAATCCGGCCGAGCCCGTGCCCTCGGTAGTGTTGACGCCGTCCACCTGAACGCGGTTTTGCGTGTAGCTGCCCAGACCATAACCATACGCGCTGTAGGCCGTTTGATTGCCCACGTTGGAACCACCCACGTCGATAGTAGTGACAGCCATTCCAGGCGTCACTCCAATCACGGACCACATGTCGCGCCCATTCGGGATTTCGTTCAACTGCCTGGTTGAGAAGTTGTTCTGAACGTTTGAATTTTGCGTGTCGACCAGCGGCGCTTCTCCCGTCACCACGACGGTCTGTTGCTGGCTCGCCACGCCCATTTGCACATTGAGGGTTGCGGCGAAACCGAGGGTAACTGTAACCTGGTCGCGCACTAGGGTCGCGAAGCCGTTCACTTCGTACGAAAACCTGTAAACGCCGATGGGGAGTATCGGAAAGCGGTAATTTCCCTGTTCGTTCGTGACGGAGGTTTCTTCGCCCTGCAAAGCCGGGCTGGTGGCTGTCACCTTTACTCCCGGCAGCGCCGCGCCAGAACTGTCGGTCACTGTACCGCTCACTGCGCCGCTGTTTGGCCCTTGCGCGAACGCAACGGCTGAGAAGAGAACGGAAACGATTGTCGAAATACGCAAGAACCGCATTCGAATGCCCCCTTTACGATTGGCTGAAGCTCTTTTGAGAGCTTCAGGGAATTGTACTAAAAAAATCGCCAGGCCACAGATCCACACAGATAAAAAACTGAAGCTATCCGTGTTTATCTGTGTCCATCTGTGGCTATGCTTATATCGTGCGAACGAAACTTACGTCCCAAACCGCGGCTGCCGGTTGAGCATCCAAGCTGAGTCCAGAGTTGCTGGACAGGGTGCTCGCCCGCATTCCGCGCTGGGCGAATGAGAATGTGCTAGTCGGGTTTGACACGGCCGACGATGCGGGCGTGTACAAGCTGACGCCGGAGTGTGCCCTGGTGCAGACCGTCGACTTTTTTACGCCGATTGTTGACGATCCCTATAACTTCGGCGCGATCGCGGCCGTCAACGCGCTGAGCGACGTTTACGCGATGGGCGGCCGGCCTTTGACCGCGCTCTCGATCCTGTGTTACCCGAATAAAGGTGACCTGGACGACCTGGAGCATATCCTCAAGGGCGGAACGGAGAAGATGCGTGAAGCCGGGTGCGCGGTGCTCGGCGGCCACAGCGTGGCTGATAATGATATCAAGTTTGGCTATAGCGTGACCGGCTCGATTCACCCCAATCGAATCAAAACCAATACCGGCGCCCGGCCCGGAGACGCGCTGCTATTTACCAAGCGGATCGGAACTGGCGTGATTTCGACCGCTCTGAAACTTGGTGTCGCCCGGGATTCGGACGTTGAGGTTTCCATTCAGTCCATGCTCACCCTAAACCGCGCGGCTTGCGAAGCGATGCTGGAATTCGATGTGCACGGTTGCACCGATGTCACGGGCTTCGGTTTGCTCGGCCACGCGCGCGAGATGGCGCTCGGAAGCCATGTGACTCTCGAGATCGATCCGAAAGCGGTGCAGTTCCTTCCGGGCGCAGTGGACTATGCGAGGCAGGGTGCGATTCCCGGTGGCCTGAAAAACAACCGTGCATTTGCTTCGCCGTGCGTTCAGGAAAGTCCGGCGGGCAAGAGTGGGTTCGACGATTTGCTGTACGACCCGCAAACCTCCGGCGGCCTGCTGATCTCGCTTTCCGAGGCGGACGCTGAGGCCCTCGCTCGCAAATTTCCCGCTGCTTACCGGATCGGCCGAGTGGTTGAATCGAGCGGCAAGCCCATCCATCTTGTATGATGCGGAATCCTCTCATCATCGCTCTCGATGTCCCCAATGCAGACCAGGCTCGCGCTATCGTCGCGAGTCTTGGTGACTCCGTATCGATCTACAAGGTCGGTATGGAGTTGTATGCAGCCGAAGGCATGCGCTTCGTTCCGGAGCTGATCTCGGCGGGGAAGCATGTGTTCCTCGATCTGAAGCTGTATGACATCGGCGAGACCGTGAAGCGCGCGACGGCGGTGATTGCACAAACGGGGGTCCGCTTTCTGACGATCCACGCCAACAACCCAGTGATGCGAGCGGCAGCGGACGGACGCGGCGGCTCAAACTTGCAATTGCTGGCCGTAACCGTGCTGACGAGCTGGGACCAGCAGGATCTCGCGGAGGACGGCTACTCGTGCCAGCTCCCGGATTTGATAGCGTTGCGGACGCGCAATGCCATCCGAACGGGCATGGATGGACTCGTCTGCTCTCCTCGGGACGCCGCGGCCGTTCGGAAAATCGTAGGACCGCGCATCATCATCGTGACGCCGGGAGTTCGCAGCCAGAGCGCGGCGGCTGGCGATCAGAAGCGCATCGCCACTCCGGCCGAGGCAATCGAAGCCGGGGCGAACTACGTGGTGATCGGCAGGCAAGTTACCCGATCGGAAGACCCTCGCTCCGAAGTCGCCCGCATCCTCGAAGAAATCAGCCATCCGGCAGTAGCGCGATGACTATCGCCGACCTTTCGCTGATCGAGGGCCGCCGCTATCCAGCCAGGAGGCGCACTCAGAATCTGGTGGGCGGCGCGAGTCCGATTCAAGCTTCCAATTTCTCCATGGGACTTGTCACGCTCGATCCAAATGGCGGCCAAGTTCCGTGGCACAACCAGGAGCAAGAGGAAATTTATTTCATCGTAGAGGGCACCGGCGAAATGTGTCTGGGTGACGAGCGAACGGCCGTGGGTACGGGGCAAGCGGTCTCGATCCCGCCCCGGGTGTTTCATCAACTCACCAACACCGGCCCCACGCCCCTGCGAATGATCTACTGTTATGGACCCGCCGGTGACGTGGCGCATTGGCGGCAGGAGCTCAGCGGAACATTGCCTCGCGCTGGCGTGGATGCCCCGCCACTTCCCGAAGGCGCAACGCCACAATGCACCGCGAAGCCATGAGTTCTGAGCGCACACATTCCGTCGGGATCGTCATGAACGGCGTCACTGGGCGCATGGGTTGGAACCAGCACCTGCGCCGCTCCATTCACGCTATCCGGGAGCAAGGTGGCGTGCCGGCCGGGCAAAACGAAACCATCCTGCCGCGGCCGTTTTTGGTTGGCCGGAACGCCGCCAAGCTGGAAGCAATCTCCCGGGAATTCGGCGATCTGCCCTGGGGCACCGATCTGGATGCCGCTCTGGCCGATCCTCAATATTCTATTTATTTTGACGCGCAGACCACGGACCGGCGCGTGGCCGCCGTTCGGAAAGCGATCGCGGCGGGCAAGCATATCTACATTGAGAAGCCGATCGCGGAATCGTTGAACGATGCCTACGGGTTGTATCAATTGGCCAAGAGCTCCGGCGTCAAGCATGGCGTTGTGCAGGATAAACTCTGGCTGCCCGGCCTCCTAAAACTAAAGACTCTTCGCGATATCGGATTCTTCGGCAAGATCCAGTCGGTTCGCGGCGAGTTCGGCTATTGGGTCTTCGAGGGCGACACTGTTCCGGCGCAGCGGCCCTCCTGGAACTATCGTAAGCAGGACGGCGGCGGCGTGATCCTGGATATGTTGTGTCACTGGCGCTACGTGCTGGACAACCTGTTCGGCGAAGTGAAAGCCGTGTCCTGCCTGGGCGCGACGCACGTTTTACGGCGCTGGGACGAAGCGGGCAAGCCGTATGAGGCCACTGCCGACGATTCCGCCTATGCGACTTTTGAGCTGGAGGGCGGAGTGATCGCGCACTTCAATTCATCGTGGTGCGTGCGAGTCCGGCGTGACGATCTTCTCACAATTCAAGTGGACGGGAGCAAGGGATCGGCGGTAGCTGGACTGAGGAACTGTTGGATTCAGCCTTATGGCACGACGCCTCGTCCGGTCTGGAATCCCGATATCGAAAGCCCGCTCAGCTACTTCGACGACTGGCAGAAGGTCCCCGAGCAGGATCGCTTCGACAATGCCTTCAAAAAGCAATGGGAATTGTTCCTACTCCACGTTGTCAAGGACCAACCCTTCCGCTGGGACCTGCTCGAAGGCGCGAAGGGAGTGCAACTCGCGGAAAAGGGCATCGAGTCGTGGGAGAAGCGCTGCTGGATCGATCTTCCGCCGCTTCAGGCGTGAGTTAGGTGCTGAAAAGTTCTAGGCATCCGGCTCGATGGCTGTCAACTTTTCAGGCTTGGGATTCCACAAGAGCGATCGCGCTCGGATGCAGGATCTTGCCGGAAGTCCCAAGAGGGAACTCTGACCGAATACGAAATCCGAGAGTTCGACAGCTATCTTCATATTGGTAATCTCCTTGCCGTCATGCAGTCCAAGGCTCGATTGGCCCTCCGCGGCCGCGAGCCTTCGCAGTCTGCTTCGTGAATGCAAGTCTAATCCGGCAAGTCTGGCAACGGGCATTCTATGGTTGCGAGTATTGCCATCTTCCTTCGGCCCTCTATCTTCTGGTTTTTCACGTCGACCACATCATTCCACGCCTGTTTGCATTGCAACAGCAAAGCCCCCGATCGGCCGCCGCACGATTCAAGTCCTCGCATTTAACGCTCCCGATTTTCGGGTTGCTCGCGAATCGTTAAAAAGGAGGCCCGGTTTGCGTTTCCCTGAGGGTTGCGACAAGTATCCGAAACTGGCCAGCACCATCGCTGACAGCAAATTGGAGGCGCGGGGCGGGATCGAACCGCCGAATAAAGGTTTTGCAGACCTCTGCCTTACCACTTGGCTACCGCGCCTTGAAGGTTAACCGGTCCGAGGGGTTCTTCTTTGGAACATAGCGCGTCGCGGTGGCGAAAGTCAATTCCGGGACCACCGGAAGAATGATATGCGAGGCGAACCGCGGGCCATGGTAGATGGTCTGCTGCGCCTTTTTCAGCACCGTTTCGTCGGCGATCGGACGGCCTGTGTTCGGATTTCTGTCGAACCGGGGGAAGTTGCTGCTCGTGATTTCGAGGCGAATGCGGTGGCCCGGCAGGAACATGTTGCTGGTGACACCCGCATCGATGGTGATCGGGTAGATCTCGCCGGGATGCGCGAGTGCCGGCTTATCGAGACCGTTGCGATACCGCAAACGGAGGAGCCCGTCGGTCAGGTTGCGTGCCTCGCCGTTCGGAAAAACGTCCAGCAACTTGGCCGTGAAGTCGGTATCCGGGGCCGCTGTGGATGCATACAGTACGATACGCACCGGGCCCGTCACTTCGATCTCTCGCTTCAGTGGCTTGGTCGAGAACACCAGCACATCCGGACGCTGCTCCACCAGCCGTTGGTCCATCGGTCCCCACGGAAAAACTTTGGGATTGCAACAAACGGCGCCGCCCATCGTCGGCACGGGCGTTTTGGGGTCGTAGGTGAACTGGTCGGATTTCTCTTTCCGGGGAGCCTTCCACTCGAGCGCGCCGTCGCCGGTGATCGTGTTCGCATGGCCCTTTCCTCCGAGATACAGCGGCGTGTAGCGAGTGCGGGAGAGCGGCCAATCCTGTTCATCGCGCCAGCGGTTCACTCCCATCACAAAAATGTGAACCGGCGCCTCGGTTACTTCCGAACGCACATCGTGCCAGACGCCCGCGTAGGGGTGCACGGCCGCCTGCTCGGGCGTACCCTTCAGCCAATGGTCGAACCACTCCAACTGGTAGGCGCGAAGGGGCGCGGAGGAATCCGGACCGAAGTCGGCCTTTGGAAACTTGATTGACATATTGTGCGGCCAAGGTCCGATCAAGATCCGATGCTCGCCATTCGACAGATTGGCGCCTCTGTGAAGAGCGCTAAAGGCCTCCAGATCGCTCTCCACATAGTTGTCGTACCAGCCTCCCACCGAGAACACCGGAACGTGGATGCGATCGAGTTTCTCGCGAATGCTCATCTTCTTCCAGAAGGAATCGTAGGAGGGGTGGTCCTGCACGTGTTGGAAGACAGGTAAGGTCTGTCCCGTCGCGGCGCGGTCGGCGGTCCGCAGCGGCAGATGATAAATAAAATCGTTGAATCGCGGACGAGAAACGCCCGGGGCAAGAAGATTTTCCGAAAACCACAGCAGCCGGTGTCCGAGCTTCTCCGCGCCGCCGGGTGAATAGAACCGGTCAAGGTAGTCGTCGTACCCGGAGACAATCGGGAAAATGGCTTTCAGATGCGGATTGTTCAGCACCGCGACTTTCCACTGCAAGATGCCCACGTACGACCCGCCCAGCATGCCGATTTTTCCATTGGACCAGGGTTGTTGCGCAATCCAGTTCAAGGTGTCGTAGCCATCCGGGCCTTCTTGATCAAGCGCGTCGAAGATCCCTTCGGATAAGTAGCGGCCCCGCACATCCTGCACCACCACGGCATAACCATGATTGATAAAGGAGTCGTAGCTGGGAAGCAGGTCCGTGCCTTTGTCGTAGGGCGTGCGGATCAGGAGCGCGGGGAAGCGAGCGGCCGTGGCGGGGTGGAAGATGTGGGTATCGAGCAGGACGGCGTCGCGCATAGGAACGCGCACATGTAACAGCCGCGTGACGGGAACCGAAGGCGTCGCCAGCAATTGCGCGCACACGAACCAGCAAGGCCAAAAATGGCGAAGCACGGATTTCACTTACTAAGTTCATGATAAGCGATTAGTATGAGTCCGGGCGCTTTAGAGCGGCCAGGACGTTGCCGTAATCGTCTGTCCAGAGGCGTAACAAGAAACGCGGGCAGCCACCAGCGGCGGGTGTAGGAGCGGAATCGCCGCATGTTCTGCGAGAAATGGCTGGTAAAAGCAAGCAGGAGGGCCGAGGGACTGTGGCACAGCGCGGCTGTGCCGCAAACTGTGTGGGGCAGGCGGTCGGGGTTTGCCGCCTGCCGGGCGACCCGGTGGTTGGGTCGCCAGCAACCGCGGCGAAAATCATCGCGGCGCGCAAAGAAACAAAGATTTAGTAGTACAGACTTTCCAGTCTGCCTGCCCGCAAGCGGGTGTTGGTCTTGATTCTTTCACGGCTTCTGACAGCGGTTGCCACGCGGCCAGCGACTCCCACACACACCATCGCGAACAGCGCATACAAGCCCGGCCAGGCATAAGCCTGCGTGCTCGATCTGAGCATCGGCTCAACCACCAGTGGAAAGCTGAGCGGCGCGATGAGCGACCCCGCGTTCGCGAGTGCATAGAGGCGATACGGCAGTGCGCCTCGGTTGAGCGCGGCATACCACGTTTGCAGTAGCAGGCCAGTGGCGCTTAGCAGGAAGTATGGCGCTCCGGCAGATCCCGCTAGTCGCGCGAGAATACGCAAGGCGGGTTGCTCGTCGCAGGTCGGTCGCCCACGCCGCGCTGGCCAGTATCGGAAGGGTCAGCAAGCTAGCGGCTGAAAGAGGAATGTGGGTGATGGCCTGCATCTTGGGCCGGAGATGCCGCGTAATCCAATGCGCATACCAGTAGCCCACCAACAGCGCCGTTTGAAAGAGCATCAGGCAGGTTGTCCACACCGCGAGCAGTCCCGCCAAACCAGGGCGGGAAAATGCGCGCGATCAGCGGCTGGACCAGAAATAACAGAAAGGCGCTGAGGAAGCTGGTGAAACATCACCGTATCAATCGCCATACTGCTCGGAACAAGTGTGGCTGGGCTGGTGTCAGATAAGGAAGATGTTTCGGCTCTCAATAGGACTATGCTCGCGATCCTGATTTCCGCGCAGACGATCTGGCAAGACCTCAAATACGGACTGCGTCAATTGTGGTCGAACCCCGGATTCACCGCTGTCGCAGTTCTCACCCTGGCGCTCGGCATCGGCCTGAACACGTCCATTTTCAGCTTGCTCAATGCACTGATGCTTCGACCCTTGGCGGTGCCAAACAGCGGTGGTGTGTTCGGAGTCTACCGCGGCGATGATCGTCCCTGTTCCTATTCGGACTTCGTGGATTTCCAGCAACGCGCCAATGCGTTTTCAGGCCTGGCTGCGGACACCACCACCGAAAGCGCGCTCGATGTTGGCGCCAGCAGCGAAGTTATCCTGGCCGAGGCCGTCTCCTACAATTACGCGACCGTGCTGGAAGTCAAGCCTGCGCTGGGGCGATGGTTCTCCGCTGAAGACGAGCGCACAGCCGATTTCCCGGCGGTGATCGGCTACCGGACGTGGCAGCGCCGTTTTGGCGGTGACACACAGGTGATCGGCAAACCAGTGCGTCTGGAATCGCAATGGTACACCGTCGTTGGCGTAGCTCCAAAGGATTTCCAAGGAATTGCATTGCCGGTCTTGACCGAAGTATGGGTGCCGCTTGTCAAATACGCTCAGCACAATGAATTCGCCGCTCGCACGGTGAAGGATCGCTTCGGAGGCCGAGTCCTGATGTGCGGCAGGCTCAGGCCCGGTGTAACCGCGTCACAGGCGCAAGCCGAATTGAACGCAGTCGACGTGCAGTTACGCCGGGATTATCCACGGTCGGAAACCCGAGAAAGGGCGCTCCGGGTGGAACGCGTTCGCGGAACGTCGGATCCCGGCTATCGGCGCTTAATCGTGCCATTATTGATGCTCTTGTCGGTGGTGGTTGGACTGGTGCTGCTCATCAGTTGTGCGAATGTCGCCAATCTGCTGCTGGGTCGTGGCGTGTCGCGGCGGCGCGAAGTGTCGATCCGCCTGGCCCTCGGGGCCAGCCGAGCAAGAATTTGCCGCCAAATGCTGCTGGAGAGCCTGCTGCTCAGTGTCATGGGCGCAGCGGCGGGATTAGCCGCGGCGCAGTGGACGAACCGAATCCTCGAGCGCGGGCTCTCATCCGCTCCCTCACCGATCGCAATGGGGGCAAGACTATCGCTCGATGCGCGGGTACTCGGGTTCGTATGGATCGCTTCTGTTCTAACTACGCTTCTGTTCGGGTTAATCCCAGCCTTACAGGCGTCCAGACCGGATTTAGTCCCTGCGCTCAAAGGAAGGGAGATGTTCTCGCGGAATCGCAGGCTCACGCTGCGGAACGTTAGCGTGGTGGCGCAAGTGACGCTTTCGCTGGTGCTGTTGATCATGGCCGGACTTTTCCTGAGAGCCCTCCGGACTGTTAGCAGCATCGATCCCGGCTTCGACGCGCGAAGATTACTTTCCGCCAGGCTATATCTTGCGAAACCGGAGTTCAACCCGGTCACCGGTGTGGCCCTTTACCGCCGCGTACTCGATCGCGCCCGGGATCTACCCGGCGTACGAAACGCAACTTTGTCCTATGCGTCGCCTATGCTCACGATGTCCGAGTGCGTTGTACCGGACAAGGCGAGCGCCTTCCCGAAATCGACTACTGCGGGCGCAAACATCATCGGTCCCGGCTATTTCTCTACATTTGGTATTCCACTGGTCCGCGGCCGGGAATTCGTGGACAGCGATAACTCGTCGGCGCCTCCCGTGGCGATCGTGAACGAAAGTCTTGCACGCCAATACTGGCCGGGGCAGGACCCAGTTGGTAACCGCATCCGCCTTGGCAATAGGTGTGACAAAGGACTTGGCACGCTTGCCGGGATTGTGGGCGTTGCGAAAGATGCCCAGTACGCTTCGCTCGATACGGCGGTGCGGCCCTATGTCTTTTATCCGTTCGAGCAGCATTTCGTAGGATACGTCGCGCTGGTAATCCAGACCGAATACAATCCGGCGGGACTGGCATCGGCGCTACGAAAAGAACTCCGCGGCGTGGATAGCAGGTTGCGAATCTATGATATCGACGCTCTATCGGATCAGATGGACAAGTCGCTTTGGCAGACACGCTGGGAAGCTTCGCTACTCGGCGCATTCGGCATACTGGCGCTGCTGATTGCGTCCGTAGGGTTGTACGGCGTGATTGCATTCGCAGCCAACCAGCGGACGCGGGAATTTGGAATTCGCATGGCGCTCGGGGCGGACAGGCGCGCTGTGCTTCAGCTCGTGACCGGCGATGCCCTGACGGTCACTCTCGCGGGCGTCGGACTCGGCCTGCTAGTTTCGCTTGCTTCCACCAATTTATTGCGCGGTTTCCTCTACGGATTGAGCCCAACCGATGCCATAGCATACGCCGGGGCTGCGCTCTTGTGGACGGCTGTTTCCTTGGTAGCGAGCTGCGTGCCCGCTTACCGCGCAACCAGGGTTGATCCTTCAATCGCTCTACGGGAACAATGACTGGCCTTGGCCTAAAATCTCGCTAGCATCCTAATGTTCGGTCAGCCACGATGTTGAGATGTGCGCCGCGTGGGCCGGTTCCATTTTCTTTCACCTGAATCTGTCCGGCTCTCTATAACTTACGATTTTCAGCGCTCGTCTGCTCTCCTCTCCGGACACTGCTCGGTCTCAGCCCCGAACATTTCGCGCCGTGTCTGTCTTGGCTCATTGCGTGTAGCGGTGTAGTGGCGGGTTGGCGCCGCTGGCAACTGCTGACTCTACGCTGCGCGACTACTCGCCGGCTATATCAGAAACCCTCAGTTTGGGTTCAACTCGGGAACTTCCGGCGCTAACATAGGAGAATCCGCCATGAATCGAAATATAACGAGCCAGGCGGCGATCCACGAGACCGCCCTGCGGATTGCCGAGCGTTTCGCGCCCGAGCGTGTCGTTCTTTTCGGTTCATACGCCCGTGGAGACGCCGACGAAGGGAGCGACGTCGACCTGATGGTGCTCTTCTCGGAGGTCGACAATCCGCGCGACCGTGCTACCGAAATTTATACAGCCCTTGCCGGGTGCGGTTTCGCCAAGGACATTCTCGTTTCCACGGTCAGCCGGTTTGAGCGATACCGCAACGTTCCGAACACCGTTTATTGGCCCGCTTCCCGTGAAGGCCGGGTTCTTTATGAACGTCTCGCCTGAGACGCTGGAGGTGCTTCGGGTATGGGTTCGGAAGGCCGAGCACGATCTCGAAGCCGCCCGGCGAATCATGGTCACCGAAGATGGTTGTCCCTATGACACCGCTTGCTTCCACTGCCAGCAGGCCTGCGAGAAATACCTGAAGGCACTGCTGACACTCGGGGGCATACACGCGCCGCGAACTCACGACCTCGAAGAAATCTTCGCGCTTCTGCCACCGGCCATCCAGCCGGAAATCGAGGTCGCCGCTCTCTTATCTCTCAATTCCGACGCGGTAGATGTCCGTTACGCGGACGATTGGCGCGAACCTCAGCGAGCTGAGGCCGTCCGGGCGATGGAGATCGCGGCGGCCTTTCGAGCCTCGGCCCGTCGGGCTCTTCCGCAGGACAGTTATTGATTTTGTGGGGCAGCTTGGCAAGCTGCGCGCCGATGTCATCGGCGCAGTGGCCTCCGGGAATCGCAGAAACGCTCTATTCCAGTCGTTTGTTGGACCGGCTCGAGAACCGGTTGCGAACATAAGTTCCATAAATGTTGTGTTTGAGCGCTCATGCGAAAAACTAAGTGGCATTGCCCTATAGCCGGCCGCCTCTGATTCGGCTCCTTTCCGCTCAGCAAGATGATTAGGTGGCGTAGTCATCTGTCCATCCCGCCCGTCGTCCGCGCCACTCGCTGCGCAGCAGGGACTACGGAAGATTCCGCGTCGAGCTTCCGTCTGACTCTACGCTGCGCGACTAGCGCGTATTTATGCGCCAGAATCGGGGTGCCGGCCTACCTCCGGGTGGCCAGCTATGCGAGGACTGCGAGCGCCGCTACGAGCTCTTCTAAACTCTTCGGCGTCCGCGGTGCTGCGTCGTCTGTTTGCCGTGATCCGTAAACTGCCCATCGTTATGCCGATCACTGTTCTTGAAAGGGATTGGAGCTTCTTCCCAGAGACTGCCTCGGGATTAGAATAGAGCGAATATGACCGGCGGCGATTTAGGGCACTTCTCCCTCGTGGAGAAGATCGGCGAGGGCGGCATGGGCCAGGTCTACAAGGCCCGCGATCGCCGTCTGGACCGCTTCGTCGCCATTAAACTGCTGGCGGAAGGGCGCACGCCAAATATCAGCCAGCGTCAGCGCCGTCGGCACAGTGGCTCTGCAGGTCGGGGCGAGGCTACCGGTCTATACCTGATACTCTCTCTTCTGCCACTGGTCAACCCGCGGGTGTCGCCCGGCGGCTCACCCAGGATGGACGCCCAAAGGACATTCTGTCTTTCGTGGGGGAGACCCCGGCACCGCCTACTTTTACGTGGTAGACAGTTCTGACAATCGGAATTACTACGCAGTGGACCTGGATAGCGGAAAGCAGACACCTGTGGCCACCGTCGCTATTGGCTCGAGCCTGTCCGGCAACAGCTCCGTGTGGATAACGCAGTTGCCCCGTTGAGCCAGCAAGAGATACCGCTCCAGCGCATCCACCCCGCAACAGCGGCGATACTTACGTTCCATAACATTCCTTTCGATCGCGAGCGAAGGACGTCTGGAGCTTATGGCCCTTACGACATTCCTACTCGCGGGCCAGGCAGTCCCATTTTCTTTCACCTGAATCTGCCCGGCTCTCTATAACTTACGATTTTCGCCGCTCGTCTGCTCTCCTCTCTCATGCTACTTGTAAGTCGAGATGCCGAACCCATCCAATACCCGCGCCTGGCAGATCGATGCCCTCCTCGCCTCCGCCAAGCCCGCCGCCCCCTTCTCCTCCGACACCGGCCAGGTCTTCGCCACCATCCCCTTGAACACCGAAGCCCAGCAAGTCGTCCCTCTCTCCTCAAGAGCTTTTTACAACTGGCTGCTGAACGGCTTTCATGGTAAGCACGAGATCGCCCCTCGCCCCTCCGCCCTCCGCGAAGTCATCCAGTTGCTCGAAGCCAAAGCCCAATTCGGCGAGTCAACTACTCACCGCGCCAGACCCACCATCGCGCGCCGCATCGCCTCCGCGCCCGGCAAAGTCATGCTCGATCTATACAACGACCAAGGCGAGGCCGTCGAGATCACCTCCTCCGGCTGGCGTATCACGCAGAATATCGACGGCTGCTTCCGGTCCGCCAGATCCGCTCACCCGCTGCCCCATCCCGTAAAGCCAGCCCACTCCACTGCTGCCGTTTTCGACGATCTCCGTACACTGCTCGGTCTCAGCCCCGAACATTTCGCGCCGTGTCTGTCTTGGCTCATTGCGGCTCTTAATCCTACCGGTCCCTATCCGATTCTCGTGCTGCAAGGCCCCGCCTCTTCCGGTAAGTCGTCCATCGCTCAAATACTGCGCGCGCTCATCGACCCGGGTCCCTCGCCGTTCTGCCCGCCGCCGGCCTGCTCGCGCGATCTCCAATCCCTCGCTTCCCACAACTGGATCGTCGCTCTCGATGGAATCGATCTACTGCCCGCGCCGCTCGTCCGCAAGCTCACGCGAATCGCCACCGGCGCCACCTTCGCCGCTCGCGATCGCGCCTCCGATCCCGAGCCATTCCATCTTCACCTCTCGCGCCCCATGCTCTTTACAACTACGCCCTTCACCACCGAACGCGCGTTCTCTGATCGTGCCATCACGATCAATCTCCCCGCGCAATCCGATCCGGCCTCTTACGCCGAGTTCGAACAACTGCGCCCCCAAGTGCTCGGAGCCCTCTGCGAAACCATCAGCGCGTCGTTAGCCGGGAAGCCCTCAAAGTACGAAACCGCGGCCCACTGGATGACTACCGCGGACCCGATCGCCGAGGCAGTCTCACAGTTCATGACCGCTCAGGCCACCTGGACCGGCACTGCAACCGAGCTTCTCATCCAGTTGCGTGCTTTAAACCCGGCCTTGTCCTGGCCCGAAACGCCCAAAGGACTCACCCAGCTTCTCTACCGCACTGGTCTCAACAACATCGATTTCCAATCGCTCCAGGATTCCCACGGGACTCGCTCCGTCTCGCTGCAAAAAATCGAGCTCGCACCAAAATTATCCGCAGATGCGCTGCAACCCACCCCTGCCCCCACCCCTGCCTTAACCCGTGGGGCAGGCGGTCGCCTTTTGCCGCCTGCCAGAGCGACCCGGTTTTCGGGTCGCCTGTCTTCTCCCTTTGTTAAAATCAAGTCTTCCCCATGACATTTGAGACAGTATACGAGCCACAGCGCTTTGAGCAACATTGGGCGCGCTGGTGGGTCGAAACGGGCATCTATCGCGCGGACCCCACCGCTCCCGGTCCCCGTTTCTCTCTCGTCATTCCTCCGCCGAACGTGACCGGCTCGCTCCACATGGGCCACATGCTCGATCACACCATCATGGACGCCGCCGTCCGCTGGCATCGCATGATTGGTGACAACACGCTCTGGCTCCCCGGTGTCGACCACGCCGGCATCGCCACCCAAATGGTTGTGGAGCGCATGCTCGCTGAAGATGGCCTCACCCGCCAGCAGCTCGGCCGCGAAGAGTTCGAGCGCCGCGTCTGGCAATGGAAGGAAAAGTACGGCAACCGCATCACCGATCAGATGAAGGCCATCGGCGACAGCGTCGATTGGAGCCGCGAGGCCTTTACCCTTTCGCCCCAGCTTTCGCGCGCCGTGCGCGAAGCCTTCGTCACGCTTTACCAACGCGGTCTCATTTATCGCGGCGCTTACATGGTTAACTGGTGCCCGCGCTGCCAGACCGCCATCTCCGATCTCGAAACAGTGCACCAGGACGTGCAAGGCAGCCTGTGGCACATCCGCTATCCGGTCACTGGATCGGAGCGCTTCCTCACCGTCGCAACCACGCGCCCGGAAACCATGCTCGGCGACACCGCCGTGGCCGTCAATCCGAAAGACCAACGCTATTTCGATCTGCACGGCAAAACCGTAACACTGCCGCTAATGGATCGCATCATCCCGATTATCCTCGACGATTTCGCCGATCCCGCCTTCGGCTCCGGCGTTGTAAAAGTCACTCCCGCGCACGATGTGAACGACCTTGAGGCAGCCAAGCGCCACAATCTTCCTCACATCCAGGTGATCGACGGACAGGGCCGCATGACACCCGCCGCCGGTCCCTATGCGGGCCTGGATCGCTTCGCCGCCCGCAAGAAAATTGTCGCCGATCTCGACCAACTCGGCCTGCTTGCGAAGATCGAGCCCCACGCCTTGAGCATCGCCAAGTGCGATCGCTGCAAGACCGTCATTGAGCCGCTCGTCTCCACCCAATGGTTCGTTCGCGCCCGGCCTCTCGCGGCCAAAGTGCTCAGCGCCGTCGAGGCTGGCAGCATTCGCTTTATCCCCGAAAACTGGAACAACACCTTTTTCAATTGGATGAACAACATTCGCGACTGGTGCATCTCGCGCCAGCTCTGGTGGGGCCATCGCATCCCAGCCTGGCACTGCGCCGATTGCCGAGGCATCACCGTGGGGCAGGTCTCTGACCTGCCCTCTCCTCAAAATTGCGAACACTGTGGATCGTCGCGCATCGAGCAGGATCCCGACGTGCTCGATACCTGGTTCAGTTCCAGCCTTTGGCCCTTTTCCACCCTCGGGTGGCCGGATCAAACAGAAGACTTGAAAACCTTCTATCCCACTTCGCTGCTGATCACGGGCTTTGACATCATCTTTTTCTGGGTCGCACGCATGATGATGATGGGCCTTGAGCTCACCAATGACGTGCCCTTCCGCGTCGTCCACATGCACGGCCTGGTTCGCGATGCGGAGGGCCAGAAGATGTCCAAAACCAAGGGCAATGTGATCGATCCGCTCAACATCACGGCGCGCTTCGGCACCGATGCCGTCCGCCTCTCGCTGCTCATGGGCGTCGCGGCCGGAACGGACATCACCTACACCGAAGAGAAGCTCACCAGCGCGCAGAAATTCGCGAACAAGATCTGGAACGCCTCCCGCCTGATCTTCCTCAACATGGAACGCTCAGTGGGGCAGGTGATCTTGTCACCTGCCAGCGTAGCTGAGCCATGCGCCATTGAGGACCGCTGGATCTTCAGCCGGCTCGACCGCACCGCCAAATCCGTTAACCACGCCTTCGAGCAGCATCGCTACCATGAGGCCGCCGAGACGCTCTATCACTTCTTCTGGCACGATCTCTGCGACTGGTATCTCGAAATCAAAAAGCTCCGCCTTACCGAAAACAGCGGAATGACGAACGACTGGCGCAATCTTCTGAGCGTCTACGCCCAGTCGCTCCGGCTGCTCCATCCCATCATGCCCTTCCAGACCGAAGAGCTCTGGCATCGTCTCGGCCGCGCCGATTCCATCTCCTTACAGCCCTATCCGCAATCCGCACTGCCCGACGCATCCGCTGAAAAAGAGATGTCTCTGCTTCAAGACATCATCACGGACGCCCGGGTACAACGCTCGAAGTTCCCGAAACACCTTCGCCTGAAGGCCACATTGCATTGCGAGTCTCCGGTGGAGCGCGAAATCGTCGAAAAACTGGCGAATCTCGACCTCACCATTCTGCCGGGCCAGACCGTCAAGCTCGTCCTGGAAACACCCGCGCCCGATAAGCAAACCCAACACGCCCGTCTGTCCAAGGAAATTGCGCAATTCGAAAAGCTCATCGCCACCCAAGATCGCCAACTCGCAAACGAAAAGTTCCTGGCCAGCGCCCCCGCCCACATAATCGAATCCCTGCGCGCCAAGCGCTCCGAATACCAGAAAGAGTGGCACAGGCTTTCCAGCCTGTGTGGCCCTTCCGCCTCAACAGGCCCTGAACATGATCGTTGAACAGGCCCTTACAGAAGATATCGGCTCAGGCGATATCACCACAGAACTGTGCGTCCCCGCGGATCAACTCGCCACGGCAAAAATGATCGCCCGCCAACCCATGGTTGTAGCAGGAACCGAGCTCCTTCCCCAGATCTTCATCGCACATGCGTTAGCTTGTGCCAAACCCGGCGCCCAACTAAACCCCGGCGATGAACTCGCCACCATCCGCGGCAACGCCCGCGAACTCCTCACCCGCGAGCGCACCGCCCTCAACTTCATCCAACGCCTGAGCGGCATAGCAACCCTGACGCGCGCCTACGTCAACGCGGTAAAAGGCACGCAGTGCCAGATCCTGGACACCCGCAAAACCACCCCCGGCCTTCGCGCGCTAGAGAAAGCCGCCACGCTTGCCGGAGGCGCCACCAACCACCGCATGGGCCTCTACGACGCGATCCTGATCAAGAACAACCACATCACCGCGGCCGGCGGCGTCCGTGCCGCATTGGAGCGCACGCGCCATTCCGTCCTCCCGGTGGAAATTGAAGTCCGAACCGAATCCGAACTGGACCAAGCCCTAACCCACGGCGCGAAACACCTGCTGCTGGACAATCTCACGCCAGCCGTAGCAAAGGTCTGGATCACGCACATCCGAGGCCGCGCGACCGTCGAGCTTTCCGGCGGCATCACTCTCGATACCGTCCGCGCTTACGCCGAAACCGGCGCCAACTACATCTCGGTCGGCGCCCTCACTCACTCCGCCCCTGCGGTTGATATCAATTTCAGGATCGAACTGTGAATATTTCCTGGGTACGCGATCAACTTCCCGGTAAGCGAATCGATTACTACGAATCCATTCCTTCAACCATGCCGCTTGCCAAGGGTTGCCCGTCCGGAACGGCAGTCGTTGCCGGCGAACAAACCGCGGGCACCGGGCGCTACGGACGTCCCTGGCACTCCGAGCCGCATTCCGGTCTCTACCTGTCGGTGGTCATAGGTGCGAGCTTCGACCCGGTCGTCACACTGGCACTTGGCTTGGCCGTCAGGGACGCGATTCACCAGACCACGAATCTCGCCTGCGATCTCCGCTGGCCGAACGACGTTCTGATCAACGAAAAAAAGGCTGCCGGCATTCTCACCCAACTGGAAGGCCAAATCACCATTGCCGGAATCGGCGTCAACGTAAATCACTCGAGTTTTCCCCCCGAACTCGCGACCCAAGCCACCTCACTCCGCATGGCAAGCGGCCAACCGCAATCGCGCGAACAACTGCTTGTCGCTCTGCTACCGCTGATTGACACCTACTGCGCTCTAGGCAGAGAATCAATCCTGGAAATGTTCTCCCATTCCTCCAGTTACGTTCATAACCGCCGCGTCTGCGTCGACGGCAAGCTCCACGGAACCACCGCCGGCCTAAACCAATCAGGCTTCCTGCTCCTCAACGACGACCACGGAAAACAACACACCATCCTAGCCGGAGGCGTCCGCCCATGCTCCTAGCCCTCGACGCCGGCAATACCAACATCACCATCGGCGCATTCGCCGGTGGCAAACTAACCGGTCGAGTGGCACAGACATTCCTGTCTGTGTTGCACTTAGACGCACCACCCCCATGCTCCTAGCCCTCGACGCCGGCAATACCAACATCACCATCGGCGCATTCGCCGGAGGCAAACTAACCGGCCGCTGGCGCCTCCGCACCATCCATGAACAAACCGCCGACGAATGGGGCGTCCTCATGCGCAACCTGTTCGAGCTCGCCTCGCTCGATTTGTCGCGCGTCGACGGCATCATCATCGCGAGCGTCGTCCCGCCGATCGATTCCACCCTGGCGCAAATGGCCCGTCAATATTTCCAGACCGACCCCCTCTTCATCACCCCGGACACCGACATCGGTCTCAAAGTCCTGTACGACAACCCACGTGAAGTCGGCGCCGATCGCGTCATCAACGGCGTCGCCGCCTTCCACCATTACGGCGGCCCCTGCGTAGTGGTCGATTTAGGCACCACCATCAATTTCGACGTAGTCTCCGCGAATGCGGAATATCTTGGCGGCATGATCTGCCCCGGCATCGGCATGTCCGTCAGCGGCCTGTTCTCCCGTACCGCGCGTCTTCCGATGGTAGACTTCCGCGAGCCCGATCGGCTGATCGGCAAAAACACCGTGAACAGCATACAATCCGGGCTGTACTATGGTTTCGCAGGGATGATCGATGGTATCCTCGAACGCATCATCGGGGAATTAGGAGACGGCACCACGACCGTCGGCACAGGAGGCCAGGCCCACTTGATCGCGCCCGCTTCCCGCTACCTCAAAGAGGTGAATGAAGACCTCACACTCCAAGGGCTGCAAATCGTATGGGAACGCAACCATCGCTAACTTGGCCTGACAACTACTTCAACTACTTCACCGAAATCGAAGAGCATTTCCTTCGGACCCGCGGAACCGGCCTGTTCCTACTTTCGCCTCTCGATTGGGCGCTGGTTGAAACCTGGAAAAACGCCGGCGTGCCGCTCCAGGCCGTGCTACGCGGCATCGACGCGGCGTTCGAAAAATGGCGCAGCCGCAAGAACCGGATTCATAAGGTCAACGGACTGGCCTACTGCGCCCAGTCTGTTCTTCAGGAAGCCCAAGTCATGGCTGGCGTCGCCCAGCCATCGCGCAAACCGTCCGAAGCGCCCTTCACGTTGGAGGAGCTCCGAAGTTATCTTGCGAAGAATTCGGCCGATGTCCGCAAGCAGCCGGGCTTTGAAGATATCGCCTCGGCGATCGATAACATTGCACTGGAAAGCGAGGCTCTGTATTCAGATCTGGAGCAAATGGAACAGCGCCTGACCGCGCTCGAAGATAAAATGATCGCGATCGCGCGCACCCGTCAAACCGATGACGAGCTATTCCGCGCGCGCCGGGCCTTGGACCTGGAGCTGCGTGCCTATCGCAGTAAAATGACCGCCGAGCAGTTGGCCATGCTCGAGAAGCAATACCTGGAGCGCCGTATGTTGGAATCCTGCGGCCTCCCACGCCTGAGCCTCTTCTATCTACGCTGACGTAGCACAGGCTTTCCAGCCTGTGTGGCCCTTCAGCCCACCCGCATGGCGCGCTCGAACACCGAGTGGCACAGGCTTTCGAGCCTGTGTGGCCCTTCAGCCCACCCGCTTGGCGCGCTCGAACAATGTGGCCCTTCATTCCACCCGCTTGGCGCGCTCGAACACCGAGTGGCACAGGCTTTCGAGCCTGTGTGGCCCTTCAGTCGATCTACATTGCCTTGGCGGCCATCACCCGCTTGGCGCGCTCGAACACCGAGCGGAACATCTCCTCGGTCAATTTGCCGGTTTGCGTATTCTGCTGGCTCGGATGATAGGAGCTGATCAACACCGGATTGCCAGCGCCGAGGTCATGCTGGCGCTCGTGACCGAACAGGAACGCCGACCGGCGCGCGATGCGGCCGGTGCGTGCCAGCACGCCTAAATACGCGTCGAAAGCCAGCTTGCCGAGCGCAATCACGACGCGCACGTTGGGCAGCAGCTCCAGTTCGCGCTCAAGATAACTTTGGCATGCGCGAATCTCCTCGACACTGGGCTTGTTGTCCGGCGGCGCGCAATGCACAGAAGCGCTGATGTAAGCGTCGATCAATGTCAAGCCGTCATCGGCGCGAATGCTGGTTGGCTGGGAAGCGAACCCGGTCTCGTGCATCACCTTGTATAGGAAATCGCCAGACCGGTCGCCGGTAAACATCCGCCCGGTGCGATTGGCGCCGTGCGCGCCGGGTGCGAGCCCGACGATGAGCAGCCGTGCGCCGGGATCGCCGAAACTCGGGACGGGCTTGCCCCAGTAGTTCCAATCGCGGTAAGCGCGGCGCTTGTTCCTGGCCACGTCGGTGCGGTGCTTGACCAGCCTGGGGCATCGCTCGCAGGCCACGATCTCTTCTTGAAGAAGCTGCAGCGCGGTCATGATTGTTTCATTAGCTTCTGATAGAGCGACACCAATTCGGGAATCGTCAATTGCTCGGCGCGCTTTTTGCCTTCAGGGTGATTGTCGACGGCTTCCTTGCCGTACGTTCCAATCAGGTTGTTCCGCAACATCTTTCGCTTCTGGCGGAAGCATAGCGCCGCGAAGCGCAGGAAATCCTTGGGATTCGGAACGGCCGTCCCGCCGAGCGGCGTCAGCCGGACCACCGCCGATTCTACGAGCGGCGCTGGGTGGAACGCCGCTGCATCAACGGTAAAGAGCAACTCCGGCCGTGAAAGAAGCTGCGTCTGTACGCTGAGATATCCGTAGTCGCGCGAACCTGGGGTGCCGGTCAGCCGTTGTGCCACTTCTTTCTGAACTAGAAATACTGCGTGCTGCAGCAACGCGCCCAGCGACAACACGCGCTCGATGATCGGCGACGCAATGTAGTACGGTAGATTGCCGGCTACGATTACCGGTCCCCACTGGTCCAAGTCCGTTTTGAGAACATCTCCCTCGACGATTTGCAGGTGGCTCTGGCCGCGAAATTTCGATCGCAGATATTGGGCCAGCACCGGGTCGACTTCGATCGCAATCGCCCGTGCGGCGCGTTCGAGCAGGTGGGAAGTGAGAGCGCCTTTGCCCGGTCCGATCTCGATCAAAGTGTCACAGGCCTGCGGGCAAACGGCGGCTGCGATTCGTTCGAGAACGGATTGCCGGGTGAGAAAATGTTGCCCGAGTCTCCTGCGCACCGGGCTCGGAGGGTCAGCCCTTCACGTCGATCCGGCTGCTACGGAAGGACAGCCGCAACGTGCCGGTAATGGGTACTCCAAACGCGGTTGCGGGAGTGAATTGAGTGAATAGCAGATTGTTCTCGATGCTGCGCCGCAATGCGTCTTTCTCGAGACCATGTCCGCCGGCGATGGAATAGTTGATGATCCGGCCCTGGTCGTCGATCCGCAGATCCACTTCGGCATCTCCATACTGGAATCCAATCGGAGCCAGGCGCTTCACCGCCGCTCCGGTTGAAAGCCCAGTTGGAACATCGGTCAGAGATCCAAAACGAAAAGCTCCCGAGAAATTCGGGACGAGACTCGTGAACAACAGGAGCGCGGCACAAAGCCCTCCGGCAGCCGGCAGAGCGACCGGCTTCATCAGATTATCAAGGGCCAGCTTCAGACGACCGGCCCAGCTTCGGATGCGACCGCGCCGGGTGGTACTCTGTGCCAGCGAGAGCGTCCCGAGTACGCGTACATATTCGGTAAACTCGGGCGGAGGCGTCCTGGGCGTCAAAGATCGCAGTGCCAGTCGCATGCGCCGGTGGCCCTCCGCGGTCTGTGAGCACGCCTCGCAGTCGCGAAGGTGTACTCGCAAATCCAGCCGCTCCTGTTCCTGCGCCGAGTTATCCAGGTAAGCCGATATTTTACGTTTTGCAGTCCAGCACTTCATGACCATTACTCACTCGCAACCGTTTGCGTCGTCCAGTGCAGAGACGGCTCCGGTTCCAGCCGTCCTTCCAAACTTTTCCGAAGAGCTTCGCGGCCCCTTAGGATGCGGGACTTGACAGTTCCCAGCGACACCTCCAGAACCGCGGCGATCTCTTCGTAACTTAGATCTTCGATGTCCCGTAAGACCACCGCCGCGCGAAAGTTCGGATTCACTTTCGCGAGCGCATCTTCCACCAGGGCCCGTGTTTCATGATCCGAGGTTAAGTCGAATGGCGACCTGCCGGGATCGGCAAAGGCGCTTTCATAAATCCTGGGGTTCTCCTCGCGGGCCAAGCCTACTTCCAGCTTGTGATGCCTGGAAAACCAGCGCCGGTGGTTGTACGCCTCATTCACCGCGATCCGGTAGATCCAGGTTTTCAGGCTGCTATTGCCCCGAAAACTTCGGATATTCCGGAATATTTTTAGAAAGACCTCCTGCGCCACATCAGCGGCATCGGAAGGGTCGCTCATCAGCCTGTAGATCAGGTTGTAAACGGGCTGCTGATAACGCAGGATCAGCGTTTCATAGGCCTGTTCGGCACCTTCGCGCAGGGCTCGCAACAGTACCTCGTCCTCGTTCAACGGGACGCTGGCCGCCGCGCCAATGTGCAAACCTACCGTCGTGTGTGCCACGATTCGCCTATTCCGATTCTAGCTCGTTGAATTTAGACACCGCTGTCTATAGAAAAGTTCCCGATCAGTATAATGTTCAATTGCATTCGCTCTCGATCGTGATTCCCGCCTACAACGAGGAATCGCGTTTACCGGCGACATTGGCGCGCGTGAGCGAGTGGATGGCGGGCCGGGCTCTGTCTTTTTGCGAGATTGTCGTTGTGGATGACGGCTCATCGGACGACACTGCGGCCGCCGTGGAGCGCGAGACCCGGGCGAATGCGGCGCTCCGGCTGTTACGAAATCCGGGTAACCGGGGCAAAGGGTATGCCGTACGGCAGGGTATGCTGAATGCCCGGGGCGAATGGATTCTCTACACAGATGCGGATCTCTCGACCCCCATTGAAGAGGTCGAGAAGCTATACACTGCCGCTCTGGCCCAACAGGCTGTGGTCGCGATCGGGTCGCGCGCTCTCGACCGGTCGCTGGTATCCGTCCATCAGCCGGCCATTCGCGAGTACTCCGGTCGATTCTTTAACCTGGTGATGCGGGCCTTGACCGGGCTGCCGTTTCATGACACCCAGTGTGGATTCAAACTGTATCGGTCCCCGGCGGGGAGGGTCGTTTTCTCGCGCCAGCAACTGGATGGCTTTAGTTTCGATGTGGAAGATTTGTATATCGCAAAACATTGCGGGTTGAAGGCGATTGAGGTGCCCGTGCGCTGGGCAAACGTGGAAGGAACGAAAGTCAGCCTGGCACAGGGCCTGCGGTCGTTCTCGGACCTGATCAAAATCCGGCGCTTCGCTCGTGAAGGAAAATACAATTGTGAGCAATAGCAAAAAACGTGTAGGAGTAATGCTGCTGGCCGCCGCCGCTCTTGCGCAGACCGCCGATATTTCCGGCGAACGCATTCGCGCGCACGTGAAGTTTCTAGCGAGCGATCTGCTGGAGGGCCGCGGTGTCGGAACCCGCGGAGGCGATTTGGCGGCGGAGTACATCGCCAGCCAATTTGCGGTTGCGGGAGCCAAGCCGGCCGGCGATAATGGCACGTACTTTCAGCGCGTACCCATGGTGGGGGCGTCCACCCAACCCGGCGCGGCCTTGTCGGCGGCGAGCCAGGGCAAGCGGATTTCATTCCGATGGCTGGATGACTTTGTCGGAGTGAGTCAGTTGCAAAAACCGCAGGACCAGTTCGAAGGCGAGGCTGTTTTCGCCGGACACGGCATCGTCGCGCCGGAGTTCGGCTGGGATGACTTCAAGGGAGTGGATGTTAAGGGCAAGGTGCTGATTTTGTTCACGAACGAGCCTCCCTCGGACGATCCCAAATTCTTTGGCGGCAAGGCGCTCACCTACTACGGCAGGTGGACTTACAAGTACGAGGAGGCCGCGCGCCGGGGAGCAGCCGCAGTGCTCCTGATTCACACCACTCCGACCGCCAGCTATGGATGGGATGTGGTGCGGAGTTCCTGGGGCAAGGAGGATCCGCAGGTCCGGCTGGCGGAGGGTGGGCCGGCGCTGGCCTTTGCCGGTTGGTTGACTGAAGATGCAAGTGCGAAGCTACTGCACATGCCGGGCAAGACGGTGGACGAGTTGTTGGCTCAGGCGGAGTCACGGGACTTTAAGCCAATATCGCTGGGCATTCGGGTGCGCGGCAACATTCCAACGAAAATCCGCGAAATCGAATCGAGAAATGTCGCGGCGATTGTTCCCGGCAGCGATCCACAACTGAAATCACAGGCGGTGATCTTCAGCGCCCACTGGGACCACCTGGGCGTCGCGGACCCCGTCAACGGCGACACGATTTACAACGGCGCCGTAGACAACGCGACGGGCTGCGGCATTCTGCTGGAATTGGCGCGCGCCTGGGCGGGGCTGCAGACCAAACCGCGGCGCTCCGCTCTGTTTCTGGCAGTCACCGCGGAGGAGGCCGGTTTGCGCGGATCGGAATATTACGCCGCGCACCCGATCGTTCCGCTCAACAAGACCGCATTGGATCTGAACTTCGATGCACTCTTCCCATTTGGCCGGACCCAGGATGTGGAAGTTTCCGGCGCGGAACGCACTGCGGTCTGGCCCATCGTGCAAGAGGCAGCCCGGCGGATGAATGTGGCGATTAAGCCGGATGCGCACCCGGAGCGAGGTCATTACTATCGTTCCGACCATTTCTCGTTCGCCCACGCCGGAATTCCCGCGTTCTCGATCGGGCTGGGCACTCAGTTGTACGGCAAGCCGGCCGGCTACGGCGAGAAGATTGCGGAGGAATACCTGGAGAAACACTATCATCAGCCATCGGATGAATACCGCGAAGATTGGGATTTTGCGGGCATGGAAGAAGCGGCGCGTTTCGGCATGATCATTGGAATGAACGTAGCGAACCAGGAGAAACTGCCGACCTGGAAGACTGGCGATGAGTTTCTGCCAGCCAGGCAGAAAAGCGGCGTTCCGTGAAGATATTCTTCCGGCAAGCCAACCTTTTTCCGCAGTGCATTCACCCGCGGATCGCCGCGCAGCAGGGCGAACTCCGGCGCGGTGAGGGCTCTGTCCATGCGGGAAGGACCAGTGGTGGAGGCGCGATCCAAGGCTTCCAACGTGCGTTCCTTGTCGGCCAAACCGGCCAATATCAGGGCTGGGCCGAATCGGCCTCGCAAGCCGGGAGCGGCTGCGAGTTTCTCCGCGTCCTCGCGGCGTCCGGTGCGCATAGGCATATCCTAAGTGTCTGTTAGACAATAACCTATCCATTTGGGCCGCTGATTGGGCGGATTTCATAGTTCCACTCGCCATGAAATGAGTCTCGATGGAGGTTGACCAGGGCGAGTTCCTTATCCGGAATCCTG
>JBPCOQ010000104.1:0-4088 GCA_051000095.1 Bryobacteraceae bacterium | reverse complement strand
CAGGATTCCGGATAAGGAACTCGCCCTGGTCAACCTCCATCGAGACTCATTTCATGGCGAGTGGAACTATGAAATCCGCCCAATCAGCGGCCCAAATGGATAGGTTATTGTCTAACAGACACTTAGGGTGTTAGATCGTCGGGTTCCATTACTAATCCGAGACAAACCAGAAGCCTGTTACTTTGCCGGTCACTTTTTTACAATCGGCTGGAACCAAAGTACAGAGGCACATACAGGCTTGCCCGGTATCCTCAGTCGTGCGAGTAAGAACATTTATATATTCGAGCGTGCTAATAACCTCTCTCATCAGTTTGGCTATTATCATCAAACAGGACCAGCGCGGTACCGTGGCGGCAAGTTCCATGAGTACCTCGCAACATTCTTCGCAACCGGGGCCGCAGGTAAAGCCCGCAAGCGCGGGCAAGCGGCCCGTTTATCCGTTCTCGATCGTGCCCGGCGGAGTTGGATCAAAGGAAGAGCTGAAGGCCGCCATGGATCTGGACCCGCTGGTAGCGGACCATTATGCGGGTGTGGATGTCGGCCATCTGCGCCCTGTAATGCTGGCGCGCGATACCGCCGCGTACGTTTCGTTCCGGAAGCACGGAAAAGTCTACTGGACTTCGCATAAAGTGCTCCTGGCAAGAGGTGAGCGAGTATTTCAAGGCGCAGCAGTTGGAGTTCGCGAGCGTTGCGGGAACCAGGTATCCGAACAGCCGAGAACTCCTGTTCTGCCGAATCCGGAGACGGAGCCGACTACTGAGGTCTTGAGCACGCCGGTACCGCAGCCGGCAACGCCGGGACTGGTTGCCAGCATCCCTTCCTTGGTATCGACCGGTCTGCATCAAGCTGAAGTCGCCGACGGTGTCTCACAGCGGATGGCGGTGGGCAACTCAACTCCCGGAGTATTTGCAGCCGGAAGCAGTGGCGGCGGCGTGCTCGTGGCTGGAGGTGGCGGCGGAGTTGGCGGAACTGGAGGAGGAAGTAGTGGGACGGGCTCTGGCGGTCAAGTGGTTGGGATCGCGCCCACCGTGAATGGGGGTTCCGGTGTGATTCTACCGGACTCCGCGATTCTGCCTCCGGTGACGCCGGTCACGTATTCGATATTGCCCCCACCCGCCGGCGTCGCTTTGTTGTCGTATACGCCGATCACGACGATTCCGTCGACGGTGATGCCGCCAGCCGCTCCTCCGGTCGCGATCTACCCGTGGTGGACGCCGGTCATTCCGCCGATTGGGCCACCGGTCTATCCGCCCAGCGTGGTTCCACCCAGTGTGGTGCCGCCTGGCGTGGTCCCACCTGGCGTGGTTCCACCAATCACAGGTCCACCCGAGACGCCGCCAGTTGCGCCGCCACTCACGCCAGTGACACCAATGCCGCCGGTTTTACCGCCGCCGCCGCCCGATTGCGCCGTACCTGAGCCCGCGACATGGTTGTTGCTAGCCACCGGTGTGGGGATGGTAACGCTCGGAGCCAAGCGAAGGGCGAGGTGAATCTTGGGTACCATTTCTATTCATGCGCATTCTCGCCGCCCTGGCGCTGCTGCCGCTATTCGGCTGCGGCTCCAAGCCGTCTTCGATGGAGGATCTGAGCACGCGTGACGTCACTCTGCCCGGCGGACAGGTGCTGCGCGTCGAGACCATGCTGGACGCAAAAGACATGCTCCGGGCCATGATGTTCCGGAAGACGCTGGCGCCGGACCGTGGCATGCTCTTCGTCCATCTGCGCCCGGGGAATTACGGCTATTGGATGTATCAGACTTACATTCCGCTGGACATGATCTGGATGGATTCAAGCAGGCGTATCGTCGAGATCGTGCCGAACGCCCCGCCCTGCAAGACCGAAGCAAGCAAGTGCCCACACTACGGTGGCAGTTATCCATCCCAATACGTGTTGGAGCTCGGAGGCGGCATGGCGCAGAAATATAATCTTCACGTGGGCGACGTGGTGTCGTTTTAGTTTTTAAGCGCACTCCGGCAACGCTGCTATCAGCGCGGTCCATCAGCGCGCTCTCGATATCAGAGACGTGCGATGGCCGGGCGAAAAATACCACCGGTGAGTATTGGTTTTCAGTTTGGGCAACCGCCCGATCAACAGATTTTTATTTCATAACCGATCACCGCGGGCGCATTCTCCATCACATCCTCAAGCACCCTGCAAACCAGAGCTTCGGATTACCGAAGGAGGTTATGCCTGAGTACGAGCATCACTTGAGAGCTGGCTCGCTGAGCGAACCAATATGGGTTGAAGCCCCTGTTGTTTACCGCATTCACGAAATGCCAATAATCGAATACGGAGAGGACTTTCCGGCATCGGGAGGAACGGCTGATCGAATCGGCCCTGGCAAGGTCAAAACCGATGTTCCCTTACGGAAGCCCGATGTAACGGACCTCGCTGCAACCTGCCCGGCTGGCCTTCCCCAAAATGAAGGCTTTCTTAATGCGCGCGGGTACGCACCGTCGGGTAGAGATTACGCTAGACCCGCGTTTGCCGCAACCGTTATGTGGGCGCGGATTCAGCAGGTGCCGCGGACTGCTTGCCCTTGCCGTCTGCCTGCTTCGGCGCCAAAATTTGCTTCCTAAGCACTCGCGCGCTCTCTCTTTTGCCGATCTTGCGCTTGCGCTGACGGCCGTATCGGGCCTTGTCTCCAGTGTTTTCCGACATGTGGTCTTAAGCGTAGCAGGTCGCACTGCCAAGCGGCCGTGCTGTGACCTTCGATCACGAACGACAAAAATAAATCCGGATGTTTAGCATCCGTCACTTACCGTGAAGTGCACACAGGCTGCTGCCGATCTCCCGGCTATTATGACATAAGTGTTCCAGCACGTATTTTTGGTTCACCGGCTAAGAAAAACGCGAGCATGCGTGAAAGATGCGCCGGTGCGCGTGCGCCACGAACGCAAAGGGCCGAAGGAAAAGGCCTAGCAAGAACCAGGTCAGATGACTGACAAGGAGAGGACCGCAAGGGTACCACTGATGACGTGTCGAAAGCGCATCCGGCATTGAGGTGGCCTGAACTTGTTAGAGGCGGTATTGCGGAACGTGGGAACCTGGAGCACCGATGCAAACGAAGAAGTCCAAGTGCCGAACCACGAGGGCGAGAGCAGGGAAGCGGTGCACAGGGGCGGATTCACGCATAGTGTGCGCTGAGCAGCGCGTTGCTCAGGAGGGTTGAAGCCCTCCGGTGCTCGAATGAGGAGCGCCGTATCCGAGCGCGGGAATGCCTCGTGCCGGAGAAGGTGAAAGGTATGGAGAAGCCTAAACGGGCAAGAAAGCGAAAGCCGGACACGGGCCAAGGCGGACCCTGAAGCCATCAACCGAGACGGACCACTTCCTGATCCGGAACACCGTGCAGATGAGCATCGTGAGCGCTCTAAAGTCTATCGCAGGTTCCCGGCGAATGCCCCCGATTCTAATGGCGCTCCTGAGGTCGTTATCGGCTTGGAAGCGGACCTTCACCTAGTCCGAGTGAGAGGAATGGAGTTGCTGGCGCGCGACCTCCACCTTTTCGCGCAGAGCTTCGGGCGGCGGTTCCGAGGCTTTCGCATTTTCTCGAATCGTTCCTCTTGCCGAACGCGGTAAACATCAATCGCCGCTTGGTTATCAAGATAGAACGTGATCGCGCCATAGAGAAACACGCGTGCCGGCTACATTAGTAGTCGCCATCGCGTTCCTCAACGTACTCCTTAACCATCGGAAAAACTCCCTAAAAAGCAGCCGTGGACGCGCAGGTTAAAAATGGTGGAGGCGGCGGGAGTTGAACCCGCGTCCGAGAGAGCCCATCATGAAAAGCCTACGTGCGTAGCCAGTTCGGTAATTGTCGGCGGCCACATAAGAACCGGCGAAGAGCGCGGCCGCTTAGCCCGATTGATCTCGGCGTTACGGCTCCGAGCAGAAGCCTTCCGCCTATCCTGCAAGATGACGTCCGCTGAATGAAGTGCAGGCCCTCCACCCGGGACGGCTGCTTAATTAATTAAGCAGCGTATGCAAACTGCTGATTGGCAGTTATGGTTTTCCGATCGTTTTACGGGAGCTCGGAACCCGGCACGCCTTTCCACAACGATTCAATCCCGTCGAATCCGTTTCGCCCC
>JBPCOQ010000113.1:0-19920 GCA_051000095.1 Bryobacteraceae bacterium | reverse complement strand
GCTTTCGACACTCCGCTCGGCCCAGACGATCTCTCCGCTTGGCTGGAGTCTGCTACCGGGCGCTCCGGCGCTTACCCGGACGGGACTTTCACCCGCTAGAACAACGCGTCTTTCAGGACGCACCATTAGGCCATTGTAGCAGCCGTGCCACAACAACCCAGCGCGTTTGTGTGGCGTTTCAGCCACACAAAAAATTTTACAAGACCTTTTAAATCATTAAGCTAGAGACTTCCATCCATCGCTGCTAGAATGGGGCTTCGTGCAATTCGAAACGACCCTACAGCGCCCCGTGGAAGCCAGTGGTGTCGGACTGCACAGCGGCGTTACGGTCAAGATTCGAATTGCCCCGGCTCCCCCATCCACCGGCATCGTTTTTGTCCGCACCGATCTCGACAACTTCCCCATCGCCGCGAGTTGGCGGCACGTCGCCCGCGTCAGCTATGCGACCAGCTTAATGCGCCAGGGCGTCCTGATCTCGACCACCGAACACCTGCTTAGCGTGTTTTACAGCATGGGCGTGGATAATGCCTACATCGAGATCGACAATCTGGAGGTCCCGATACTGGACGGCAGCGGCCGGCCATTCGTGGAAATGCTTCGGGAGGCGGGCCTCAAATCGTATCGCCGCCGGAAGCGCTATTTGCGAATCCGCCGCCCTGTCACGGTGGAATCGGGTGGCAAGCGCATTTCCATACTGCCGTCGGACGGTTTCCTCCTGACCTGCGATGTCTTCTACGATCATCCGCTGATCGGCCGTCAATCGCTGGACATGGAGGTGACGCCGGAGCGCTTCGCCAAGGAGATTGCACCGGCGCGTACTTTTGGATTCACGCAGGACCTCGACCAGATGCGCGACATGGGACTGATCCGCGGCGCGTCGCTCGATAACGCGATCTGCTTCGATCCTGTCCGGGTTCGCAACGCCGGCGGCCTGCGTTTTGAAGATGAGTGCTGCCGGCACAAGGCCCTCGACCTGATCGGCGATCTCGCTCTGATTGGGAAGCCTCTGCTCGGTCATGTCATCGCCGAGCGAGCCGGGCACGCGATGCATACAGCGCTAGTCGCGCGCATCATGTCGGACCCAACTTTGTACGAGATCCTAAGCTTCGACCGCTTGGCGACACGCGTTGCCCACGCGCTTGTTTCGTAAGAGTGTTTCGTAGAATCCCCAACCTCTTAACAGCCGCCCGGCTGATTCTGGTGCCGTTCCTCGTGAGTTCGTTATGGCAACGCGAGTTCCGCCTGGCCTTGGCTCTAGTGTTTGTTGCGGGCGCCACCGACGCCGTCGACGGGTTTCTCGCGCGCCACTTCGCGTGGACCACTCGCCTGGGAGCGTATCTCGACCCGATCGCCGATAAGCTACTACTTGTCTGTGTCTACGTCATGCTGGCGGTTGACAGCGTTGTTCCGCGATGGCTGGTGTGGTTGATCCTCGGCCGGGATGTGCTGATCCTGGGGATGGTGGCGTGGGGCTTCCTGTTTACGCGAATTCGCAGTTTCCCTCCGTCGATATGGGGAAAGGCCAGCACGTTCCTCCAAATCGTAACCGCCTTGGTGCTAATGGGGACTCACGCGTTTCCGTCCCAAATTCCGCAAGGCACGCTGCAGCATGGTTTAGTGCTTATCACCGCGGCAGCCACGATCTGGAGCGGCGTGAACTATTCGTGGCGTGGGATTCGGATGCTTACGGGTGTAATAGCTCAGACCTGACTTGCAATGCCAGTGCCGACGAATTTGTAACTGTCAGATGTGTGTAGCCGAGAGCGCCGTCAACCTTGAAATTGACTGCGAAACCGTTTTTAGCCTTCGGGCGGCAAGCCGACGCTGTACGCCCGATCCGCCAATCGGATTTAAGGCACGGCTTGGGAGAGAGGACAAATGGCGGCGATTCAGTAAAATTCGGCAAATCAGGCGAGATGGGGCTAACGCCTCCAGAAGGAGGTTGCCCCATGGGCGTTACCATCGTGGAATCATCCATCCTTGCCACGGTTGCCTACGACGAAGCCCGAGAACTATTGCAGTTGGAGTTCTGTAGCCAAGCGGTCTACCAATACTTCGGCGTGCCCGCGGCGGTGCATCAGGCACTGCTGGACGCGCCTTCTAAGGGTAGCTATTTCAATCACGCCATTCGGGGACGATTCCCCTATCGTCTGATTCCGGATGTAAATGCCGTCCCGCCGGATGCGGAAGTTCCGGCCGGATACCGGTCTTAAAGGGAAGGTGCGTGAGGTTTTGAAAGAGACCAAGCGCACCAGCATCCGTGAGCGCGATTTACCAGCGCATGTGGTGGTGTATATTACGTCCTCGCGCTGGCGCTGCCTGCTGGAAGGCGTGCAGTGGCTGCTCGACCCCTCCGTCAATGTGAAGGTGGCTGGCAAATCGGGCATTTCCCAGGCGCGCAGCCGTCTAGCAGCCGAGCCGGTAAAAAAACTCTATGACGCCATCGTGGCACCGATTGCGGAGAAGCGCACCAAGGGGGCTTGGTATCGCCAATGGCGTGTGATAAGTCTGGATGCGGTTTACGCAGCCAGCGTGGCAGTACGTTGGATGTGGCCGATACCGCGGAAAACGAGAAGGCCTTTGGGCGTCCGGGAGCCAATCGGGGTTCCAGCGCTTTCCCCAAGATCCGTTTCGTGGCGCTGCTGGAGAACGGCACGCACGTATTATGGAATGCGTACATGCGTTTACGCACGCAAGCGTGGACCAATATGCCACCGATGAACTCACGCTGGCCCAGAAAGTGATCCCCGCGCTCGGCAAAGGAATGTTGTGCCTGGCGGACCGGTTCTTCCCGAGTTACAAACTCTGGCGCATGGCCGCCAAGACAGGAGCGGACTTGCTTTGGCGTACGCGCCAGAATGCCCGTCTGGATGTGGAGAAGGGATTGCCAGATGGCTCTTACCTCAGCCGAATTTACGCGTCCACTTCCGACCGGCGGAATCGGCGGAATGGGATTGTCGTGCGGGTCATTGACTACCGCTTGAAAGACGTCAAAGACGCCGAGCCGATCTATCGACTGATCACAACCATACTCGATCACGAGCAGGCACCGGCTAAAGAACTGGCAGCGCTCTATCATGAGCGGTGGGAAATCGAGACTGCCCTGGACGAGTTGAAAACACATCTGCGCGGCGCTCAAATCGTGTTGCGCAGCAAAACGCCGGAACTGGTAAAGCAGGAGTTCTCCGGTCTGCTGATGCGGAACGCACGCAAGCGTGGCACATTTTGCTATTCGCGGTCTGATGCACGAAGCTGCCCTGAAGGCGGACGAGGATCCCGACCGGCTTTCCTTTTTCCATGCGGTGCGCGTTGTCCATCGGCGCATGCGGAACGCACGCAAGCGTGGGCCGCTACGGCGCTATTCCCCCTCAGCACAAGAAAGCCCTGCATGAAGCGATTTTCGACGAGATCCTCGAGGAGCGCGTGGTTTCGAGCCGGAATCGGATCAAACGGCAACGCACTCGCCGCCTTGACGTCGCCAAGCGAATCGGGATTGTTAAGTGAACAGTATTGGAGCTAGCGTTCGAAATCGACTTTGACGGATCACGCCCATACCGGACCTCTGGCTTACAGCGCGGTCCGGCGCACGAAAGCTGACAAGACGCCCGCCAGACGCTAACGTTAAGTGAACAGCATTGGATGTGGTCCGCTAAACGATGGTTTTGTCCTTGGCATAGCAGATTGGATCCAGGCGGCAGTCCGCGCAAAGTGGTTTTCGCGCCTGGCATAATGCTCGCCCGTGATGGATAATCTGATGCGAAAACAGAATCCACCGCTGCTCGGGAAGGATCTTCATCAGATCCTTCTCGATCTTCACCGGATCTGACTGCTTTGTCAAATCGAGCCTTCGAGAAACGCGGTATACGTGCGTGTCGACAACCACGCCCGATGCGATTCCGAACGCAGTGCCCAGGACGACGTTGGCTGTCTTTCGGGCCGCTCCGGGCACGCTGAGCAGTTCGTCCATCGACTTCGGCACCTCGCCGCCAAATTCGCTCAGCAACCGTTGCGCGGCGCCGATCAGGGATTTCGATTTGTTGTTGAAGAAGCCCGTAGGCCTGATATCCATGGCGAGTTCGGCTTGGCTCGCATGGGCTAAATCGGTAACGGTCGGGTACTTTGCGAACAGGCCTGGGGTCACTTCGTTGACGCGCTTGTCTGTGCACTGGGCCGAAAGAATGGTTGCTACCAGCAGCTCCCAGGCATTGTTATGATGCAGCGCGCAGGTTGCTTGCGGATACATCTGATTGAGCGCTTTCAGAATTTGTTCAACGCGGGCTTTGCGTTCCGCCGCGTTCTTGGGTCGCGGGACCAGCCTGGGCGACGTCGCTTTTGGCACACTCATATTATCTCTTTGCGCCAGACTTTGATCCTGCTGTTAGCCGCCAGCGCTGTCTTTGGCGCATCCGTGGCCGGGTCTTTTCATCTGGATGACTACTCGCTGTTTTCGCGTGACCTGTGGCGTCCGCTCGAGATGCGTTCCTTGACGTATGTCACGTTCTGGATCAACGAGCAGCTCGGCGGTCACAACCCAATCGGCTACCACGCGGTGAATTTCGCGCTGCACTTGGCGGCCGTTGCTCTGCTGTTTCAGGCGCTTCAACGTCTGATCCCGCGGCCGGCCGCATTCTTGAGCGCAGCGATCTTCGCTGTCCATCCGTTTGTAGCCGAGCCCGTCAACTACATCTTCGAGCGATCGACTATACTGGCGACGATCTTCTGTCTCGCCGCGCTGCTCGCGTGGACACGCTTCCTAACGGTCGCGGCTCAGTACTCGAAACCGAGCCGCGACCGTAAGGGAGCGGTTTGGGTCACTGTCTGGTTCGCAGCGGCTCTTCTCTGCAAAGAGGAGTGCGTCGCGTTCCCGCTGTTTCTGCTGCTGCTGAATCTGGCGCGACAAGGCCCTATGGGCCTGCGGCCCACCGACAGAAATAGAGAATACTCCGAAAGGCGCGGCAGGCCTCCGAGCTGTCCTGTAAAAAGCGCGGGAGGGCAGGTCAGAGACCTGCCCCACGTGGCGAGAGCCATTGGGGTTATGTTGGCGATGTCGCTGGCCGCCGGTGCGCGCGTGTTTGTGGCTGGCTCGGCGATGCGAGGTTCGGGCGTCGCAACACAGGCGGGAATCTCCGCACCGGCGTATTTGCTCACGCAAGGGACTGTGATTTTGCGGTATCTCCGAATGCTTGTCATCCCCTGGGGCTTTACGGTAGATCCCGATATTCCGCTTGCCACCGGTACACTCGCCTTTCTGGCGTGGGCTGTTGTGATCGGCTTGGCCTGGGCCGCCAGTCGCCGCTTCTCGCGACTTCGCGAGGGGTTCTGGTTCTTAGGCGGACTCGTGCTGCTGCTTCCCAGTTCATCCATTTTCCCGGCGGCAGACCTGGCGGCGGACCGTCGCATGTACCTTCCCCTGATTGCGCTTTCGGTGGTGCTGGGCCTGGCGCTCAGCACCGTGCAGCCCCGGGCCGTGGCCGTCGCCGCCATTGCAATCCTCGCGGTCCTGAGCTTTGTTCGCACTCAGGTGTGGCGCACCGAGGAGTCGCTCTGGACCGACGCAGCAGCGAAAGCTCCCCGAAAAGTGCGGCCAAAGATTCAACTGGCTCGCGCCATGGGAGGGGCGCGCGGGCTCGCGATTCTCGAGCAGGCCAACAGCATTGCTCCGGACGATCCCAGGATCGCATCGGAACAGGGGAGCATCGCAATCTCCATGTCGAACCCGCAACAGGCTCTGGCCGATTTCGGACGCGCTTTGGCGCTGGAGCCAGGCAGCGCGATGGCTCATAACAATCGCGGGGTAGCGCTCGTGATGCTCGGGCAAAAAGAGGCCGCGCGCAGCGACTTCGAACGGGCCCTGTCCATCGACCCGTGCCAGTTCGACGCGAG
Source organism: Bryobacteraceae bacterium (assembly GCA_051000095.1). GTDB lineage: Bacteria > Acidobacteriota > Terriglobia > Bryobacterales > Bryobacteraceae > JBBSHP01. The sequence goes on along the minus strand of JBPCOQ010000113.1, from coordinate 14,037 downwards.
GCTGAATCTGCTGCGGCTCGGCGCCGCGGCGCCTGGGTCAGGAGGTTGCCAGTTTACGCATCAGCAGCAAGCAGAGCTTGGTTTACTTCCGCTTCAGCCACAGGTCAAGGAACTTATCCACTAAGTCCGATCCCACTTGCGCCACCACCTGCACGTGCGCTTGCCGCTGGGTAACTTTGACAGCGTCGTACAGTTTCAACATATCAGGCTGATTATCGGGCGTGCTCAGCCGCCCCAGACCGACCAATCCACGGATCGCGTCATTCAGCCGCTTGGCATCGCGATCGGTACGGCAATCCGCTTCGGCTTGGAGGTCGAGACCATTACGCAGGTCGATGCCAATCGCGGCGGTGTCGATCCCTTGTAACAGCCGGATTGCGCTGCCGAGGTTGCTGTCCTCGGGAACTCCAATGTTGAGGCCCTGCAAGCCTCCCACCACTGCCGCCCAGATCTGATTATTTGCGCCGATCGAATCCACCTTGGCGCGAAGCGCCGGAGACAAGCCGTGCGTCCTACTGCCTCGGTTGTCGATTAGCGACTTCAGTTCTGGCGTAGTGCCTGCGGCAGCAGTCGATGAGTCCGGGAACGCGACGGCCCAGCGATCGTTACTGAACAAGCTGACGCCCTTGTAGACGGACTTTGCAGCGCCGTTCGCCGCCAGACGCGGTTCCAAGTCCTTCGAATTGAAATTGCCCCGAGCAAGCAGCACCGCGGTCTTTCCATTCGAGCAGGACAGCACTTGAGACAAATCTTTCCGTGGATCGAGGCCGGTCTGCTTCGTGAAGTCGTTGAGTTGCGGAAGGGCGACTTGCCCCAGCCACTTCTGATATACCGGGGTGTTCCGAACGCCAGCGATATCGGCTCCCGTGATGAACGTTGTATCGGAGGGAACCAGCTTTTCGAGTGCCGGGTCGATATGCAAAGATGCGGGCTTCCGCACCTGGCAGCCGCACAGCAGTGCGAGAACAATGAGGGTGGCGGCTCGCATCAGAAATCCCTGCGCGCAAACACGACGACGGCCACGCTGAAAACAATGGCACCGAACACTGCCGAGCTCCAGATGGGCATATATCCTTCGAATGGCTCCCTTCGGATCGCGTCCAGAGTGATTTTTCCGACGTCGTAAACTTTCGGAAGTGAATAATACAGCGCCCGCCAGATATTGCGCGACCATTCCGATGACATCAGCTTCAACATGGTCGTGGTCTGCGCAAGAATCGGGCTCATGATCATCAACACGACGGCAATCATGGTCGCCAGCGCAGCGCTCTCGAACAGCACCCCGATCAGCACCACTACCGTGAGCAGGATGGAGAAGATAAAAATCGTCGTCAGGATGGACAGCAGGAAAGCGCCGGACCAGATGCCAGTCTTGACGCCCAGGATGATCCACACGCCCACGACCAGATAGGTGATGTTGCAGGACACAACCAGCACGTTGCCGATATACCGTCCGATCAGAAGATGGGTTCGCGAGACAGGTTTCGAAAGCAGCAACTCAATTCGGCCGGGCTCGAGGACGCTTGGAACCAAGCCGGACGAAGCAAAGACGGCGAGGAACATGTCAAAGCTGTAAAGGAACGTGGCGATGGCGGCATAGGTGCCGCGGACCCATTTATCGAGGTCGCCCACGCGGTTGACTGTCTTGCCGAACAGCGTCACGGTGGCCATGGCGCCCTGCACAATGTCGATATTCAGCAGAAATAGAAAGAACAGGATCATCAATGTGGAGAGACCGAACAGTCCCCAGAAGATCTTGCGGGCAAAGGCCTCGCGGAAGGTGTCTCGTATGAGCGCGATGGTAGCTGTCATGGGGTGGCCGAGCCGACCGTCTTCACGAAAACCTCTTCGAGCGTGCTGGTGGTGGGTATGATCGCCTCGATCTCGCAGCGCTGGCTGCGCAGGAGATCGAGCGCGCTGTTCACTTCTTCGCGGCTCAAAAATTGAAAATCGACCAATCCGTCGCGCGCGGTGGCTGAGACCGCCCTGTTGCGGAGATCCTCGTGCAGCGCTTCCGGAACCTGCGCCGCGGTGAGACGGTAACCCTTTCCCGCGGTCAGTTCTTTCACGGTCCCTCGCAGGGCGACTTTGCCCTTATGCAGGATGGCCACTTCATGGCAGAACAGCTCCACTTCAACCAGCAGATGCGAGTTGATGAAGATGGTGACACCACGCTCTTCGAGAGCGGTCAGAATTTCGCGGATGTGCTTCCGGCCCACCGGATCTACGCCGTCGGAAGGCTCATCGAGGATCAGGAGTGAAGGCGAGTGGATCAGCGCCTGGGCCAGCCCCACGCGTTGCAGCATGCCTTTCGAATACTTACCCAGGCGCATGCCGCCCCATTCGTCGAGACCCACTTTTGCCAGCAGCTCGGGAATCAGCTTCTTCCTGTTCGCGCCGTGCATTCCCGAGAGAGCGGCATAGAGATCCAGCATTGCTTCGCCGGTCAGGTAAGTCGGGAAGCGGTGATTCTCCGGCAGATAACCGATGGGCCGGCGTGCTTCCGGGTCAGCGGCATCACGGCCAAAGATCCGTGCATTGCCGCTGGTGGGATGGACCGCTGAGAGCAACATTTTGACGAAAGTCGTTTTGCCCGCGCCGTTCGCGCCGAGAAATCCAAAGGTGGCGCCCTTGCGAACCTGGAGCGAGATCCCGTCCACGGCCCGGATCTCGCGGCGTTTCCAGCGTGAGCGATACACTTTCGTCAGCCCGGAAGTTTCAATGGCTTGGTCTGAATCCACTATCAATAGGATACGCATGCTGCGATATCATTGTTCGAGAAGGCGGCATGAAGCGAATACTTGGTGTAGTTGTGTTGATAGCTGGCGTGGTGGGCTGCACGCGCGAGGACGATGCAGAAGCCCGGAGAAAACTCGAACACGCTAAGCAGGAATTGAAAGTGGAAACGCGCGACGCCGGCAGGAAGCTGAAGGAGGGCGCGCATGAGGCTTCACAGGAAATCAAAAAGGGCAGTCAGAAGCTGAAAGACGATCTGCGCTCGAAGTAGGGTTACCCAGTCCACGGTGGCGCGGCCGACATCACAAGGGGATCGTAAACACTGCTCCCCGGGCGAGATCTATCGTTAAACCGGCTCCAATCGGCTATTCGGGTGAAAGTGGCGAGCCTCAACGCCGGCTGAGTTTTTTCATCAGCCACGCCCGCGCCATTCGCCAATCCCTGGTGATCGTTTCCGGCGAAACGTTAAGCTCAGCCGCGATCTCGACCATGCTCAATCCGCCGAAGTAGCGTAGTTCGACCACACGGGCCTTTCGCGGATCGAAGCTCATCAGATGATCGAGTTCGTCATTCAGGGAGATCAATTGTTTGTCCCGTTGGCTGCTCAGGTCCGGCAATTCGTCAAGGTCGATGCGGCCCCGGTCACCGCCCCGTTTGAGGGCGCAACGCGCGCGAGCCGCATCCACGAGAATGCGCCGCATTAACTGGGCGCAAATCGCAAAAAAGTGCGCCCGGCCCTCCCCATGGACGTTCTGAACATCGATCAGCCGCGGGTATAACTCATGAACCAGAGCGGTTGGTGCAGAGTGTTTCCCCTCCCGCTCATTCTGCACAAAATGTGCGGCCATGCGTCGTAGCTCATGGTAGACGCGGGGCGTAATTGCCTTGAGCGCTTCCGGATCTCCCTGCGCCCAGGCACGAAGGAGCTCAGTGGTTTCGGGAGCTTGGGAATTCAAGAGAACTGCGAATCATGATAACTCGAGATAATTTAAAAAACTAACGGCTGAAAGCCGGTAGATTCCTTTGCGACTGAAAGTGGGGGTACGGCTGAAGCCGCCTGAAGCGTCTTCCGGCTGAGTGCCGGCTCAAGGCTCGGTGGGCGCTGTGATCTTGAAGCCCTGTGAAGGGATGAAGAAATACCAAGCAGGGAGAGCAATACCGGGCCAAACTGGTCAATTTCGCCGATGACTTCGTGATTCTCAGTCGCCGCAAAGCGAAGGAGGCACTGGAGTGGACGCGGGGTGTGGTCACGAAGCTGGGGCTAACTCTGAATGAGGCAAAGACCAGCATCAAGGAAGCCCGCACGGAGAGCTTCAACTTTCTGGGGTACACGTTCGGGCCAGACCGTTTCAGGAAGGATGCGCAACGCACGCAAGCGTGGCCACTGGTATCTGGGGGCAAGTCCGGCGAAGAAGGCCGTCGCTCGCATCAAGGAGAAAGTGGGAGATCTGCTGGTGCCCGGAAATGTGGGGAAGTGGCAGGATGTGCGAGATCGGCTGAATCACAAGTTACGAGGCTGGCCGGCGTATTTCAGCTACGGCACCCGCACCTAGGCGTACCGGGCGGTTGACAACTACGTCTATCAAAGCGTGCGGCATTTCCCGCGGAGGCGTCACAAGGTGCAGTCGCGCGGCACCACCCGCTTCTCCGATGAAGTGGTGTTCGGCGAACTCGGAGTTCTCCGGCTTCGTGGAGTTCAATTGGGGCCTCGTTCGTGAGTCTACGGTGAAGCCAGCGGGAAAGCCGGATGCGGGAAATCCGCACGTCCGATTTGATGAGCGGGGATGGGAACCGGGGCGGCGTTTCGGCGTCAGTGCTCGCGCCCATCCTCGACTCACCTCACGTCTGAAGTGCCAGTTCGGCCGCGTGGCACAGGCTTTCGAGCCTGTGTGGTTCTTCAGCCCGCCCTGCCGGTCTTCTTGCAGCGAGATATCACGGCCCAAGCTTAGCTTGACTCCAAGAGTAAGGCCCGGCAACCGGGGGACGGGCCGGAACGTCCTTTAATCTGGTACTCTCAATTTGAATAATGGAACAGGAAACCCCGGCTCAGAATTCCGCTCCTCCGATTCCCCATAAGCGCTCCCCGCTCGGAGCCGTGCTGTACTGGGCCCGCGATCTGTTTCTGGCGGTAATCATCGCGATCATTGTTATTCTGTTCCTCTACCAGCCTGTCAAAGTGGAAGGCACCAGCATGATGCCCGCGCTGAACGATCAGGAGCGCATCTTCATCAACAAGTTTATTTATCAGTACAACGTCGGCAAAATCGAGCGCGGTGACATGGTTGTGTTCTGGTATCCAAACGATGTCAGCAAGTCCTACATCAAACGCGTGATTGGCATTCCTGGGGACCGCGTGAAGGTAGACCGCGGGACGGTAGTCATCGACGGAAAACGGCTGGACGAGACCTACGTGCCGCGGGAGTACCGCGACGACACCTCGATGGCGTCTCAGGTGATTCCTCCGGATGAATACTTCGTGCTCGGCGACCACCGCAGCTCTTCAAACGACAGCCGCTCCTGGGGGCTTGTACCGCGGCGCGACATCTACGGGAAAGCCGTCTTCGTGTACTGGCCCTTGGACAAGCTGGGGCTGCTGAGATAGTGTTCCGTCAACTCGAGAGATCCATCGCTGAACGTGTCTTTTCCCACCTGCGCGACCGATATCAAATCGATGCACCCGTCGCGTTAGAGCAGCCGAAACAGAGTTCGTTTGGCGAACTGGCGATTCCCGTTGCGTTCCAGTTGGCTCGTCAATTGCGCCAGGCGCCGAAGGCGATCGCGGCGCAGCTTGTAGCGGATCTGGGCGGCCTCGAAGGCGTCTCATCCTTTGAAGTGGCTGGCAACGGCTACATCAACGTGCGTCTCGATCGCGGCATCTTCGGCACTGGGCTGCTGCAAGCAACCAGGGCAGCAAGTGAGGCCAGGCCCGGCAAGATCATCGTCGAACATACCAACATCAACCCCAACAAAGCGGCCCACATCGGCCACCTCAGGAACGCGATTCTCGGGGACACTTTTGTTCGTATGCTACGGGCCAGTGGGCACCCGGTTGAGGTGCAAAACTACATCGACAACACAGGCGTGCAGGTTGCCGATGTAGTCGCCGCGTTCGAGCACCTGGAACAAGCGTCCCTCGCCGACGTTCGCCGGCTTGCGGCCAATCCGGATCAGCCGTTTGATTATCTCTGCTGGGATCTCTACGCCCGTGTTTCCGCTTATTACAACGAACAACCGGAAGCCCTCGCCTGGCGCCACGAGACCCTGCACGCGATCGAGACCGGGGACGGTGCGTCCGCCGATCTCGCCCATCTGGTCGCGGATGCGATCGTGAATGCTCACTTGCGAACCATGTTGCGCCTGGGTATTGAATACGATGTCCTTCCGCGTGAGAGCGAGATCCTGCACCTGCAGTTTTGGGCCAAGGCGTTCGAGCAGCTTAAAGAGCGCCACGCAATCTATCTGGAGACCGAAGGTAAGAACGCGGGCTGCTGGGTCATGCCCGGCTCCGCGTTTTCCCAGGAAACGGACGATCCGGATAGCAAGGTGATCGTGCGCTCGAACGGGACCGTCACCTACGTCGGCAAAGACATCGCCTACCAGCTCTGGAAATTCGGCCTGCTCGGCAAAGATTTCTATTACCGCCGATGGCTGCAGTATCCGGACGGCCACGAGGTTTGGTCCACGACGGAAGAACCATCCGGCCAGGCGCCCAGTTTCGGTTGCGGCGAGCGGGTGTACAACGTGATCGATTCACGGCAGTCCTATCTGCAGGACGTGGTGGTTGCGGGCTTGCGATCGCTGGGCTATGAGGAGCAGGCAAGCCGTTCCATTCATTTCTCGTATGAGATGGTGGCGCTCTCCCCGCGAACCTGCGTTGAGCTTGGAATTCCGCTATCGGAAGAAGACAAGCGGCGGCCATACATAGAGGTCGCGGGCCGCAAGGGTCTCGGCGTCAAGGCCGATGACCTCATTGACAAGCTGATTGAAAAGGCGGGCGACGAGGTCGAGTCCCGGCATCAGGACGCTCCGGCTGAGGAACGGAGGCAAGTGGCTTCGCAAATCGCAGTGGGCGCTCTTCGGTACTTCATGTTGAAGTTCACTCGCAATTCGGTGATCGCGTTCGATTTGCAGGAGGCGCTTAGCTTCGAAGGGGAGACGGGTCCCTACGTTCAGTACACGGCCGTGCGCGCCGCCAATATCCTTCGCAAGTTGCAGGAGCGCGGCGAAGCGCTTCCCGATTTCTCGAGCGTGCTCGACCGCGAGGCCATGGGCCGGCAATTACAAAACGAGGATTTCTGGCAACTGCTGCTCGCGGTCTCGAAAGTGGATTCGGCCATTGAGCGGGCGGTAGCCTCTGGCGAGCCAGCCCACGTTGCCAGGTACGCCTTCCAACTCGCGCAGTCTTTCAACGCTTTCTATCACGGGTACCCGGTTTTGACGGAAGAAAATCGCGAGAAACGCGCCTTCCTGCTCTGGCTAACCGGCTACTTCCGCAAGCAACTGGAGCGCACCTTAGACGTTCTCGGGATCGACGTCCCCGAATACATGTAGCCGGATCGCCAGCACTCTCGAATCGGTGAGGTCTCAGCGATCACCTCGAGATGGCGATCGCGGATATTTACCAGAATTTCATTCGGCTCGGGTGGCCGACAGGCGACCCAAACACCGGGTCGCCCCGACAGGCGGCACAAACACCGGGTCGCCCCGACACGCGGCACAAACACCGGGTCGCCCCGACACGCGGCACAAACACCGGGTCGCCCCGACAGGCGACCCAAACCGACCGCCTGTCCCACGCGGCCGACAGGCGGCACAAACCGACCGCCTGTCCCACGGTGCCACCACGAGCCACAGTGGCATGGTTGAACCGAAGGACCGGTTTGAAAGTCAGCCGGCTCGCGAGTACAATCTCTAGTTGGCGGCGGGAGATTGCATCGGGGCTCGATGAACATTTCAGTAAAGGGAGAGTACGCCCTGCATGCGATCTTCGACCTCGCGGCACAGCGGCCCGGCGAGCCCATCAAGATTCACGATATCGCGCGGCGGCGGAAGATCCCGCAGAAGTTTCTCGAGCTAATTCTCGCGGGTCTTAAACACGGAGGATTCGTAGAGTCGCGCCGGGGAGCCGAAGGGGGTTACCTGCTGGCGCGCCCAGCCGACTCAATCACCGTCGGTGAAGTGCTTCGATTCGTAGAAGGCGGCAAGGGCGCGAAAGCTGGAGGGAACGCCAAAGCGGCGACACCGTTCCGCGAGCTATGGGAACGGGTCGACGAAGCGATTTCCGGACAGGTGGATCATACAACTTTCGCTGAATTGGCGCGCTCGTGGGAAGAGCGCCAAAAGAAATATGTTCCCAATTGGGACATTTAAAAATGTATTACCCGGACAACTCCTTCAGCATTGGCAATACGCCTCTGGTAAAACTGAATCGAATCGTGGATGGCGCGCCCGCTACCATTCTCGCCAAAATCGAAGGGCGCAACCCCGCCTACTCGGTGAAATGCCGCATTGGCGCCTCCATGATCTGGGACGCGGAAGAGCGCGGTATTCTCAAACCGGGCAAAGAGCTGATTGAACCGACCAGCGGTAATACCGGCATTGCGCTGGCTTTTGTGGCCGCCGCCCGCGGATACCCGATTACGCTTACCATGCCCGAGACCATGTCAAGTGAGCGCCGCAAAGTGCTCAAGGCTCTCGGCGCGAATCTGATCCTCACGGACGGCCCGGCTGGGATGAAAGCGTCGATTGAAAAGGCGGAGGCAATGGTGGCCTCGGACCCGGGGCGATATGTGCTGCTGCAGCAGTTCAAGAACCCCGCCAACCCCGCCATCCACCTGCGGACAACAGGGCCTGAGATTTGGAATGAAACCGGCGGCGCAATCGATGTGCTGGTATCGGGGGTTGGAACAGGCGGCACGATCACAGGCGTGTCGCGCTACATCAAAGGCGAGAAGAAAAAGCCGATCGTCTCCATTGCAGTGGAGCCGGTGGGAAGTCCGGTCATCACACAAGCACTGCGGCGGCAGCCGCTCAAGCCGGGCCCTCACAAAATTCAGGGAATCGGCGCGGGGTTCATCCCAGATACTCTCGATCTCGCCATGGTGGACCGCGTGGAGCTGGTAACCAACGAAGAATCGATCGAGATGGCTCGCCGGCTTGCTCGGGAAGAAGGTATCTTAAGCGGGATTTCGTGTGGCGCAGCTACCGCGGCGGCGATCAAGGTCGCGCGCGAGCCGGGGATGAAAGGCAAGATGATTGTGGTGATACTGCCCGACTCAGGCGAACGCTACTTGAGCAGTCCGCTCTTTGACGGGATGTTCAATGAGTAGGTAAAAGGCGGACGCTCTTTGGGTGAAAAGGGGAAGCGCCCGCCGTCGTAACGGGGATTAACTCTATAACGTCCGTTGGTTGAGCCAAGTTACCGGTGGGCAAAAGAAATCTGAGCCGCCCTGCTCGCCTCATTATTTTCCGCCATTGCCGGACAGACAATTTTCCCCTACTCTGAAGGAATGGAAGTACACTTCAACGCCGACCTGCAAGCCAAGCTCGACAAGCTGGCAACCGAAACCGGACGCGCAACAGGCGAACTTGTTGAGAATGCCGTCGCCGGATATCTTGACGAGCTAACGCAGACGCGGGGAATGCTCAATAGCCGCTATGACGACCTGAAAAGCGGCAGAGTGAAACCGATCGATGGTGAGGAAGCTTTCGTCCGCCTTAAAGGGAAACCCGAAGCGCAACGCAACCGCCCGGCATGAGTAGCGGATACGCACTCCACCCGGAAGCTTTCAGAAGACCTCGACGACATACGCCATTACATTGCACAGGACAACCGGCCGCGGCCGATCGACATCATTCGCGCATTGGTGCCTTTTCCCAATCAGGGCCAGAAACGCCCGAACCTCACTTCGCGGCCTCTCTGGTTCAGTCTGGTACGTGAATACTTGATTGCCTACGCTCCCGATGAAAAGCCTCTATGGGTTGTGGCCGTGATGCACGGACGCCGCAGCCCTCGCGTGATGGCCGCGATCCTGAGAGGCAGAGAATAATCCTGCAGGCCCGAAACTTCAGATCCGGCAACTCAGGAAATTCAAACCAAGCTCCAGAATGTGTCTGGCCCTTACATCTCGTACGTTATTCCGGATTGCTCGGGAGCGTTCCCTGGATTAAGCCGCCTCAGCCGCTGATACTTAGAACCGATTTCCAGGCGAACCGATAGCAGCCGGTGAACTGCAACATCGCCGGCCTCGACAACCTTTTCAAAGGCGTCACGGTAAACCCTCAACATGTTTGGGCTTACAGCCGTGCGCAAGAGATTACCGGCTCGGCTCAGCAACCGGCCTCGCAGCTCGATGGCTTTGCCGATCCCGGCAATGTCGGCTGCGCTCAGCGACAGCAGCCGGTCATTCACGTTTTGAAGCTGTTCGAGCAGCGAATCAGGGTCCGACAGTCCCGTTGGCATTATTCTTTCCAAACAGCGTCAGATCGATCGCCTGGATGCTTGCGGTGAGGACCTGTTGCTGACTTTGCAGTTCCGCGATGAGGGCGTCCGCTTGTTGCAATTTGGCAGAAAGACTGGTTTGCAGGCTCGTAACCCGGTCGTTCACGGTATTAATCCGGTCCGCCAGATCCTGCTTATTTTTGTCATACTCGGTTTCCTGGACGCCGATCAGGCCGGAGGCGGGATCGCTCAATTGCGTAAATTTCGCAGCCAGCGCACCGAAGCCGGTGCTGGATGAACCCAGGAACTTGAAAGCATCCGAGACCTGACTATCGCTGTATTGGCCAATAGCAGCCGGATCAACGGTAATCTTGCCTTTCGCGTCCAGAGAAACTCCCAAGTCGGAAAGACTTTTCACCGAGCCTGAGCCCTGGTAGCTGGTCACCTGCCGTAGATCGCTCTCGATCTGGTTGATCAGGAAATCGCCGCTGAGCAGCCCCGCGGCCGGACCAACCTGCGAATCCACCGCGTCTACAAGCGCGTTGTATTTCACGCTGAAACTCTGGAGAGCGCTCGAAAGCTGCGAACGATCGGTGCTTAGAGCCAAATTGATCGTCTGACCCGAGCTGGACTTGTCGAGAATGGTGAAGGTGAGCCCAGGAACGACGTCGTTGACCACATTGGAAGTTCGGCTGATATTCACTCCATTCAGTTGAAATACGGCGTTCGCGCCCTGGTTCGAAGCGGTAAGCAGGTTTACTGGAGGGCCCACGGTAGGAATGTCGTTCACCTGAAGAGTTGTCGCGCCGGTCGAATTCGCGGAGACAGACAGATAGTTCGGATTGGTGCCGGTTCCAGTCGTCAAAATCGAGGCTGTCACACCCACGCCTAGGGTATTGATCGCATCCCGTAGTCCGGCTAAGTTGTTTGTCGCCGGGGTAAGAGTGAGGTCATAGGATTGCGAGCCGAAGACCAGCTTCAGGTTTCCGGCGTTCGAAACTGCCGAGGTGGTCGCCGAAGCAAAGCCGGATGCCGATGTTTCAGACGCCGCAGCCGCCACCGACGTGATGTTCGTAATTGAATAAGCGCCCGTTGACGTGGCGCCGCTATTCACCACCGAAACCTTCGTAATATCGGAGCTGGTCGCCGCCAGCGCCCGGTTCTGAGACAACGTGGCGAGCGCGGCAATGCTGGCGCCGGCATCTCCCACGGTCCCGTTCAATCCCACCAGCAGTTGCTTTTTCTGTGTGATGTCAAGCTGTTGATTCTGTAGCGCCTTCAAGGGGAGCGACGCAATTGATACCGCGCGGCTGAGAATGGACTGGAAGTCGCTCGAAAACGACGTGATCCCGGTGAATACGAGTGGAGACGATGCCATGCTCACTGTACTCATCGGCGGGAAAGCGAATTTGCTTGAATGAAATGCGCTTACTTGCGCACAAACTGGAGTGTAGCTTGCCCACCCTGGCCTTTGGTGGAACTCTCCTTGATGTCCAGCGTCATGTGTTTGCCGTCTTCGGACAAAGTTCGCGTCCAGTGGCCCTGTACCGGATCGCCGTTGACGACCCCATTCCAGTCGGTCTCCATTTTGTTTCCATCGACAGTAGTCTTTGAAACTAATTGAAAAGGCCCAATCTGGGTAGGGGCCTCATGGCCGTCCGTGGTCAAGCGAATCGAGGATACCATCACGCCGAGGTATAAAAGCGGTGTAATACCGTTGGCCGGTTCTTTATACCGGGCCTGGATCGTAATCTCCGAGCCCTGCTGGCGGATTTCCTCCCGGAGATCCTCGGGAGCCTGCGGAGCACTTGTGCTCTTCTTATCCAGCACCCACTTCCCGGCAAATCCCTGATCACGGTCCTTCGCGCACAGCGGCAACGAAACAAGGGCAACAGTGGTAACGCTCAGCAGTATTTTTCTTAATCTAGACACAAGGTCTCCTGGGCGTTGGATGTACGGGAAAGCCGTTCCATTTCAGGAAAGTATTGGCCGCCGGAATCGTTAGCGGCTACGGGAGCTCGTTGACGTCCATGAGACGCCGGAGACCGTCAATGCGTGCATCCACATGCCGCCCGCAGGCCGTTTATCTAGGCAGGCAGGCGACCCAAAACCCCGGATCGCCAGGGTCGCGGTAGGGACGGCCATTGCTGCCCGCCCCCCGCACAGACCCGTGCTGGCGCTCCTAACGCACACGGTTCCTGCCTCGGATGTTTGGGTGTTTAGCGTCGAATCGCTCGTTTGGATAGGACTGTAGGATTTGAACTAGTGGAAGCAAGGTGCCCAAGCCCTCGCGAAAGCGCTCCCAGGTGAGCGACTGCGCTGGCTTCGTCGCCGGAGCGTTTGATACCACATGCGCAGAACCTCTTTGCGAAACGCCGCCAGTCGCGCCCAGTTACCCGGAATCGCGTGATACTGAAAATAGCCCGCACCACTTGCGCGAGCCACTTCCCGGTGGTTGCAGGCGCCACATGCATCCGCTGGCCGCAACTTTGCCCGGATACGCTTGCGTACGTGCCGTATCTTTGAGCTTGGCTGCCACGCTTGCGTGTTCCCCTGCGCTGTCGCGCAAGGACAGCGATGAAAATAGGAATAGATCGACACGGCTGTAAAGGTTGTCTTCTCCGGGTGTAGTTCCAGCCCGAACTTCCGCAGCCGTTCCCGCAGGTGCTCCAGGAATCGCTCCGCTTCTTCCCGATGCTCGAACCCCAACACGGCATCATCCGCGTAACGCACGATGCCGGTTGCGGCCCGTACCGGGATAACTTCTCCGCGCGCCTGCTTCTTCCGCCATGATTCCACCCAGAGATCCAAGACATGGTGCAGGTAGAGATTAGCCAGGATCGGCGAAATCACCGCCCCTTGCGGACTCCCTTCCTTCGTCTCATGCCATTGTCCCTCTTCCATGACGCCCGCCTTCAGCCATTTCTGGATCAGGCGAACGACTCGTTGGTCTCCAATCCGATGTTCTACAAACTGGACCAGCCAATCATGCTGGAGTTTGTCGAAAAAAGATTGAACGTCCAGGTCGATGATCCAGTTCACTTTCTTGCGTACGACCCCGACCCACAACGCATCCAATGCATCCTGCTGGCTGCGCCTAGGCCGGAATCCGTAGCTGAAGCCTAGAAAGTCCTCTTCCCAGATCTGGTTGAGAACTGTCCCTACCGCGTACTGGACTATTTTGTCTTCCAGTGCCGCGATCCCCAGTGGCCGTTGCCGGCCACGCTTGCGTGCGTAAACGCATCGGCTTTCGGGATCCAGACTCTTCGCGACGGTTGCGCTCGATACGCTTGCGTACGTGCCGTAGGCTCCACGATGCGCTTGCGCACGTGCCGTGGATTCGCCCGTGTAGGTCACTTAAGCGCGCCTCCAGGTCTCCTCCACGCTTGCGTGCGTAAACGCATATTCTTCCCATGTCACCCCATCCACTCCCGGCGCCGCCTTTTTCTTCAGGCTGTAGTAGCTGTCCCGGAGCAGGTCGATGCTTACATGGTGCAGCAGAGCCGTGAACTTCAGCTTGCTATCCTTCTGTGCTGCTTCGCGCACACGCTCCAGCCCGCTTGGCCCGCTTTCCCGGCTCTGCGCCCGGTACGGGTTAGACTGCTGCGTGTTCTCCTCGGCCAGCGGCCCCGGGACGGGCAGGCTTTCTCTCCACAACCTCCGCCGGCGGTGTCCCGCTGTTGTTCGGCTGCTTCGTAGATACTACGCCGCTGTACGACTCCCCGCTGCCGTGCGTGAGGGACTTATCGCTCATCACGTTCTCCCTCCGGCCCGTGCCTCACTGCACACGGGCAGCCACGGGGTCTCCCGGTTCTCGCGCATGAAGTTTCTCTGCATGCGTGGGGTCTTCGACTCCGCAG